>CAZMFM010000138.1:0-10842 GCA_964565565.1 uncultured Spirochaetaceae bacterium | reverse complement strand
GTTGTCATCCTCGGTCCATCGGGCAGCGGCAAGACAACCCTGCTCGGACTCCTGGCTGGACTCGATAGGCCGAGTGAAGGCGAGCTAACGCTGGCCGGTGTCGATCTGGCGACGCTCGACGAGGAAGCCCGGGCGGCGATGCGCGCTGAACGCATTGGCTTCATCTTCCAGAGCTTCCATCTGATTGTGACCCTGACGGCACTCGAGAACGTTCTCGTTCCCCTGGAACTGCTTGCGTCGAATCGCGCTGGGAGACCGAGGGACGCCGAAGAGACGGCACGCGCCTTGCTCGATCGCGTGGGCCTTGGAGATCGGCACGGACATTATCCGGCGCAGCTCTCGGGTGGCGAACAGCAAAGAGTTGGAATCGCCCGTGCGTTCGCGAACCAGCCCGCCGTCCTCTTTGCGGACGAGCCGACTGGAAATCTCGACCGTGAAACCGGCAAAGAGATCGCCGATCTGCTTTTCGAATTGAACCAGCAGCGCGGGACGACGCTGGTCATCGTGACCCACGACCTGGAACTCAGTCGTCGAGCGGATCGCATCATTCATCTCGACGGCGGGCGCGTGGACCGGATCGAGCAGGTAGGACGATCCGCATGAAGCCGCATTTCGTGGCAGCCATGATTCGGCGAGAGCTTCGTTCGGCCGGTCGCCGCTTCGGGTTCTACGGAAGTTGCATGGCGATCGGCATCGCCGTCGTGGTCGGGCTTCATTCGCTTCGCGAAGCCGTCGATCAGGCCGTCGATCTGCGCTCCAAGGAACTTTTGGGTGCCGACCTGCGTCTTGAGAGTCGAGACCCGCTCAGCCAGGAAGTAACCGATGCGCTGGCGTCGCTTTCGCTTCGCGCTCCGATTGAATCGACGCAGCTCACGCGCCTGGGCACGATGGCCCTGGCGGAGCGCTCGGGCCGGAGTCGGCTCGTCGATCTACTCGCCATCGACGGCGTCTATCCACTTTATGGTGAGATCTGGACCGAACCCGCCCACCGCTGGCAGGCGTCGGGCAACCCGCCTGGGCAGGTCTTCGTCGATGCGACGCTGCTGATTCAACTCGACCTCGAAGTCTCGGATCGATTGCGCATTGGCGGCGAATCTTTCGTGATCGCGGCGGCGATCAAGAAGGCGCCGGGAAGTTTCGGGCTTCAGGCGGAGATGGCGCCACGGGTCTTTCTCTTGAAGAGCGATCTCGATCGGACCGGGCTCGTTCAGCGGGGCAGTCTCGTTTCCTATCTACGTTATTTGAAGTTGCCGGAGGGCGTCGTTGATCCCTGGGTCGAAAAATACGAGTCGACGCTCGAGGATGCGCGTGTGCGTGTGCAAACCGTTCGCGGCTACCAGGAAGATTTGTCGGAGGCATTCGGCAACCTCACCCGCTATCTCGGGCTCGTCGGACTAGCGGCATTGATGTTGGGCAGCATCGGTGTGGCGGCCGGCGTTCGCGTCTTCGTGCGTGAGAAACTCGATACGGTGGCCCTGCTTCGCTCGATTGGCGCGTCACCGAGTGATGTCGTGGCGATCTATTCCGGGTTGGCCGTGATGCTGGGTCTTTGTGCAGGGTTGCTCGGAATCGTGCTCTGCCTTCCGTTGCTCTGGGTCTTGCCTGGTGTTTTCGGTGATCTGTTACCGGTCGAGGTCAGCTTGCGAATCGGACCAGTCGGCGTCGCGACCGGTCTCGGGCTTTCGATCTGGGCAACACTGTTATGTGCGATGGGGCCGATTTCCGATCTGGCGTCGATTCCGCCCTTGCGGGCGTTGCGGCGGGATTTTGGGACGGGCGAAGGGGATCGGAAGCTGGCTCGGGCCCTTTCGGTGGTTGCCGTCATCGCCAGTGTCGCGCTCGCCGCCGTCTGGCAAGCGGGTAGCCTGCGCATCGGCCTGGCCTTTGCCGCCGGATTGCTCGTGACGGTCGGTGCATTGAGCTTGGCCGCTCTGGGCATGATCCGTTTTCTGCGTCGACATCCGCCCCGCGTCCTGGCCTATTGGGCGCGGCAGGGCATCGCGAATCTCTTTCGCCCGCGCAATCACACCCTGCCGACCACGATCGCCATTGGTTTCGCACTTTTCCTGGTCGGTACGATCCATACCGTTCAACGAAATGTATTGAGCCAGATGGAGGTCGATACCAGTCCGGATCGACCCAACTTCGTGCTCTTCGACGTGCAGCGCGATCAACTCGCAGGCGTGCAGGAATTGTTGGCGGACCATGGCGCGAAAGTCGTCGATCAGGCCCCGCTGATCTCGGCTCGCATCGCTGCCGTCGGTGGTACGACCCGCACGAAGTGGTTGGGCGACGACACCTTGGCTCGGGACTTTCGCTGGGCGCTGCAACGCGAATACCGATTGACCTATGCGGATACGTTGCGCGATAGCGAAGAAATCGTTGAGGGGAGTTGGTGGAATCCCGACGAGGTCGCGTTCTCCGATTCGAGCTATCCGGTCTCCGTCGAGCGTGATCTGGCCCAGAGCCTGGGTGTCGGCGTCGGCGATACCCTGCGCTGGCAGATTCAAGGCGTCGAGGTCGATACGATCGTTACGAGTCTGCGGCAGGTTGACTGGGGTCGTATGGCGACGAATTTCTTTGTCGTCTTTCCGACGGCCGCGCTCGAGACGGCCCCACAAAGCACGGTTCTTCTGGCGCACCTCGCCGACGAGCAGGCGCGCGCCGAGATGCAGCGCGATCTCGTCGGTCGCTTCCCGAACGTCTCCGCTCTAGACGCCACGCTGATCCTGCGTTCCCTCGACACGATGCTGGGTCAGATCGGCATCGCGATCCGTCTGCTCTCCCTCTTTACGCTCGGCACCGGGATCGCGATCCTGATCGCAGCGGCCCTCGCGGCGCGCAGCGAGAGAGCACGCGAGGCGCTCTTGCTCCGGGTGCTCGGTGCGTCGACGACCCTTCTTCGCAGGATCGTTGCGACCGAGGCGGTCGTTCTCGCCGGGCTGGCCTCGGCGGTGGGTGGCTTGTTGGCCGTGGTCGGCTCCTTCTGCGTCGTCGTCTACGTCTTCGAGCTGCCCTTTGACCCGCCCGTCCTCGACCTGTTATTCCTTGTCCTGGCAACCTTCCTGGTCACGGCGTTATTCGGCGGCGTAGGGGTCACGGTCGGAGCCGAGGGTTCGCCGCATGCGGCGCTGCGCCGTGAGGCCGGCTGACGAGAAGGCGAAGGATCACAGAGTGCGTGGACGGGCGCGTGAGCTGTCCCGAATGCCTCGCCGGCGAGCTCTGGGAGGCACTGACACAGCTTGATAGACTTGCCACTGCCAATTGCAATAGAAGGCTCAGGGTTCCCGAGATGGCTAGAGGGCTGAAAGAGCTGATCGCCGAGGCGACCCGGCGACGCGTTTTCCGTACGACCGGGGTTTATCTGGTTGCGGTCTGGGGCGTCTCGCAGGGGGTGGCCGAGATGGCGCCGCTATTCGGTGCGCCGGATTGGATGATTCGCGCCCTGGTCATCGGTTTGCTCGCATTCCTGCCGGTCGTCGTCGTACTCGCCTGGAAATTCGAATTGGGTCGTGATGGCATCGTGCGCGATCCGCAGGACGTGCTCGAGCGACGTCCTGATGATTCGGACAATGCGGGTCTCGCCGACATGCCGACGATTGCCTTTGGCAAAACGGACGAGGGCGCCGTGATCGTCCGCTGGCAGGATTCGACCGGTTCGCATGCCCGACTCTTTCAGGAAGAAGTCTTTCTCGGGCGTGGCAACGATTGTGTCGTGCGATTCTATGATCCGTTGGTCTCTCGCCGGCATGCCCGGCTCTATTCGGAGGCGGGCCGGTGGCACCTCGAAGATCTCGGGAGCCGAAACGGGACGCTGGTGAATGACGAGCCGGCCAATGGTTCGGCGCTCGTTGGGGAGAGCCTGGTCCGGTTGAATGAATCGGGTCCCGTTTTGCGAATTGAAGTCGTCGAACCGGGTTCCGACGCGCGGCTGGATGCTTCGGGCCTGCCCATCGAGCGAGGCGTTGCTCACCTTCGAGCGATTCGTTGACTATAGTGACGGTCAACGCGAGGGCGATCGTGATGGCGACGAAAGGAGAACGATTTTGAGTCGGATTCTGATTACGGGAACAGGGCTCTATACGCCGCCCGACTCGGTGTCGAACGCGGAGCTCGTCTCGTCTCTCGGGCAGGCGAACCAGAAATGGAATGCCGCGCACCAGGCAGAGATCGAGCGAGGTGACGTCGAAGAGCGTGATATGCCTTCCGAAAAATTCATCGAGCGGGCGTCTGGGATCGGGCATCGCTACGTGATGGACAAAGAGGGTGTACTCGACCCGGACCGACTGCGGCCCCGGCTGCCCTTGCGAAACGAAGATGAGCTGTCGATCCAGGCCGAGATCTGTCTGGCGGCCGCGAAGGAGGCGCTGGCTCAAGCGGGGCGCACGGGTGAGGAAATCGACCTGGTCGTCGTCGGCTGCTCGAATTTGCAACGCGCCTATCCTGCGATCGCGATCGAAGTCCAAGAAGCGCTCGGGGCGAAGGGCTTCGCCTATGACATGAATGTCGCTTGCTCCTCGGCGACCTTTGCGATCCAGAACGGCGTCGACGCCTTGCGTTCGGGAAGCGCCCGTTGCGTGCTCGCCTTGAATCCTGAAATTACCTCGGGACATAACAATTTTGCTCTGCGGGAATTCCACTTCATTTTCGGTGATGCCTGTACGGCGGTCATTCTCGAGCGCGAGGGTGACAGTGAGGGAGATGAGGCGTCTGCGGATCGATCCAGGGGCAATGGCGAGTCATGGGAAGTGTTGGGCACGCGACTGGCCACGAAGTTTTCGAATAACATTCGAAACGATGCCGGCTATCTGAATTCTTCCGAAGATGGTGAGCGGGATCCCTTCGAACTTCTTTTCAGGCAAAACGGACGCACCGTCTTCAAGGAGGTCTGTCCGATGGTGGCCAAGCATATCCGGACTCATCTCGAGGACCTTCAAGTCCCGATCGCCGATGTCAAACGATTTTGGTTGCACCAGGCGAACCTCGGAATGAACAAGCTGATCATCAAGACGCTGCTCGGACGTGATGCACTCCCCCACGAAGCGCCGGTCATTCTGGATGAGTATGCGAATACGAGTTCTGCGGGATCGGTGATCGCCTTCCACAAGCATCGCGACGGACTCGAGGCCGGTGACTATGCCGTGCTCAGCTCCTTTGGCGCCGGCTATTCGGTCGGCAGCATCATCCTTCGAAAATTGACCGATTGAACCAGGCTTTGCTGCAACGGGTCGCTTCGGAGTGGGCATGATTCGCCGCACAGGGATCGTTCTACTTCGCCGCATCGGCGGTATGAGCGGTGTCGGCCTTGGTCTCTTGTTGGGAACGGCCAGCCTGGCCATCGCGGCCACCCCCGACGTGGAGGAGCCCTCGCTTCGCTTCATCCGGTCCGAAGGCGAAACGCGTACGGTGCAACTTTCACAGCTGCGTGCGCGATGTCCCGAGGAAGTGGTCGAGGTGACGGATCCCTATCACAAACGGCCAATGCGCTATCTCGCGCTCTCGCTGTATTGCGTGCTCGATCTGGGATTCGACGAGTCGGGGGGAGCCGAGGGGCAGCGTTCGCAGAGCTTGCTGCTTCGGGCGCGCGATGGTTATACGCGGCCAGTTTCGGGTCGGGACCTGCTCGAGCCAGGTGGTTATCTTGCGTTCGGCGAGCCCGATTTGATGAAAGGGACGTCCTCGCGACCGATGTTTTCCAGGATCGATCGACGTCGAGTCGACCCCGGCCCCTTCTATCTGGTCTGGATTGGCGCGGGGCAAAGCGATCCGCACGTCCACCCGTGGCCCTATCAGCTCGCGGCCATCGAGGTCGCTCCCTTTGCCGATGCCTTTCCGAAAACCGTGCCGACCGGACTTTCGTTGCAGGACCCGGGTTGGGCCGGCTATGCGTTATTCCAACGGTCTTGCGCGTCCTGCCATGCAATCAACGGCGAGGGCGGCAAGGTCGGTCCCGATCTGAATATTCCTCGCAGCATCGTCGAATACCGTCCTTTGCGGCAAATACGGGCCTACATCCGGAACCCCGAGTTGACTCGCTATACGAGCATGCCCGCTCATCCGAATCTCGACGAGTCCGACCTGGATGCGTTGATCGCCTACTTTCAAGCGATGAGTCAGCGTAAGGACGACCCTCGATCGAGCGCGGGATCATGAAGCCGATCGCTTCGCCCGGCGATTTGGAACAGAACACGCTCTATCTCGGACGGGTTTCGATGCCGACCCGGCACGGGGACTTCACGGTGCACTATTTTCGTGATCTCGCGCACGATCGCGTCGCCCTGGCGATCGCTTGCGGAGATATGCACGGCTCGGCGCCACTTCTCTTGCGGGTCCATTCGTCCTGCCTGACCAGCGAGTGTCTTTCCGGGCAGGACTGCGATTGCGCGGAGCAGCTCGACGGAGCGCTGGCGATGATGGCCGGCGAAGGCGAGGGCGTTGTCTTCTATTTGATGCAGGAGGGGCGTGGCGCCGGACTGACCGCAAAGGCGCGCGACCGGATGATCGTGCAGGCGAGCGAGAATCGGAAAACGACCTTCGACGCCTACGCGGAAATGGGGCTGCCCCCGGATCTGCGTCGATACGGTGTGCTCGCGCCGATGAGTCGCTTGCTCGGACTCCGCGCTCCGCTGCGGCTGTTGACGAATAATCCGGACAAGGCCGCGGCGGTCAGCAAGGCTTTCGCAGCCGAGGGGATCACGGTCTGGCGAATGGAAAGAATCGGTGGCACGACTTCGCCGTTCAATCGCGACTATCTCGCCGCCAAGCACGACTCCGGGCATGTCCTGGCTAGGCCAGCTCGCCTGCAAAGTGCTCGGCCACCGGTCGATGTGCCGGTCGTGGAGCCTTTCGTTCTTGCAGGCGCTGGCCATCGCGTGCTGACGGCCTCGTATTTCCTTCCGATCGCTTTGCCTTCTACGTCCGCTTCGGAGCGAGAGATTGATTGGTTTCGCTTGAGTGTGATTTTCGATGGCCGGTTGGCGAAGGAGTCGATCGTGATTGCACATCACGAGTCGCAGCTTGGCGATTGGCACGGCCATGGTGACCACGTTAACTACGATGGCCACGTTGACCATGGTGACCATGGTGACCACGTCGTCGATGAAAGCATGGCCGCGGTCTCCGCGGTCGAAGCGAACGTGTCGGGGGCAGGGCCCCGAACCAACGAGATTACGATGTCACTACTCGATCGCTTGCCCTTGCGCGCTGCACCCGGTCGTCGGGCTTTGCGCAAAGCGTTGCTCGGGATCCGTCGGGCGGGTCGAGGTTCGGTCGCCGTTTCTTTCGACGATCGAGAGTGCGCGTGTGCGGGCATCGGCCCGTCGAGCGATTCCGCATCTTCGCCCAAGGCCGAGGTGAAGAACCGAAAGCGTGCTGGTCACCGTGTCGAGTACTGAATCGGCTGAGCGCGGCCGCCGTCTACTGGGAGCCCGATCCCGGGGAGCCAGCGATTTCGTTTCCCGGGTGCCGCGCCTGCTCGAGGCACTCAAGGAAAAGCCGGCTCGTTTGCCGCGCCTGTTGGTGACGACGGGAATCGGAACGTCGGAGGGGCATGCTCGTCATCTTGCCGAAGCGGCCACACGATGGTTGGGCCAGCCCGCTCGTTTCGCGACGACGGGATCCCTCTCGCAAGGCGCGCCGCCGCATTCGGATCGCGATTGGCTGGTCGTCTTCTCTCAGGGGCTGAGCGCCAATGCGCGTCACGCGCTCTGCCATATTGAGCAATGGGCCGGTGTCATTCTGGTGACCGGCCTTCGACCCGGCGAGGGTTCCCCCGATCCGCTCGACGACGAGGCATTTGTCGGCGGAGCGCGGCGAGATTCGGGAGCGCCGCCCACGGCCAAGCATGAGGCCGACTCGTTGGACAAGCAGGCCTGGCTCGAGGACCTCGAATCCCGGGGCGTAGTCCGTGTCGACATGCCTTGCGGGGTCGAATCCGGAATGCTGCTTCGCGTGATTGGCGCCCGGGTGGGATATGCCGTGGGCTGGAGCCTGCTTCGTACCCTGGCCTGGCGGCGCCTCGAGAACTTCGATGCCCTGGACTGCGACCCGGAGGCATTGCGGGTTGCACAACAGGATGCCGCTCGCGAGGTGGAACGCGTCTTTCCGACGTCCGAACAGATGGCACCCTTCTTCTCGGCGCAGCGATCGCTGATTCTCGTTGCCGAGCAGGGGATGCTCGAATTAGCCGAGCAACTCTCGCTCAAGTTGGCGGAGGGAATGCTTCGGCCGCAGCCGCGATGCATCGATGTCCTGCAATTCGCTCACGGTCCGTTGCAAGCCCTGGCGACGCGGCCGACTTCGATTCTCTATCTGTCCGACAGTGGCGACCACGACCACCACGACCACCAAGACAGCCGCGGTGCCCGAGCACGACAGGACGGTTCGACTGAGTCCGCCTGGCTGGATCGATTCGCCGCGACCCTCGATCCAGCGCTTCACGATCTTCGTGTTTTGCGTGCTCGCTTGCCATGGCCCTTCAGGGTCCTCGAATACGAAGCCATGCTCGATGAATGTGTTATGCGGGTGTTGTCGGAAACGGCACTCGACCTCGTGGTCTGGCCCGGTGCCGATCGAGAAGACGCGCTCTATCGCGTCGGGCCGAACCTGCAGGAGGCGTCACGTCGCGCCGACAGGCGACCGGATGATCGTCGTTCCCCGACTTTCCGATCACCCCGGCCCTACGAAGAAGCGGTCTGGACGGAGGTCGAGACATCGATCGCGGCCGGTCGTCGCACCGCGCTCCTTGCGCTCGGGTCGATCGAGCAACACGGTCCGCATCTGCCACTGGGCACTGATCGGTTCATTGCCGATGCGCTCGCCCTGGGCCTCGCTGGCCGATTGACCGATGCGATTGCGTTGCCCGCGCTGGCCATCGGCTGCGCCAGTGAGCATCTCGATTTCTCGGGAACCCTGCATATCGAACCAGCCACGCTGGAGGCCGTACTCGCCGACTTGCTCGACTCGCTTGAGCATCACGGCTTTCAGCGCGCCTTCGTCTTCACGGCGCATGGTGGAAATGTCGATGCGCTCGAGGCCATGTGGCCGCGTCTCGTTGCGGGACGGCTGGGCATGGATCTGCATGTCGCGACGGATCTGGGCCTCGGCTCGATGCAATCTCGTGCCGTCGAGCTCGAGGGCCTCGATCCGGTCGCTGCAGGGCCGCACGCGGGGGAATACGAGACGAGTCTCGTCGCGATGCTCCGGCCAGGGAGCGTTCGAACCGATCTGCTTCGCCCGGGCCGTCGTGTCAGCCCGGAGGAAGGCCAGGCGCTCTTCTACCCGAGCCTTCGGCCCAATAGTGAATCCGGAGTGTTAGGCGATCCGTCTGCGGCCTCCGCCGATCGTGGCGCGCGCTATCTGGCGGCGTGGTTGGACTTGCTCGAAGACGCCTATCACGAGGCGTTCTAGGGAGCGGCGAGCAGAGTGCCTGACCCTGCAGGCAAAGGTGCCCATTCGGTGGCTGCTTCAGGGGAGCGCTCTCCGACTGGCTTCGTTTCTCTAGCTGCCCGAATGACCCTAGCCGCTTTGGTCGCTTTGCTTGCGGGGGGCTGAGAAAAATCGCCAATAGACAAAGGGGATCCAGAAGGCGTAGTAGAGCTGATTTGGAATGATGCGAATCGCCCAGCCGAGATCCATCTCCGCGACGACGATGAGTACGTCGGCCAGCCACCACAGGAGGTAGTAGGCCGCGCTGTAACCGAAGATGGATCGTAGGAAGGCCAGCGTGTTGGGATCGTGTGCCGCGTTGCGGGGAGCCCAGATCCGCGACAGGTAGATGCAGAGCGAGAAAAAGCCAAATTCGTAGAGCATCCAGAGGACCTGACCCTGGAGATCGGGCCAAAGCCAACTCGCCAAGGCGAAGCTGGAACCGGCGACGATCGGAACGATCAACGACATTCCCAAGGCCCACGCCAGGAGTTGCCTCAGAGTGCGCGTGGGCCGGGCAACGCCGATGGCGAGGAGCAGGACGCGGAGGTCGCCAAGCAGGACGAACAGAAATGGAATCACGGTCGCGGCGTGCGTGTCACGGAGAATTTCGAGCTTGAGGAGTGGGCCGGTCGAAATCGGATCGAGCATCGTCTCGAACGCGAAGAGCAGCGTGAGTCCAGAGACGAATCCGGCTGCGGCGGGCACTTCGGCCCGACCGGAACGATCTCCATCGTTCGGTGCAGCCAGTCGATAGGCCAGAAAGGCAAGGGGCACGACGAGCAGGGCGTACAGGCTCTGTAGCTCGCTGGTATAGACGCTATGCCAATTGAATCCGGTCATCGCTCAGGTCATTCGCCCTTTTCGTTTGGCTGCCGACGGTACGAGCTTTGATTGGAGATGCTCGAGCCGCGCGAAGATTCTCAGTCGATCGAGAACCGGATTCATCCAACCCGAGGTGACGCAATAGGACTGGTCGTGGTCGCCGCGGTGGTGCCGCGAGTGCCGCTTGGGCGTCAGGATGATTCCCGTCGAATGGAGCCAGACCACGCCGCGCGGTGGTGACAGTGAATGGGCCCAGCTATGGAATTGATTGGTCATGAAGAGAAAGAGGGTCGTGCTGGCGCCTAACGAAAGCAGGAATCGAGAAAGGGGGTCAGTGGCTGGGGGGAGGGCGGTGACGAATAGTACGACGGGAATCGTGACGAGGGCGTTGTTTCCCGAGACCTCGTAGAAATCGTGTCGTGTGATTCCCAGCGCGTCTTCGTGGTGATCGCGGAAGGGGGCAATCAGCATTGCGCCCAGTACGGGTGTGTCTCTCTGGAAGAAGCGATCGGCGATCCAATGAACGGAGCCAGCCAGCAGGTCTGCCAGCAGGTATCCGCCTCGACAACAATAAGTTTGAAGAAAACTCTG
>CAZMFM010000137.1:0-10996 GCA_964565565.1 uncultured Spirochaetaceae bacterium | reverse complement strand
ATGACGGCCATTTGAGGCTGTCAGTTTCGACAACCGGTCGAAAGGAAGTTCCCGGTCGGCGCCCACGTTCAAACGTCTAGTCGATTGCGATACGATTTCGACTGGGGCCGGCCGCCGCCTGGGCTCGTGAAAGCACTTGCGGCTGCAACTGTCGAACCCTGCCGGTTTAGCAGGAATGCCTGACCTTCGCTAACAGATCCCGGGAGCCGGAGCCGTTCGGAATCGTCTCGACTTCATCCGGCCAGCGCAACTCTGGCTGTTAGTGGCGGACATTCATGGGGAGTTCAATGATGAGCGAGATCGGATTATTCGAAACCCTGTACAGCCTGCGTGCGATGCGCCGATTGAAGCCCGATCCCGTTCCCGAGGATCTGATCCGACGCGTGATCGAAGCGGGTACACAGGCACCGAGTGGCGCGAATACTCAGCCATGGCAATTCATCGTCGTTCGCGATGCGGAAACGAAGCGCTTCATTCAGGCACGCTACTACCGAAGCATGCTTGCTCGTTTTGGCGGATTGTTGGAGTTCATCGACAATCCGGATATTGCCGCCGCGAGAAATTTGAAGGCCTCGATGCATCTCGCGGAGTATTTTCACCAGGTTCCGGTTCTGCTGGTTGTTTGTGGCGAGCGGGATTGGCCGGCGCAGATTCCGGAGAACGAGCGAATCGGGAAAGCACCGCCTTCCTACGGCTCGATCTATCCCTGCGTGCAGAATATTCTACTCGCGTGTCGGGCCCTCGGCCTCGGTGCGAGCCTCACGACCGCACACACGAGTTTCGAAAGTGAACTCGCCGAGCATCTCGGTGTTCCTGAAGAATATGGAACCGTTGTGATCGTTCCCATCGGATATCCGCTTGGAAAGTTCGGTCCGATCACACGCTTGCCCGTAGAAGAAGTCACTTCCTACGATCGCTGGGGGAGGGGGCGCGAGGATCAAGCGACGTGACGGGTGCTCGATATGGGTTGCGCAGTCGTGCGGGTTGCTGTCGCGAACCGTGAGTCCCGATCAACTGCGACGCTGCGTGATCGCTGATTCACCGGAGGTGGTCGACGCCGCGTAGAGCAAGACGAACCAGCCGAGGACGGTCCAACCGAGCACGACATTCGCAAGCAGGAAGGCGACCGGCATGTCGAATCCCCGTGCGCATGCGACGAGAAAGGGGATGAGATAGAAGACCAGCATCGTGAAGGGGATGAGTTCGAGCAATCGATTCCTCCATTCTGGGAAGTCGACAAGATCGGCGTCTTACGGGTTTCGGCGAGGCCACGAATTGTTGCTCCGGACGGGATCGGCGGGCACCGGTTTCTGCTAAGCTGCTCGCTACCCCTCAATATGTGTACGTGACGGATCTCGCTTTCCGTTGCAATGAGGGGTTCGCCATGACGAATCGCCGGCTCGATGCGCTCTATCTCATATTGATCGTTGCTGTAGCAGTGATCGGTTATGTCGTGGCCAATCAGACTTCGGACGATGGCGAGATCGCCTCGCTACCCGACTATTCTCCGGCGCCGCTCGTGTTCGATGTACCCTTCGTGCCCTTCGAGCTGCCCTTCCATTTCGTGAGATTCGAGCGTGTGCAGCCGCCGACGCTCGCGCTTTCGAGCAACATGGAATCCGCGCTGGTCGAGGTTCGGGCGGCCTTGCTCGAGAGTTCGGCGCTCGTTGAGGTGCCGCATCAGCCAACGCAGCGTCTGCTGGCGGCTCGCGAGTAGCTTCTCGTAGGCCTTCGCGGAGAGCCTGCGAACGAGCTTGTGGAGGAATTCTACGGAAGCGTCTTCGTAGCGCGCTGACGCAAAAGCCTACGTAGTGCCTTCGTTGACCTGCGCACGTTCCGCGGAGGCGCGAACGATCGGGACTTCGCTCTCTTCGAGGGAAGGCATCATGGTCTTACGGGCCAGTGCGGCGGCGATATAGGGTGCGAGTTCTTCGGCCTTCCTGGCTTCCCGCTCGGCACGGCCGCTCACGAGTTTCGGCATGACGGCCTGGGCAAAGAGTTCGAGGCTCTCGCAGATGTGCTCATTGCGATTGCGGCCGGCCTGTTGCATCAGGATGACTTGATCGATTCCAGAGCTTTGCAATCCCAGGAAATGTTCGACGAGTTCGTCGGGCGTGCCGATGCCGGCCGCGTGACTGAACTCCGTCGGATCCTCGCTTCGGGCTTGTTCGAGCAGGGTCTCGCTCTTGTCCGCCCGGTCGGTCTGGAATTTTTGCCAGAGTTCCGAGTGGCCGGGGACGGTGTCGCGCGTGACCAGGGCCTGCAAAGCGTAGCCAAAGAATTCGAAGCCTTCCTGACCTCGTCGAATCGCTTCGAGTCGATCTTCGTGCACCGAGAAGGCCGAAACCACGGCCAGGTTGGCGTTGACGCTGTGTCCGAGGGGAACGCATTGCTCACTCTTGATGATGTCGTAGTAGATCTTGCTCCAGGTCTTGGCCTCTTCGGGATCGATGAAGGAGAAGGCCAAGGCACCCAATCCGTTCTGGGCGGCCACGCGAATCGTGTCCCGGTTCGTGCAGGCCATCCACATGGGCGGATGGGGTCTTTGCAAGGGCTTCGGGAGGACATTTCGACAGGGCATCGAAAAGTACTCGCCTTCGTAGCCGGGATAGGGCTGCATCACCATCATGTTGGCAATTTGCTCGGCTGCTTCGAGTGACATGGCGCGTTTGTTCTTGGCTGGGATCCCGAAGCCGCCGAGTTCCAGGCGAGTCGCGCTTTCGCCAATGCCGAAGTCGACGCGTCCGTCGGAAATCAAGTCGAGGGTGGCGATCGTCTCGGCCGTTCGGGCTGGGTGATTGTAGGCCGGGATGACTTGCCGAATACCGTGTCCGAGTCGGATGTTCCGGGTCTTGGCGGCGGCCGCCGCGAGGAAGACTTCCGGCGCAGAGGAGTGTGAGTATTCCTCGAGAAAGTGGTGCTCGACTTCCCAGGCGTAGTCGATGCCCAATTCGTCGGCGAGGACCACCTGCTCGAGCGCCTCACGAAAGAGCCTGTGTTCGTCGCCCTCATTCCAGGGCTTGGGGAGTTGCAACTCGTAAAAGACGCCAAAGCGCATGCGGACCTCCAGGATTTCGAATACTACCGCGTGAATTTCCTTCCGGACGGGCGAATTTCAACGTCGTTCGTGGTCCGGAAGCATCAGAGCGAGCGTTCTTGCTTCTCTTCAGGCTATCATCCTGACCGCGCTGCGGCCGCCCGGCCCGCGCACGAGACGACCCAGTAGATCGCGCCAAAGCCCAAGCAAACGAGCGGAGAACGAAAAAATGCCGAATGTAGCCATGTGGGGCAAAGCGCTGAGCGTCATGCCTCGAATCTCGAAACAGGATTGGGATGGGCTCGACATCGTTTCGCGCTGGCTCATTGCGACCCGCTCGGCCGTCCTCGTCATGACGTTTACCTCCGCTGCCTTCGCGGGTGTTCTTGCTTACAAGGCAGGGGCCTTCGACGGGCTGCTCTTCGCACTGGTCACCGTCGGACTCTGTCTCGCGCATGCGACCAACAACCTGATCAATGATCTGACCGACCATTGGAAGGGTGTCGACAAGGACAATTATTTCCGGACCCAATACGGACCGCAAACCGTCGAAGACGGGTTCCTGACCGTCAAACAGTTGATGGTCTACGCCGGGCTGACTGGCCTTGTCGCGCTGGGCATCGGCTTCTATCTGGTCTTCATGTCGGCGCGAGGCGACGTGACGCTGTTGCTTCTGGCGTCCGGCGCATTCTTCGTTCTCTTCTACACGTTTCCGTTGAAATATATCGGATTGGGAGAGCCCGCGGTCCTGGTGGTCTGGGGACCGCTGATGGTCGGCGGAAGTTATTTCGTGATCACGGGTACCTGGAGCCAGGAGGTTGCGTTGGCCAGCCTTGCCTACGCGTTCGGCCCGACCGCTGTGTTATTCGGCAAACACACCGACAAGATCGAATTCGATCGGGTGAAGGGGATCCGTACGCTTCCGGTGCTTCTTGGAGAGCGTCTTTCGCGGATAATGACCGTTGCGCTCCTGCTCGCTCAATTCCCGGTGATCGGATACCTCGTCTATACCGGATTTTTCCATCCCGTCATGCTGGTTACTTTTCTTTCGGCGTTTTCGCTGCCTCGCGTTTTGAAGACCTTCTCGAAGCCCCGACCCGCCGAAGCGCCGCCCGAGTTGCCCGACGGCGTCTGGCCTTTGTGGTTCGTGGGCGCCGCGTTCTGGTTCACGCGTCGTTACAGCGGATTCTTCCTGATTGGGTTGGTTCTCGACGTGGGGCTCTCGAAGGCCGGGATTTTCTCCTAGGAGCCAGACTCGAGACTCGTCGCGTCATTTGTCCGGGGCGGGTGAGATCCGAAATGCATGGGCGTCGTGCGCGGACCATGGCTGATCGATCTCAATTGCCAGGCCCTCGTCTTGTTGTGCCCAGCTGACGTTCGCAGCACTTCCCAGACAGGTAACGACCGTGTTGGCGTCGACCGTCAATCCGGCAAGGACGATCCGGGTGTCGTCGGGTGTGCCCAGGAGAATCGCGAAGAGGTCACCCTCGGCGGTCGTGAAGCGAACGGGGAGGCCATCGCGGGTCTCGCCTTCTGCGCGTTGCCACGGTCGGGTCTGGTAGATGGCTTCGCCATGGCTAGACAGCCAATCGCCCAGATATTCAAGGCGTTTCGTTTGCGGGTCCGGGATTGAAGCGTCTTCGCCGCGCGGTCCCACATTCAAGAGCAGATTTCCGTTCTTCGAGACCGAGTCGATGAAGCTGTGGAGTAGCTCGGCGGGGTCTTCGTAGTCGGCTTCTTCGTGTGCGCGATTGAATCCGAAAGAAGGACTCATTCCGCGCGTGGCCTCCCACTTGCCGCGGGAGCGCTCCTTGAAGCTCGTGTATTCGGGTGTTCGAAAGTCGAAATGGGCCGGCCGTGGCGGAATCACGCCCTGTTGCGCTTCGCCCCGCTCGGCCGCTTTGCGAATCGCCCGCTTCATCAGAAAGTCGACCAGCCGCGTGATCGGCGGCAGGGAGAGCAAGCGCATGATCCAGCTGCGATGCATCCAACGATCGTTGATCACGCCTTCTGGGACGGCGCGGTAGTAGTCGCTCATGAGTTCGACCATCGCATCGAGCCCGCTCGGCCAGGCGATGTCGTTCCAGAGGATGCTTGGCTGGTAGCGCTCGATCAGCTCGCGGACCTGTGCTTCGGCGTAGGCCGGGTACTCGCCCCGAGGTGTCGAGGCGATGAATTCGCCGAGTGTGCGAATCGGCTTCTTGTTCCAGGACCAATCGATGCCGCCGGAGTAGTAGATTCCGAAGCGGAGTCCTTGCGCACGAACGGCGGCTGCCAGCTCGCCGACGATGTCGCGTTCGGATGTCCATTCGGGCTGATTCGGGTTTGGAACGTCGCTTGGCCAGAGGCAATAGCCGTCGTGATGCTTCGTGACGAGTACGACGTACTTCGCGCCGGACCGGCGAAATGTTTCGGCCCAGCGCTCCGGTTGCCATTGCTCGAGCCCCTCCGAAAAGTCTTCTCGGAAACGCTCATAGGGCCGACCCTTGAAGTGCTTGGCGTGGTGCTCGGCGGAAGGACTGCCCTCGACACGAAGGGCATTGGCATACCATTCCGTATAGGGTGTCATGACGACGCCGCGGTCGTATTCCTTGGCGAACGCATCCGAAATATGATCCAGCTTGGCCGCAAAGGCGGGGATCGAAAAGAGCCCCCAATGGATGAAGATTCCAAACTTGGCGTCTTCGAACCATTCGGGCACGACATGCTGTCGCAGTTGCTTGAGGGCGTTGTGGTCTGACATTCGTCGGGCGTCCATTCCGGGGCCGCGGGTTAGATCCGCTCTCGATCTTCTTGTCGCATCGTCTTCGTCAAGAAGAAAGTTCCAGAAGCTCTCGCCAATACCTTTCCCGCTTCGTTCAAGATTTCGCCTTCGGCGTAGCCGAGGCTCTTGGTCAACTCCTTCATGACGCCGCGGGCCGTTACACGCCCGGATTGAATCGGGCGGAAATAATTCACCTTGATTTCGACGGTCGCGCAGCCGCGGCCCTCGGGTAGAGCGTTGATGATCGAGCGACCGAGGGCGCTATCGAGCAACGTAAAAAGGACGCCCCCATGGACGCGGTTGGCACGGCTCATATGTTTTTGTTCGAGGTCGAGTTGGAGCGTGGTCGCGCCATCCACGATGCCGAGATATTCGATCCCCATGTCTTCTGAGAATTCAGATTTGCCCATGTCGAAAATTCTAGCGCAGTCCAGTTGGTCTCCAGGAGTCCGCCCCAAGGCTCGTCGCGACGTCTATGCTGCCCGGCAGAGTCTTGGACCAGTCTCCTAGTTCCTGAAGAGGCAATGCTTCGCAAAGTCCGACGCCTCTCGCGGTGACCAATCGACCTTGGCTTTTTCCTTCATGTTTTCGCACCAGCGCTCACTGCCGACTTCGGGTGCGCACGCGGTGGCGCCAAGAAAACAGAGCGCAACGATGGCCAGCGTCCCGCGCGAGCCCCGCCAACCCGGGGTGCGGCTACGGTCGGCGAACGAGATCCCGCGGCGCAGCTTTGAAACAGTCCCGATCATCCTTTTTCTCCCGAGTGGAAGTTCTTGGAATAGCACGGTGAGGCGCTCACGCCCGTTTTGGGTCTAGTTGGAGATGGCTTGAAGCGTTTCGATCTGAATGAATGTATTGACACAGGGAATGCCAACACTGAAACTGGGGCGTTGGCTGTATGGAATGGCTCGAGGCGGACCGTTCGATGATGTCCTTGGAGGATGCGAGGTGAAGATGAAGAGTTTTCGATGGGTCGCTCTCGGATTGCTCGTTGGAGCCGCTCTGGTCTGGCATAACCGAGTCGAGTTGATGCTCTCCGCGGTCGAATTTGCAGCGCATCGCGGCCCGGCGGTCGTCGCGAATAGGCCGATCATCTGGGACTCCGGCCAGGATCCGACATCCCGAGAGGCGAGCGAGCGTCCGCCTAATATCATCTTGATTCTCGCTGACGATCTGGGTTGGAATGATCTCACCTTCAATGGCGGCGGTGTGGCAGGGGGAACGGTACCGACTCCGAATATCGACTCGTTGGCGGCGGATGGTGTGAGTTTCATGAATGGCTATGCCGCAAACGGGACCTGCGCGCCTTCACGGGCGGCCATCATGTCGGGTCGTTACGGCACGCGCTTCGGCTTCGAGTTTACGCCGACGCCTCCCGCCATGGGCACGATGATGCGCGTGATGAGCGCGGGCAGCGGGCGACTCCGGCCGGCCATTGCCGGAGAGGGCGGCGAGCGCCTCTCCTATGGCGAGCTGGGCATGCCGGGATCCGAAATCACGATGGCCGAACTCCTGAAGGAAGAGGGCTATCACACTGTTCATATCGGGAAGTGGCACCTCGGGCGAGAAAATGGAATGACAGCCCATGATCAAGGGTTCGACGAAAGCCTACTCATGGCCAGCGGACTGTATCTGCCCGAGGACGATCCCGATGTCGTGAACGCGAAACAGGACTTCGATCCCATTGACCGATTCTTGTGGCGTGCGCTGCGCTACGCCGCCTCGTTCAATGACGGCGAGATCTTCGAACCCGCTCGCTATCTCACCGACTACTACACCGATGAGGCGGTGAAGGTGATCGAAGCAAACAAGGATCGGCCCTTTTTTCTCTATCTCGCGCATTGGGCACCGCATACGCCGCTTCAGGCGACCGCCGAGGACTACGCAGCGCTCTCCCACATTGAACTCCATCGCGAGCGCGTCTATGCCGCCATGATTCGCGCCTTGGATCGCGGTGTCGGACAGGTGCTCGCGGCGCTTCGAGCCAATGGGCTCGAAGAGAATACGCTGGTGATCTTTACATCAGACAATGGCGGCGCCGGGTATATCGGGCTGCCGGATGTGAACCGGCCCTATCGAGGCTGGAAGATCACGCTCTTCGAAGGTGGGATTCATGTTCCGTTCTTTCTCAAGTGGCCGGCGCGAATCGAAGCTGGCGGCCGAGTACAGGATCCCGCGCATCATTTCGATCTCTTTGCGACGGCCGCCGCGGCCGCGGGCGCATCGCTTCCGAGCGATCGCGTGATCGACGGCGTCGACCTACTGCCCTTTGCCCGAGGAGAAGCGGATGGGACGACCCATACCGCTTTGTTCTGGCGGAGCGGTGCGTCTCAATCGGCCCTCATCGATGGCTGGAAACTCAACGTGAGTGATCCGCCGGGTCGGAACTGGCTCTTCGATCTCAAGGCCGATCCTGACGAGCAAGTCGATCTGAGTGCGGAGCGTCCTCGACAACTCGCAAAGATGCTCGCCGCGCTCGAGGCGCATAACGCGGATCAACTTGAATCGGCCTGGCCTTCGATCGGGTCCTTTCCGATCAATATCGACAAGGATCTGAGTCTTCCGGACGCTGAAGACGATGAATATATCTATTGGTCGAATTGAGTGAAGGGCGCGTCCCTGGGATCGATCAGGCGGCCGTCGATTCGGTCTAACCAGAAATGGACACAAGGAGAAAGACAATGAAAATTTCCCAATATCCGGAGCCGGGGCAGATCGAGACGCTACTCAAGGGGCCGGCTGATACGCCGGTCGTGATGGTGAATCTATTGTCCTTCAAGGATCGAGCAGACGGCGGCAATGAAGGGTTGAGTGGCGTCGACTCCTATCGGCTCTACGGCGAAAAAATGCGGACCTTCGTCGAATCCAAGGGCGGGCGTTTCATCTGGAGTGGTCGGGTGGATTCGATGGTGATCGGCGAGGCGGACGTCGACTTCTCGGTCATCGCACTCGTTGAATACCCAAGTCGACAGGCGTTTATTGAAATCGCGACGAGTGCGCACGTCCGGGAGATTGGTGAGGATCGTGCCAAGGGTCTCGAAGGTCAGTGGCTCATCGCGACGACGACAACGATGGCCGCCCTCGGCGAGCCGACATCGGGATCCTAGGGTCGGGTTCGATCGCTTAGATGGTCCGCGAACTGTTCGAAATCCTGTCCCCCACATTCCTGGCGGCCTTCGCGGGTTGGCTCTGGGTTCGTTCGGGGCGAAGTTTTGATCGCAAGACGATCAGCGATCTGATCATGCTGATCGGCGCGCCGTGCTTGATCTTCTCTTCGCTTGTCAGCCTGGAGGTCACCCCGGCCGCCATGATGGCGATGGCCGAGGCGGCCGTCGGGTCGTTCCTGATCTTTGCATTCGCGAGCTTTGTCTTTCTGCGTGCCTCGAAGCTCCCCACACATACGTTTCTACCGCCGTTGCTCTTCGGAAATCAAGGCAATCTCGGTGTTCCCCTTTGCCTATTCGCCTTCGGCGCGGAGGGGCAGGCGCTCGCGCTGGTCTTCTTTGCGATCGGTGCGTCACTTCAGTTCACGGTCGGTCTTTTCATCTGGTCCGGCCGCTTCCATCCGCGGGAACTGATCCGGAATCCGATTGGTTTGGCCGCTCTGGCAGCGGCGGCGGCGATCGCTCTCGAGCTGCCTGTGCCATCGATCCTGACGAACACGACGCGACTGCTCGGCGCCTTTGCGATTCCGTTGATGTTGATCGTTCTGGGAGGCGCGGTTGCGGAAATGAGAGTCGTGGACCTGCGTCGCAGCTTGGTCCTGTCGTCCTTTCGGCTGGCAATCGGGTTGATGGTGGGCTTTTCGTTGGCCGGCTTCTTGGGTTTCTCAGGTACGGCAAGGGGCGTGCTGATCGTTCAATGTGTGATGCCTGCGGCAGTATTCAATCATCTCCTGGCGCAGCAATACAAACGATCACCGGAGCAGGTCGCGAGTATCGTCGTCGTGTCGACGCTGCTGACCGCCGTGGCTTTGCCCTTCATCTTGTCACTGGTCATTTAGAATCGACGAAGTGGCGAAGTGAAGAAGTGGCGAAGCCTTGGGGAGCGCGACGAAATCTCGCCGATGCTAGTTGTCGAGAAGAGCCATCCGATCCTGGAATTCCTGGGTGGAATTCGTCCGGGGATAGGGCGCATCGGGGGTGGGGAGGTCGAGGCCTCGATAAAGAGGCTCCCATCCGGCACCGACTTCGTGAACGATCAATCTCTCCGGCGGGACCTCACGGCGTACTGACTCGTTGTGTTCCTCATAACATCGAATGGCATGGACGCGGTCGTCCGGTCGACCACCCAATGCTTGCTCGAAAATGAGTTCTCGCGTCATCCTGAAATGCTCGCCGACCCAGACTGGCTCCGAGGGATTCTCCCGACACATTGCTTTGTAGATGGTGTTGCGAAAGCTGTCGTACCAGGCGTCGGAGTCACGAATGGTGAGCAATACTTTCGAGTCCGGGTACTTCGCGGCGAGCTCTCTCCAGAATGCACAGCCAGGCCAGTCGACGGTCGACCGGTAGTTCGCGAAGAGCACGTCCCAATCGGGGCTTCGGCCGCGTGTCGCCGCCGTCCAGAGCGAGATGTGTTCGAGGTTTCCGAAGACTTCCATCATGTGGTAGCAGGGGCCGACGCCGAGCTGTTCCAGGGCAAGCTTCATGCTTTGTGTTCCTGTTCGGCCGAAGCCGGCCCCGATGATTTCAAGCTTCACTCTGCGACGACCTCCGGCCCAGGGGTGGGCTGCAATTTGGCGTCGAGGCTGGCCGAAGAGGCGGATTTCCGCTTTCGGTAACGACGAAAGGCGATGAAAGCGATGACGGCGAGGGCGAGGGGGATCCAGGTGGCGGCGGTCTGGGCATTGAACCAATCGAGGATTTCGGAGCCGAAGTAGGTCCACAGCGTGATCGCGGGCATGAAGCCAATCATGGTCCCAAGGAATGCCGTCGACGCCGGGACGCGCGAAAGACCCAGTGCCCAATGCGAGGCAGGATTGAGGAAGAAGAAGAGGCGAAAGAGGATCACTGCCGGGAGCCCCTTGTTCGAGAGCCGCTCGTCCCATTCCCGCAGCCGATCGGGCATACGATCTTCGACCCAGTCGCGTCCGACATACCGGGCAAAGGCAAATCCGACCATCCCAGCGCCGGTCGCACCGAACCAATTGACTAACAATGCCAGCCAGAAGGGCCAGAGTGTGGCGGTAGCGA
>CAZMFM010000136.1:0-11316 GCA_964565565.1 uncultured Spirochaetaceae bacterium | reverse complement strand
CGTTGGCCGATGCTCAGCTTCGTGACATCGCGGACGCCATTGACCTGCGCGAGTTGTTTCGGGTCGACGCCGTAGCGACGACTGATGCGATAGATGTTCTCACCCGCCGCGACATGATGAATCACGCCGGGTCCCCGCGACCTGGGGCCGGAACATCCGACGCTGAGCATGACCGTGGCGAGGGCGAGGATCAGTGCGATCGAGCGCGCCGATTGTGCACGCCTTGGGCGCGCGGGGGCACTACCGGATGATTGAAATTGGGCTAGCCGCATGAGTTGTCGGAGTCTCGCCGAGGAGAATTCAGGGCTGAACGAGCGTTGGCTGTCCGGGCTGCGTCGGCTGCACCCGGCCCCATTCGGATAGTGGACTCAATAGCCCGTTCCGGCCGAGCGCCGCGACGGCGATGTACTCATCTTCGTCGGACGAGACGATGGCCGTATAGAGACGGAGTGCTCCGAGGCTTTGACCCGCCGGAATGCCGACATCGACCTGTCGGGCGAGCTCGATGGCTCCACTCTCCGGCGCGATATAGACAATGAAGCTTCGAACCGAGCTGGGTGACGGATGGCCCCAGCTGATCTCGTGAAGCCCATTTTCGGGTCCGGCGATCGAGAATGTCGGTGCCAACAGCAGGCCGAGGGCGGTGATCACGCCAGTCCAGCGCACGAGGCCACTCTTTTCCGCTCTGATTCGATTCATGACTCCCCCCCGAGATCGGCCTGAAGAGGCCTGTCACTGGGGCGGGAGCATACCATTGATCTCCCGACGTGCCCTGGGAGGCCGCTGTTCGGCCTGCGAGACCGAGGACAGCTGGCTACCCTGGATCCGCTTGGACCGGCCGAGTGATGATCCGACCGGCCGATCAGCTGCGACGATTCAGTTCACATCCAATCCACGAGCGTTGGCGGTTCGTTTCGACCCCCCCGACGCCTCACGAAGAGGTCAGTATGTCCCGCGCCTACGCCATTACCGCAGAAGCCATCGCCACCGAACGCGCCCGGGTCGACGACGATCTGGATCGCGTTGACATCGCGAACATCGTTGCCCTGGACGAACTCGAATTGGCAGAGGTCAAGCCGCGTGACGTCAAGCTCCGTATTCTCGCCGTTTCAGCGGAACATAATATCGCCCATGCCGCCCTGGCCGATACGGTCAATATCGCCGACATGCGGGGCGGGAAGATCTACCCGGGCAACTCGGCCGTTGGCGAGGTCGTGGAAGTCGGCGGCGAGGTAACTCGATTCAAGGTCGGCGACATCGTTCTCACGCATTGCAACGGGGACCCCGATCCCGAAGGCTACCCGCTGAGGATCTGGGCCTACGATCAACCCGATTCGGTCGGCTGGTATGGCGAAGAGGCCGTCGTCGGAGATTGGCAGCTGGTTCACGCGCCGCTCGATTGTGGACTGAATCTTTGGGAAATTGCTGCCCTGCCCCTGCGAGCACCGACCGCCTATCACCTCTGGCGTCGCGCAGAGGGCATCTTCCGCTTGAAGGTCTCAGAAGAGCGGCGGAGCACGATGAACGTGCTCGCATTCGGTGGTGGCGTTTCAGAACTCTTCCTCATGCTGGCGAAACATCGAGGCCACAACGCGTTCTTTTGTTCCGGCAGTCCAGAGCGTCGCGCGGCGCTCGAGAAACAAGGCATCGCGTCAATCGACCAAAAACAATTCAATCGCTTTGCCGAGCGTTCGGACGTGAAAGCCTTCAACAAGGAAGTGAAACGTGTGACCGGTGGAAGCGGTATGCATATTGTCTGCGACATGTTGCGTGGGGCCGTCTTTCCCGCCGGCATCGCGGCGGCTTCTCGGCATGGCGTGAATGTCTCGGCTGGTTGGCAGCTGTCGACGATGGTCTCCTACAACTCAGCAGGCGCTTCGGCCAAGCAGCTCACCATCGATCACACCCACTACGAAACCATTGCAGGGATCGAAGCGGCGACCACACTCTACGGATCGGTCTTCAAGCCAACCATCCATAGCGAGATCTACGAATTTGAGGAGTTGCCGCGAGCAATCACCGAGATGCAGGCGAATACGCAGAGCGGAATCCCGATTATTCGCGTTGCCAGAGAGATGCCCGAAGCGGTTTCGGCGCTGATTCCCTAGCGGCTGGTTTCACGATCCATCCATCGAATCTGGAGTACATAACATGACATCGACATCGACCTCGCAACGAGCACGACTTCCCCAGAAGAGCGAGGCCTGGGAGGATTTGCGCGAGCGCCTCACGGCGCTGGGGGCCGATGATGTCGATTGGCGCAACAAGAAGTCCGCGGTCTACGTATTCCATCCCGGAGAGGATGTCATCGCGGTCGCCAAGGAGGCCTACGCGCTCTATCAATCCGAGAACGCACTGGGACCTGCGGCATTTCCCAGCCTGCGCAAGATGGAAGAGGACGTGATCGGGATTGCTCTCAACCTCTTTCACTGTCCCGAGGAAGGTGCCGAGACGGGCGCAGGAAACATGACCTCCGGCGGTACCGAGAGCATTATTCTCGCCGTCAAGACATGCCGTGACGTCGCGGCGGCCAAGGGCGTGGATGTCTATGGCGCGTCGCTCGTGGTTCCCCGGACCGCGCATCTCGCCTTCGACAAGGCCGCTCACTACCTGGGGCTTGAGATGCGCCGGGTCGAGGTGACCGGCGACTACCTCGCCGATCCCGAAGCCATGCGCGCGGCGATCGACGATCGAACGATCATGCTGGTTGGCTCGGCGCCCTGCTTTCCCTACGGCCTGGTCGATCCGATTCCCGCTCTTTCTGAGGTCGCGCTCGAGCGCGATGTCTGGCTGCATGTCGACGCTTGCGTCGGTGGCTATTTGAATCCCTTCGCCGAACTCGAAGGGGTCGATCTCCCTGAATGGGATTTTCGTGTCGAGGGCGTTCGGTCGATCTCGGCGGATCTTCACAAATACGGATATGCGGCCAAGGGCGCGTCGACGATTCTCCATCGTTCGGCCGACCAACACGCGCAGCAACTCTTCTCTGCGGACAACTGGCCGGCCGGCGCCATGACGACACCGACCGTGGCCGGAACGCGTCCGGGCGGTGCAATCGCCTCGGCCTGGTCGGTACTGCACTACCTGGGCGTCGAGGGCTACCGCGACAAGACACGTCGCATCCTGAATGCGCGCAAGCGGATTGCCCAAGGTGTCGAAGCGCTCGGCCTGCGGGTCTTTGGGGATCCGAATCTGTGCTTGATTTCGTTCGGGCCCGTCGAGGGGGATGATCTTTCGATCTTCGGGGTCTGGAAGGGTATGCACGATCGGGGTTGGTTCAGTGGCGTCGTTCAGAATCCAAATGGCATTCATTTGATGCTCTCGCCTTCCCACGACGAAGTGGCGGACTCCTATCTGAA
Source organism: uncultured Spirochaetaceae bacterium (assembly GCA_964565565.1). Taxonomy (GTDB): domain Bacteria; phylum Myxococcota_A; class UBA9160; order UBA9160; family UBA4427; genus UBA4427. The sequence continues at coordinate 7,957 of CAZMFM010000136.1, read as the reverse complement.
GGATCTCGAGGCCTCGATCGAACTGGCCCGGGGAGCCGGTGATAGTTCGGATGCTGCGCCGACTCGGTATGCCTGAGGCCAATCGAGCACCCGCCTACACGGCACAGCGCTCCCCGATATGAGGCCCTGAAAGAGCAACTCGATACCCGTCGATATGAAGGATCCATGATTGTCCATTCGCTGCTTGCTGGTCCTGGTCATTTCGTTTCTGGTGCTCGGCTGTTCGAGTGGTGGATCGTCGGACCCTGAACCCAGTACGGGATTTTTCGCGCCCGCCGTCGACCTGGCTGACGTCGCAGCGGTCTCCAATCAGTTGGTTCGCGTGCACGGTTCAACCGGCAGCGGGAGTTTTGGGGTCCCGGTGGCTGGCGGCAAGGATGTGGACGGCGACGGAGAGGTCGACGTGGCTTTTGCAGCCATGCTGGCGTCGCCATCCGGTCGCACCCGGGCGGGCGAAGTCTATCTGGTATTCGGCGATGGGCTGCGCTCGGGAGTCCTCGACACCGGCACAAGCGACGCGCGTATCCTGCACATCGTAGGCGCCGCGCCATACGAGAATGCCGGAAGTGAAATCTGGATCGAAGATGTAACCGGGGACGGGATCGCCGATCTGCTGATCGCTCGACAGAATTTCACGCCGGATGCGGCGCGTTCGGGGGCTGGGGCGCTTTCGATCGTCAAGGGAGGCGGAGAGCTGACCACGCTAGCGGCCAGCTTCGGGGTGATCGATCTGGCCTCACCGCCAATGGGGATCACAGTGACGACGTTGGTGGGCGCCGAATCGCACGGACGATTGGGCATCTGGGTACGAACCGGGGACGTGACAGGGGATGGAATCGCTGACGTCTTGATCGGCGCGGACCAGGAGAATTCGGCGGGTGAGGCCGACAGCGGCGCCGTCTATCTGGTCCGCGGTGGCGCCCATCTGGCGACCGGGGCCTCGATCGATCTTGCCGACTTCGGTTCGACCGCCCTCGTCGGCCATCTCGCCCGGATCACACCTCCTCCAGGCTCGACCGAATATCATTTTGGCGCGACCTGTCAGATTGCGGATCTCGACGCGAACGGTCGCAGCGAAATCATCGTGGCGGCCGCCCTCAACCGTGCGGGGGCAACGCTTGCGGCGGGCCCCGGAGAAGGCGCCTTCGCCCATGGCACGGGCGGTGCACACGATGGGGCCATCTATATCGCATGGGACGACAATTTTCTCGGAAATCCCTGGGATCCCGGCTTCGCTTTCTCGATCTCGGCCGCTCCGGGCAGTACGAGTATCGTGGCTGGTGGGCGGCGCAATATTTCCTTCGGTGAAGAGATCCTTGGCGGTCTCGATTTCGACAATGACGGCTTCGCGGATCTTTTTGTGGGCGACATCGTTGGCGATGCATCGGCGAATCAGAATCGCCGCAACTCGGGAAGCGGCCATATCCTCTACCGAGCAGAGTCGCTTCGCAACGCGCCGCCCTTCGATCTCGACAACCCGCCGGCGGGGCTGCGACAGACAACCTTCATCGGTCCTTCGGCCGGGGACATCGCCTCGGATACTGCACTTCAGGGCGACTTCGACGGCGACGGATTTCCGGATCTAGCCTTCAGCTCGCCGCACGGAAGCCCGGTCGGTCGCGCCGAAGCCGGCATCATCCATATTGCCCACGGCCAATCCGGACCCTTCCCGACTCGCGTCGATTTGCGGGCAGGCAACAATCCCGACCCGAGTACGATCCGGATCAGCGAGGTTCACGGTGTCAAGTCGGGTGACGTGCTCTGCTATAGCGCCGCTAGCGGCGACTATGATGGTGACGGCATCGAGGATTTGATCGTCAACGAGATGTTGGGCGATGGGCTGGCGCCGGGCTCGAATAACGTTGGCAATTTGATCGTCGTGAGCGGGACGCTGATCAGGGATCTGCCTTGAAGGATCGATCGACGAACGACTAGGGCGATCGGTCGTTGCCTCAAGAAGCCATTCTGCGACGAGTCGAGATCAAAGCAGGCTTTCGAGGCTTCGCCTAACGCTGTTCGTGACCTCTTCGACCTGACTCGTGGGCTGAATGGGTTGTGCCTTTCGCCTCGGACCCGCCGGCTTCGTCGAGGGCTTGGCTCACGAGGTTGGCCAACCATTCCTGAGCCCAGAGCGGACTGAAGATGTGATCCGTATTGTCGAGCGCCTCGAGTCTGAAATGTTCGCTCGCTTGTAGTTTTGGAAGCCCGGCACCAATCGCTTCAACGAATCGCTCGTGTCCCCCGCGGCCGAGACAGCCCACAGCAACCACGTCCACACCCCGACCGACGAGCTGGGCCAAATGGCCCGCGAGCAGGCTCCCTTTCGGAGCGGCGCCCACGGCCGAGAAGATCGCGCGTACGCTTCTCGAAAGGCGCTCGAAGTCTCGGCGACGACGGTCGCGAAAACCCGGCTGGCGCGTCCTGCTCGGGTCGCGATCCCAGCGAAGCAGATCGAGCAGGATTACCCCGGTCACACGCGGGTCGTCGAGCGCCGCATGCAGAGCCTGATAGGCGCCCGCACAGAGTCCACAGAGGATGATTCCATTCTCTGAGACCTCGGACTCGATCAGATCGATGGCTGCCCGTAAGTCGTCGCCCGTCTGGCGGCGGTAGAGCTGGTTGAGGTCTTTCGCGCGAAGCGGCGGACTGTCTCCAAGCCCGCGAACGTCGAAGCGCAACGTGGTCGTTCCGCGCAAAGCAGCATCGCGTGCCCATTCAGTGTAGTTGCGATTGATACCCGCGCGATGGTTGTTGCCGCCGCTCACGAGAATGAGTGCGGGTCGCTTTGCCGAATTTTTCGTCGAGATCGCGCGGGTCAGGATGCCAAATAGCCCGCCATCTTCAGCGAAGGAAAGAATTTCTTCCTCGATGGGTTCGGGCCGGCGCAAGGAGCGGTGGACGTGGGTTCGCGTCGGGAGTGAAGTTTCGACCGTCTTGCTGCGGCGCGGTATCGGTGTGGGTTCATCCTCGAGCCGATCAAGCCACTCGACCGTCTGCGCTAGGAGTGGCTCGGGTACGGCCTGTTGGGTCAATGAGTCTTCTGAGGAGAATGTTTCGTCTCGGCTGAAGTCGACCTCGATCCCCTTGTCGCTCCAATGGCTGGCAAGCTGGTCTTCGGGCGAGTCCGCATCCCAGGCGAAGATTCGCGCGTGCCGGAGATCAGTTTGGCCAAGGCGGGTCAACTTAATTGCTTCGAGTTCAGCACGAGCAGGTTCGTCGTACAGGAACCCAACGAATTCCCGATCAGTGGATACCGCCTCGCTCGGTTTGCGAAGGAGTGGGTTCGCATAGATGATCTTGTCCAACGCGGATTCGTTCCGGAGAAAGTTCCGCCCAGAGAGGTAGGGGCCCCAGAGAATCAGCGCGTTGACGTCCCTTCGCGAGGCCGCGAATCGAGCTGCCAGCGTGCCGCCTACGCGCGCGCCGAACAGGGCAAGGCTCCTGGCCGTGCTACGAGCCAACAGCGTCTCGGCAGCGGTCTCGAGTCCGGTGGTCCAGTTCCTGGCCCAGTCCGGGTCGCGAGGCGATCCCGAAGAGTCCCCTGTCCCGGCATAGTCGAAACGGAGCGTGGCATAGCCGGCATCGGCGAGTCTCAGTGCGAGATGTCGATAGCTGAGGTGAAGATTCATTCGATCGTGGCCGAGCGCTTCGCATAACAAGACGGCCCTCGACCGCGCAGCGCCTCGTGGAGCGTGGTACCAACAGAAGAGCGGGCCACCAGGCGAGTCGATCCAGCCCGGCTCAGGCGATCGCCCCGAGCCGAGGCCGTCGGCACGCTCATTCGACTGGTCCGTCATGGTCGCGCCTTTGGAAACAGCGGAAGCGCTACGATCTCCGCCGCGTTCAGCGCGGAGACCCGTCCGTGCACGGGACGGTTTGCGTCGCTGACAACGACAGCGATTTTCCTCTCTCCACCCGGCGATAGATGAAAGAAATTGTCGGACGCTGTTCCATTCTCGAGTTCGATGACGACGGTCTGCGCAAATCGCTGTGTCGTAATGGAGAGCGTCGCATCCTCCCCGGCAATCGATCGCCACTGTGCGTCGAGCCCGACCGTCTCTCTTGAGCAGAGTCCGGCTTCGGCGTGCAGATAGAGCGCCTCGACCTCAACCTTTCCATCGAAGGAATCGAGTGGTGCGCATGAATCCGTCGAGTCGATGGCAAGGCGGGCCACGCAGAGGTCGAATTCGTGCGGGCCGAAACGATAGGCGTAACTCGAATCGACGAAGCTTCCCAGGAAGTCATCGACCCTTAGGGAATGACTCGATCGTGCCTCGACCACAAATGCTCTCTCGAACTGGTCGATGAGCGTGCCATCGAAGCGCATGAGGCGAAGGTCCAGGGTCCCGGCGAGATCTTCTTCCCGGTCGTTGAAGGCAATCAGGCGCAGTCCGTTCAATCCCTCGTCGAGGAACGCCAGGGCGATCGGTGCCCAGGCGCGCTTGAGGCCAAAGTAGGCGGATTTGGGCTGCCCCCCCGCATCGATCACACCCCAGCCCGAACAATCCCAAGGGTCGCGATGCAACCAGACCAGGGCGCCACGACAGCCGGATTCCGGATCGCGCCAGCGCGTCCCGAGCTCCTCCATCAACCGAGTGCTCGTCGCCCGTGATAGGGCCGCCGAGAGTGCCGGGGCCTGCTGCGATTTGTCCCCCGCCCCTCCCATGTAGAAAGTGGCGAGATAATGGTCCGTGATGTCCTTGAAATCCCAGTCGGCTCCCACGTCGCGTGGGATGCGAGCCCGCGGCGTCCGGTCGGCCCCGCTCGTCGACGCAACATTCGACAGTGCCAGACATTCCGTCATGAATCGCGGTCTCGCCAACGTGGCGTCTGTGAGCGGTCGACGATAGGCGCCGACGCCAAAGTAGTGACTCGTGCCGTGATTGGGGCGAAATGGAAGATCGCCACCGCTCGGCGTGCTCGGCCAGTACGGAGTATCCGGGCGTAGTTGTTCGCACAGGCCGGGCAAGAGCTCGTCAAAAAGCGGGCTCGCCCAGGAATCACCGGCCAGTCCGAGCATCGCGGGTTGCTGCTGGCCTTCGCTGTTGCCACATAACACGGCGATACACGTTCGGCTGGCAACGCGATTGAGAAACTGCTCGACTTCGGTTCGAACCGAGGCGAGAAAATCTGCGTCGGATGGATAGTCGAGGGTTGCGAACATGAAGTCCTGCCAGATCAGAATGCCCAACTCGTCACAAAGCTGATAGAAATCATCATTTTCGTAGGTCATCGTGCCCGAGACACGGAGCATATTCATGCCGGCGTGACGGACCTGTTCGAGTGCCGCCCGCATGGCCTCTTTCGAGCAACCGAGCGCTAGGGAATCGACAGGCGTCCAGCACGTTCCGCGGCAGAAGATGGTCTCGCCATTGACTTCGAGGGCGAATTCGGGCCCGGGCGGGCCGACGAGTTCGATGCGAGAGAAAGCGATCGGATCCAACTCGAATTGCCGTGTCACCCACCCCAGTTCGACGTGCAGGGTCACCGGATAGCGCTGCGGCATCCCATGCGTATGCGGCCACCAGGGCTTCACGCCCTCGATCGGATAGGACCCTGTTGCCCGCAGATGAGTTTGCTCGGACGAAACGATCTGAAGAGGCGTTTTGATTCCGGCAACCTCGAGCGAGATCTTTGCCTCGTTCGCCGAGCGGCTAGCCGGAATCGCAAGATCGATCTCCACTTCGACTCGACCCTGATCGGGGTATCCGGCGTCGCTGGTGCCTCGCAGAGACGTTCGCTCGAGCCGAATCGACTCTGCGCTCTTTGATCGGATGCTCACTTCGCGCCAAGGGCCGACTGGCGCAATGGATGGGGTCCAGCTTGGCATTCGGCCAAGCAGCGTGGTTCGAATGAACCGTAGATTTCGCTCGGACACGAGCCGCGTACGCCAACGTGCGCGTGCTCGCTTCTTCTGAAGTGTCGGCTTCAATGCGCGAAAGCAGATCCAGAGTTCGTTTCGTGGCCGCAGTAGATTGGTCACGTCATAGACAGACTGCACGAACATGTTCTGTGTCGAACCGAGTTTGGCATCGTTCAGCCAGATTTCAGAGAGGGTCGCGAGCCCGTCGAATACGAGCTCCATGGTATCGCCAACCGGCGTCGACCAATCGAATTCACAATGAAACCAGTGGTCCGCGTCATCGAGCTTCTCGACCGCTTGCGCATTCGTCGAACCCGAATCGCGCAGAGCTGAAGCGACGGTGCACGGAACCGTTGTCGATACCCACTCACCCTCATCGAGGCGAAGAGAGCCAGGCATCGCATGACTGCCCGCTTCGAAGGTTCTGAGACGCCAGCCTTCACCCAGGACGCGGTGATGCGCGCCCGGATCGGCCTCGATGGACGGCGCTTTGGGGCTCGCCGAAGTCACAGCGCGAGTCGTCTCTCGACATCCCGCATGCCGACATCCCAGGCGTCGGCCATTTCCGAGAATGCGTCCTCCAGACCTCGAAGCCGGCCCGAGTAGACGACACGGGCCATCTTCATCACGAGCATGCTGGCGAGCGAAGAAATCCGTACAAAGGGTTCGGCCGCTCCAGCCCACCGTTCGTCGTCTTGCGCCAGCCAAGCCAGGCAGTCCGCAGTGAAGCCAAAGCTCGAACCGCATTGTCGGATGCTCGCGAAGGCATAGGCATCGTAGGCATCCGGCCGACTTTCGATCAGCTGCGATAGCTGTTCGTCAACGGCCTTCGCAAATTGCTGGATGGGATTGATCGTAGGCCTGCGAGCGGCATACATTCGTACGAGTTCAATCGTGCGCTCCGATAGATCGCTTCCACTGCGACGACAAAGGTGGTCGAGTTTGATGATTTCAGCATAGGGCGGCAGCGCGGATGCGGGGGATTCGGGGTCGATTCGAAAGAGCCCACGAAAGTCGGCCCCTTCGAGTTCGAAGAGACTTCGATTGTGGAAGTAGACGAGTCTTTCGCGTGTCGGATCGATCTCGGTGATACCGATCGTCGTCTTCGCGTGCGCTTCCCCGTATCCCCGACCTTGTGTGTCGGGGAGATAGAACGAATCCATCTCGATCAATGGTATGCGATGACGAGAGACCTGTTCGTGACAATGCGTAACGAGTCCCTGCCAGATCGTCAGCTCTTCGACGGCGATTCCGTAGAGGTCGAAGAGATCTTGATGGGATGGTTTGTAGAAGGTCCACTGGTCCCCCTCAAAGTCGCTCGCCAGGGTAACTGGGAAAATCGGAGCGACTTCGAGGCCCAATGCGTGCAAGATCTCGATCCAGACATCGACATAGCAATTCGATTCGGACCAGGCTCGATCCGCCGCATGGAAGGGATGCGGCACGTAGCCGGTGACGTCATGGGGTAGGACCATTGGCTCGTCACTCAAAGCTTCAAGGTCTCACGTACGGCATCCGGCCATGCGTCGAGGTCAAGGCCGTGGGTCTTGAGCAAAGCGAGCGCGACGCGTTCGAGTCCGAAACCGACACAGGCGGTTTCAGCGAACTCGCCGTCCGCGGTCCGGATCTCAAAGATGCGGCTGAACTTGTCTCCGTGATAGTTGAAGGAAGCAATGGCCGTGGGTTTCTCGGTAGACGTGATCGGAGTCAGGATTTCGAGTTTCGCCTCGTCGGCAATCTGGTTGGCGCTGAGCAAGCGTCCTCCTCTTCCAAAGAATGGATCTGAGGCCACGGCGATTTCGACAGAGAGTCCCACGCGGCTGAGAATGTCGAGCGCGCGGACCGACCACTCGTCTCGCCAGGTTCGCACGATTGCGCCTGGGGCGACTTTCACGTTCTCGCGCAGACGAAAGCATTGGAGTCTGGCTGGATCGGGAGATGGCTCTGCCCGGAAGACGTATGACGCAAGATCGAAGAGGCGGCCCTCCTCCGGCAGCGTACCCCGGCACATGGGATAGATGGGATAACAGGCAGCCGGGCACAAGGTGATCGGCATTTGTTCGAGGAACTCACTCCAGTCTCCGCCCTCCTCGA
>CAZMFM010000135.1:0-11521 GCA_964565565.1 uncultured Spirochaetaceae bacterium | reverse complement strand
GTCGCATTCACGCCAAGGGCCTCGGACTCGTGCTCAGTCGTGTCTGGATACTCGGAAGCGTGGCCGCATTGTTGACCGGCATGATGCTGGCCACGGTATTCGTCCTGCTCTACAGCGGGGGCTGGATCTTTTCCGCGGAGGCCGCGCGCGATATCGGGATCCTGTGGCTCGGGGGATTCGCGGTCACGCTTGGACTCGGAGCCGGCTTATGGGGCGCCACGGTCGGAAACCATCGTGTGCGCGTCGATTCGCTTTCATTTTCGCTGCCGAATTTTCCAAGCGAGCTCGCACACATCAAGCTGATCCACATTACCGACCTGCATATCGGCCCGCTTCTCGGCTCCGATCGTCTGGCGCGCTTCGTGGCACGGATCAATGCTCTCGAGGCCGACCTGATCGTCATCACAGGAGATCTCTTCGACTTCAGCCCCGACTATATTGAAGTCGGCTGTCGCGATCTCGCAAAGCTCGAAGCGCGCAGCGGCGTCTACGCTGTGCTGGGAAATCACGATCACTACACGGGTACCGAAAAAGTCGCCGAGGGGATCGCGAAGTTCACGTCGATCCGACTACTACGCGACGAATGGGAGAAAATTGACATCGAAGGTGGATCGCTGGTGATGGCCGGACTCGAAGATCCCCAGACGATCAATTGGATGGAAAGAACTTCAGAGAGCCCGGTACTCGAACGCCTGTCGCGGGAGATCCCTCGTGACCACCCCTGTGTCTTGTTGGCGCATCGGCCAAGTTTCTTTCAGCAGGCCGAGCGACTCGGCTTTCCGCTCGTCCTTTCGGGACATACCCACGGCGGCCAGATCGCCCTGCCCTTCGCTACGAACCACAACGCTTCTCGCATGATTTCCGATCAGACTCGCGGCATCTACCAGCGCGGCGAATCGACGATGTACGTGAATCGCGGCTTGGGAATGGCCGGGCTGCCTTTGCGGCTCAATTGTCCGCGCGAGATCGCATTCATCCTGCTGACCGCCTAGCAAGCCGACCTGAGCGCCAAACGCCGCGGTGACCGCTGCGGCGACCGCCATTCACTCGATCGTCTTTGGATAGTATTGGCCGGGTTCGAGCTCTGCGACGTTGTCGTTGAAGTTCGTGTCGAAAGGCCAGTCGGCTTCCTCGCCAGGCAACGGCGCTTGCGAAAACCGGCCGATTTCACCGCCGCCCGCGCGTTCGTTGCCGACGAGCGACCAGGCTTGGCGTTTGTAGGTCCAGTTTTCGGGCTGGAGCCGGTGGCACTCGTTGAAATGGCGGATCGCGGCGTCTCGTTCGCCGATTCGCCAGAAGTGATTGGCGAGCTCGAAGTGAGCGGCGCCCTCTGACTTCTCGAGAGGTCGCGGCTGAGACGCTTCGACCACCTGGTTAGGCGTCATCGCGAAGGAGCTACTGGCACCCTTGTGGGCCCAGTCGCGGATCGCATCAGGATAAGAGTCTCGGTCCTGCCCACTTCGAAGAAGTGCCATCAGATCGGGTGGCTTCGGTCCGCCGGCATCCTTTGTTTCGGCTGCGGCCTTCGCGGCTTCCGCCATGCGCTCGGCCATCTTTTTCGCGAAGGACTCCGGGTATTGCATCGGGCCAGGCCAGCCTGGCTCGGCTGGGCGAACGATGACGCCCTCTTCGTCGATCCAGATCACGTTCGGGATATTGACCACGCCGAAGAGCGTGTCGAGCTTGTGAGTCGGGTCGAGCAAGGACGGATGCTCGGGCGCGGCGGCCTCAATGAACGGACGCGACGCTTCGGGATCACTCAATTCGAGCGAGACCGTCACGACCTCGAGGCCTTCGGGATGGAGTTCCGTACGCAATGCCTGCCACCCGGGCAGGTCGAAGCGGCAGCCTCAATAGGGCGCCCAAGAAACGATCACGACCTTCTGTCCGCGCAGCGATGAAAGATGAAACTCCTTGCCGTCGAGATCGGGGAGTACCAGGTCGGCGGCTTCGGCGGTGACGAGCGCGCGACCGTTCAGCGACTCGGGCCCGAGAGCCCAGATACCGTGCTCGGCATCGTGCACGAGCGCCATCCCCAGACGCTCAGCCGCATGGGAAAGTTCGAAGTCGCCCGCGAGCGGTACGCACACCTCACCTTTACAGGCACCCTCGGGCTTGATCTCCCAGCCCGTCTCGGCCTGAAAGGTGTTGGTATCGATTCCGAGTTCAGTGAGGATCATTGTGGAGTCCTTCCCTTGTCTGTTGGGCGGTCGCGCAGGGGACCGGTGACCTTCCATATATACATCATCACGGCGTCATCGAGCGGCTCATACGTGATCGTTGCTATTCCCGTCCAGCCCCCTCCCGCAAAGCCGCGTTTCCGTGAACCCAAACGGCCGCGCCCTGCAGATTCGATTTTCGCGCACGCTCCGATTCGCATTGCACGGCCTGGTGTATCCTGGCCGCGAGCCACCAGAAATTCAACAGATAGGAGTCCAGAGCATGATCGAGAACGACATCGTGGATGACTTCAGCGCGACCGACCAGAATGGCCAAAAGGTTCGTCTAACGGGCCTTCTCGAGAGCGGACCCCTCGTCCTCTTCTTCTATCCAAAAGCCATGACCCCTGGTTGAACGAAGGAAAGCTGTTACTTCCGCGATCTGGAGAGCGAGTTCGCAGAACTTGGCGCCCAACGCGTAGGAATCAGCGCCGATCCGGTGGATCGGCAGAAGGCATTCGACAAGAAGAACGGGCTTGGTTTTCCTTTACTTTCCGATCCGGATCGCAAAATCGCAAAGCAATTCGGGGTCCGACGCTTTGGGCCACTACCGAGTCGACGCGCCACGTTCGTGATCGACACCGATCGCCGACTGCTAGGCGAGATCACGAGCGAGTTCAACATGAATACCCACGCCGACGAAGCGCTCGAACTCCTGCGAGGCACGACACCATGAAGGTTCGGACCGTTCAGGTTGGGCTCGCCATCCTGTTAGTGGTGCTCGCCTCCGGTTGTATGGATCCGAAAGATCGCCGACCCGGGCTTGGTCTCAGCGGCGAGGTCGTTAGCGAGCCGATCAGCGATTGGTCCTTCTCGGACGAATATCAGCAGATCTATCTCGAGACCCAGACCTGGTACCTGATCCCTCACTCGGTCACGATCGTGTGCGCGGGACTCGGCGAGACGCTGTACGTGCCGTCGATCTACTACGAAGGTGGCGAGTGGCCCGATAAGTACTGGAACTCGAACGTATCCTCCGATCCGCGAGTGCGCCTGAAAATGGGGGACAAGATCTACGAGCGCGAGGCCGTCGTGGTCGAGGACCCGGAGGAGTTCCAGATCGCCCTTGAGACACTGGCCGCCAAATACCCATTCTGGCAAGAGATGCTGGCGAAGCCAGCGAGCGAACGCCCCGACATGGCCATGGTGCGAATGGATCCGCGCAACCGTTGAGAAAATGACAGGCCAACCGGACAGCTAGAACCGGCAACCGCAACAGACGCGTCAGCCGAACGATAAGCCAGGCCGCGAGAGCGATCTCAAGAAATCGGCGCGCTACCCAACTGCACAATGTTGGTTTCGGCCCCTCTCGAGAGCCAACCCGAATGGGCGAATTCGAGAAGCGACAAGATGGGACGCGGCGAAGGTCTCCGATTTCGTGGACGCGATGGCGTCGGGGGGACTCCCCGGCCAACTTATCGCTTGTAGCGATCTGGAAAGTCGCTGAAGATCCCATCGACGCCCAGCGCGTCCAGGCGACGCATTTCGTCCGGTTCGTTCACAGTATAGACGTGGATCTTCAGACCATGACGATGAACGGCCGCAACCAGCGCAGCATCGACGTCGCTGTAGTGGGGCCCGATCCCGTCCGCGTATTCCGCAATTTTCGACAACGCCTCATCGTAGGGTGGACGTAGCTGCTTCCGATCGAGTAGCCGCACGCGGGGAACCGTCGGCGCCTTCTCGGCCAGCGCGACCAAACTTTCCTTAGAAAACGACTGAAAGATCAGTCGCGACGCGTTGGTCTCATCGAGTAGACCGTGCTCGTCGAGGATGGAAATCAGCGAGGCCTCGAGTCCCTCGGCCTCTTCTGGATTCTTCGTCTCGATGTAGTAGCGAACACTGCTCCCGAATCGGTCGATCAATGCCTCGAGCGTCAGGATGCGCTGACCGTCGAACCGGTCGCCGACTAACGGATGAGCCTCGCCGAACCAGGCACCGAAATCGCAGCGCTCGAGCTGGGCCAAGGTCTTCTCGCGAACAAGACCGCTGCAATCTCTCGCGGGCCCCCTTGCCGTCCGGTCGAGGAAATCATCATGAAGCACGACGAGCACGCCATCGCGCGTCTGTTGAAGATCCTGCTCGAGGTAGTCGACTCCAATCTCCACCGCGAGTTCGAAGGAGGCAAGCGTGTGCTCGGGAGCCAGCCCGGACGCGCCGCGATGTGCGATGAAGAGCATAGGTTCTTGCCGCTGAAGCTCGGCCGAAGTCCCGATATCCGAATCCATGGCGCGATCACACCCGCCCGCGAGAACGAGAGCTGCCAGTAGAGGAGTGCTTCCGAGAAGTTTTGCGCAGCCGGACAGTCGCATCAAATTTCCTCGGACGAAGAGGGGGTGGGCAGCGTAAGGGCATGAGCGCGTGGCGACAATTCGAACTGATGCGCGCTCCCCTGGATGCGAGGCTTGCCGCGGACCCGTTCCGGGCGGTCTTGCCTCGATGTGAACCTGAATGTCATCTCACTACTCTTGCGATCGTGCGGAGACGGCCGCTTGATCTTCCCATCGCCCCGGATCAACTCCATGATGAGCATTGCATCCAACTCATTGAGGCTCTCAAATTCCTGAATGGTTCGTTCGTCGCGAACGTCCGTCGAAAGCGAGATTGTAAACGGGCTGGCCTACGGCGTGGGATGACGAGCTTCTGTAGAATTGCACAGGACTCATTTTGCCGAAATATTCAGGTGATGTGATCGCCCGGGCGCCGAGGCTTCACCCATCGGCTTGGGAGAAAGAGCAAAAGATGAATTGGGAAGCATTTGCAGCGCTCGGCGAAGTTTCCGGTGCGCTCGCAGTCGTCGCTTCCCTCGTCTTCGTCGGCTATCAGCTGCGCCAAGGCCAATCGATCGAGCGCGCCAAAGCGCAGCGCGATCTGCTTGAGCAGGGTCGCGAATGGATGGCAATCCCTGGTCGGGAGGAGCAGAACTTCGAGGCGATTCGGTCCTGCCTTCGGGAGACTATGATGGCGCCGACGATTTCGACAAGGCCAGGTTCAACGGCTGGGCGTGGGGCATGCTCCTAGTCATGGAGCAAGCCTTCTATGATGCACCGGGATGGATTCCTGAACGACGGGTCGTTCTACCGCTTCGAACAGGTCTTGCTGTCGATCACACGTACGAGAGGCGGCAGACAGTGGTGGCGGCTTTCATACAACGTCGTCGGCACCGATGTAGGCGGGTACCTCGCCACGCGTCTCGACGAACTTGGCGATTCCATCCCGCCTTATGATGAACTGTTTCCCCACATGCGCGTGGAAAATTCTCCCAAGCAAGTTTAGAACCCACGCGGCGACGAGGGCCTACCATGAACTGGTAGGATCTCGGCAGCATTGGGGATGTGATCAGTGCGACCGCGGTCGTCATCTCCTTGATCTACCTGGCGTTCCAAAGTCGACAGAACACGAGCCGAATGGATCAAAACTAGGCAAATCCTGGCAGCCGATACTGGCCTCCAGGCTTCGGCGATGAACCCAACCCATTCGCGTCCCGTGCAAGGCGAGAGATGAGTGTTCGGCCGATCTGGAAGGTTCCCACTGCGAGGCAAGTCGACGAAATCTATTCGGATGTCGATCGGCCGACTTTTTGCGCACTCTGGCATCTGAATCGCGGTCCGACTCGGGTCAGCGCCGTTCTAGTTTCTTGAAGATACGAGAGACTAGTTTGAGGATTCCACTCGCGACGGTGTCGCTGATTCCGAGTTCCCGCTTGGCGAAGTAGTAGCCCCGCACCAGGAGATTGTCCGCGTAGATGAGCACCCGCTTGAGCCACCGGTCGCTGGGCTGGGGCCGATATTGGGTCGACACGCGCACCGCATCGGGCTCATCGACGAAGTACCAGAACGCCATCGTCAGGCGGGCGCGATCCTCGGGGCAGGTGATCGGATTCGGGTGCCCATGCCACGTCGAGGTGTCGGTGTTGAAGATGAGACACGTGTTGGCAATGGGCGCCGCGCGAGCCGCCAACCGTTGCATGTCCCGGTCCCAAACGTCCGTGTGCCCTCCCCACGCCTCGTCCCAGTCGCTCGTCAAATAGAGAATCAGATTGACCCGGCGCCGCCAGGTCGGATGCCTGGGATGGACCGTGAAGTCCGTGTGGATGTTGAGGAAGCCGCCTCGTCCACAGAAACTCAGACCGTCGCCGGCGGCGAAGTCCGGATCGGCGAACAGGCCTTCGACGCCGGTGAGCTTGCTGAGGAGGGCTACGAAGCGGTCACTCTTGAGCTCGTCGAACACACGTAGGAAACTCTCCGGGAGTTCGTGTCGCTTGCTCAGCACCTGCTTGTGCTCGTTGAAATGCTCGTAGTGGGTCCAGCCCGGCTCATCAGGACCCGGCATGTCTTGCTCGAGTTCTTCGACAATGCCGGGCGCCAGCAGATCATTGAGCACGATGTGTGGATACGGATCGGCCTTCGCATATGGCTGGATCAAGGCGTCGATCTTCGCACTCCAGGCAGGGTAGTCGAAGATGTCTTCCGGAAATGTCGCCAATCGCTGCGTCTGTGCTGCCATTTTCTTGTTGTCTCCGTTGCTAGGTCCGATCTCGATTCGAAATGACTCTGCCACCCTTTTTCCACTCAGCTCGAAGACCTCACTTACTCCGCGTCCTGCGTCGACCCGGAATCGTTCGGCATAGTGACAGCGAAGCTGCGCGCGTGTTCCAGGAATACCTGCAGGAAGGGCAGCGCGGCGCGAGCCAGCTCCGCCCCTTCGTCGTCTCTCGATCGGATCTCGAGTTCGCCCCGTTCGACGAGTGCTGGGAGCGTCGCCTCGTTTTCGGAGACGGATTCTTCAAGAGCCTCGACGATCTTCTGCCAGCCCGCGGTCGGGCCCGCAATGACGAAATCGAGATCGAGTTCGTTTCCACCGACGACCACAGCGACACACTGCCGACCATCGAACTCGAACACGTAGAGATTCTCACCTATTGCGAAGCCACAGTAGGCTTCGCATGGATCGAAAGACTCTGTAGCGCCGGGGTCGCGCTCCATGGCCTCCCGCAGAGCACTAAAAAACTCGGCACCGGGAAACGGGATACTCACAGGGGTTCTCCTCGGGCGGGACAGTTTTTCGCGTCCATGCGCAACAGGAGGCAATCTGCCCCATTTGAAGTCCTCGACTCGACCTTCGAGACTCTGCGCGCGACTGAGTCCAGGGAAAGCAAGTGGCGTGCCGGACACGATTAGGCGCAGTGTGAACGCACTCGATCAGACCAGGCGCTGGCCCGGGAGCAGCGGACCGCCGAGGCTGCAACGTGCGAAAACCCAGTCGGCCGTCCACGCGTCCCTCCGGTAGTAGTCGCGTGTCTTCCGAGTCGATTGAAGCTTTGCGGCGAAAGTCCCTGCAACCGCAGACCCAATCGCGGCGGGGGAGGCATTCGAACTTCCACTTTGGTTTTGGAAAGACGCGCCGATCCCAGTTACGGCAAGTCTGGAGCGGGCCTGCTCCCGACTTGCCGGCGAGAGATCGGGATTCAGACCCCGGTCGAAAAGATCCATAGTCGTGATATGATGTACATCTATCTGTACATCTTGGAGATTACCACCATGGCCTCATCGAGAGTCTCGGTAGCCGAAGCGCGCCAGCATTTCGCCCGCCTCATCAAACGAGCGCAGCAGGGCAAAGCGATCGAGATTACCCGCCGCGGAGAACCGGTTGCGGTGTTGATTTCCACCGCCGAGTACTCGGCCATCACGGGTGACCGCCCTTCGTTCATTGGCGCAACGAGGCAGGTCCGAGAACGCCTCGACGTCGACTCACTCAATATCGGGGACTCTGATTTCGAAGGACTGCGTGAGGAATCGCCGGGGCGAGATGTTTCTCTGTGACGATCCGCTACCTGCTCGACACGAACGTACTGTCCGAGGCGATCAAGTCGCATCCGAATGAACTAACGCTCGAAAAGCTCTCCGAACACGACGGCGAACTCGCAACTTGTTCGATCGTCTGGCATGAGTTGTCGTTTGGGGCTGCTCGGCTGGCCGCTTCAAAGAAGCGCCGTGCCGTCGAAGCCTACCTCGAGGAGGCCGTTGGAGGCATTCTACCGATCCTTCCCTACGACCAGGAAGCGGCGACCTGGCATGCGCGGGAACGTGCGCGCCTAAGTAAACGCGGGCGTCCTCCTTCTGCGGCAGACGGGCAGATTGCAGCAATCGCCAGCGTCAATGAACTAACGATCGTGACCGCGAACGTGAAGGGCTTCCGGAGATTCAAAGACCTGGTCGTCGAGGACTGGTCTCGTTGAGGTGCACTTGCCCCGAGAAGACGAGAGCCAACCCGAACCGCCGGAATGGCCGACAGAGACAAACGAGTGAGTTGGCCTAGATCGCTACTGAAACGGGCAGTCTCTGGTTCGGAATCGAAAGGCTCAACCGCCAACACCCCGCGGAATCGCGAGCTTTTTCGGATCCATCCTCGGGATCCACGCGGGAAGTCTCTGCTTCGCAGCCTGGGTGGCGGCGGAGGGAGTAGTCGGGCAACCGGTGTCTAGAGCCACACTGATGCATGTCGGGGCAAGGCGATCACCAACCGATTGCGGCCCACGAACCCCAACCGGACTCCCAGCAGGTGGACGGAGTCCGGGGGCAACTGCTCTCTAGGAGGAGAGGGAGGGATTCGAACCCTCGATAGGGTATTAGCCTATACACCCTTAGCAGGGGCGCGCTTTCAACCAGCTCAGCCACCTCTCCGCGACGCAGGAGAGTTTTGAAGCGGCGCTGTGAACGACGGTCCTCTTGCGAGGCTTAGCCGCAGCCCGTGCCGAATTCGGACGTTTCCTGTTCGGTCTCATCATCTCGGGAATGACTGAGCCATTCAGACGTGGAAGTACTGTGAAGAAGCTGTAGGAACGGTGACGCGGCACGCGTGCCGACGGCGCAGGTACCCGGTACGATACGTGTCGTGTCGGACAGCATTCTCGCCAAGAATTACTCGACCAGCTCGGCTTCAAGCTCGGCTGGTGTGCAGACCGCGGACGTGTATTTCTCCGTGGACGTCGAAACGGACGGCCCAATCCCTGGGCCTTACTCAATGCTCAGTTTCGCGATCGTGCCGGCGGGCCGGATGGACGGACATTGCTACACGCCGACACCGAACCACGACGACTATTTTTATGTCGAGCTAAAGCCCATCTCCGAGAAATACGAGCGCGCCGCGTTAGACGTCAACGGCCTGGACCGCGATCGTCTTTCACGCGAAGGAGAGGATCCAGCTGAAGCCATGAGAACGGCCGCGGACTGGCTGCGCGCTCGATGCGCCGGCGGCGAACCCGTCCTAGTTGCCTACCCGCTCGGATTCGATTGGTCTTGGATTCACTGGTATTTCGTCCATTTCGTCGGGACGTCGCCCTTTAGGCATTCCCGGGCATTCGATTTGAAGACTGCCGTCGCCGTCACGGAGGGTATTCAAATCTCCCGTGCCGGTCGCTCGCGTCTGCCCAAGTCTCTGATGTCAGACCATGCCCATACCCATCACGCCGCGGACGACGCGATCGCGCAGGCAGAGATCTTCGCCAAGCTGATGACCGGTGCGGGCAAGCGCAGTGCCCCCTAGCGGAATCATCCAAGCTCGGAGAGCGCACACAGACGAGGTCCTGGGACGAGTCCGCGCCGCATTCCTTGACCAACTCGGCGAACAACGCGATACAGCAATCGGCGTCCACACCACGGTCTATGCCACCGGATCCTGCGGGCGCGGAGACATGGGAGATGCGAGCGACCTCGACCCCTACGTCGTGTACCTCGAAGATGGGAACGCCGCATCGCGTTCAGAGGATGCCACCGACGTCATCGCAGATGCGTTACGGCAGGCGGTCGAGCATGTCGGCCTCCCCGAACTCGACGCGGACGGCAACCACGCGCGACTCGTCACGGCCGAGTCTTTGTTCAGTGACCTTGGTAGCCCGACCGACGACGAATCCGGCGCCCTTACAAAGCGGATGTTGCTGATTCTGGAGAGCCGCCCTCTCGTCAACAAGGAAGCGTACAAAACCCTCATCCGGAAGACGATCGACGCGTACTGGAAGAACGAAGATCTGCACCCAGAGGACTACCTCCCCATAGTGCTAGTCAACGATATCGTCCGCTACTGGCGCATCGTGCTTCTGAACCATGAATCTCGACTTCGGGAGAAATCGAAGAAGGACCCGATGTCGGCGGAAAAGGAAATGGCCCTGCGTCGCTATAGCAGCTACAAGTTGCGCGTCCCAAGGTGCCTGAGCTGCTTCTCGGCTCTCTCATACCTTCTCGCACTCACGCCAACAGAACCAGCGCACGTAGATCGTGAAGACATCATCCACATGGTTGGCCTAACACCGATAGAACGCCTCGAGCATCTGAGGGAAAATCCGAACGCCCCTACCGACACGTTGGACGCTCTGAGAAAGCTCTACATCCGCTTCTTAGAAAGAACCAACGGCGGAAAAGAAGAACTGACCGAGGAATTGATGCGCGATTCAAAGGCTGTCGTGGCGATATCTCGGGATGGGCAGGAATTCACTCGACACATGTTCGACCTGATTCAAGACCTGGGCGGTGGCCGAGCAATCCATCGGGCAATCGTAGTTTGAGAGGCATTCGTAGAGGCAGGCTGCGTGAAGACTGATCTCCGCCGCTGAAGAACGAACTGGCGGAGAGGGAGGGATTCGAACCCTCGATAGGGTATTAGCCTATACACCCTTAGCAGGGGCGCGCTTTCAACCAGCTCAGCCACCTCTCCGCGACGCAGGAGAGTACCGAAATGGAGCCTGCCTGCGACCCTGATCGGGCCCTTGGCCGGCCTGGCTGCCGAGCGCCGGATCTCCGGAGCCACCCGACGGGCCGAGCCCCGCCGAGATCACCCCGCGAATCCGCTCCCCCCGGACTCCCCTCAGCCCAAATCCGCGATATGGTCGGAGACCGGTCCGAACCCTGCCTGCGGCAGGCCAAGAATCGGCGTGCAAACCACGAGCGCCGTCGCCGAGACGGCACGACAAGAGACGACACAAAAAGAAAGGTCCCACCATGTCCTCAGATTCCCCGATTCGACTCGAACGCGACGGAGGCGTCGCCAAGCTGACCCTGACCCGGCCCGAGGCGGCGAATGCGCTGGACATGCCGATGGCTCAGGCCCTGATGCGGGCGGCGATCGAGCTCGACGAGGATGAGCGCGTGCGCGCCGTCCTTTTGACCGGCGAGGGCAAGATCTTTTGTGCCGGGGGTGACCTCGGGGCGATGGACGAGGCGGGTAGAGCGAACGCGGACGGCGGCGGGACGGCCGCCTACCTGAAGGAGCTGACGACCTATCTCCACGCGGCGATTTCGCGATTCGCG
>CAZMFM010000134.1:0-11564 GCA_964565565.1 uncultured Spirochaetaceae bacterium | reverse complement strand
CGGGAATCGCATCGCCATCGACGTCGCCGATCGAGAGTGCTTCGACGACCGAGGTCGCCGGGATCGTGATCGCACCCTGGAACGTAGCGTCGCCGTTGCCCAATAGGACGCTCATGCCGATGGTCGAGAAGGCGCCACCGGCGGAAACCACGTCGAAGAAGCTGTCGCCGTCGAGGTCTGCGACCGCGATGCGATGGGAGCTCGCACCCGCTGCATGGGCGACGGCCGCCTGGAAGGTGCCATCGCCGTTGCCCAGCAGCACATTGACGACTTCGAAGAGACCACCGGACACGATATCGGGGAAGGTATCGCCGTTCAGATCCGCGATCGCGGCGGAGATCGCGTTCGGGACCGGGTAGGCGACAGGCGCTTGAAAGCTGCCATCGCCATTGCCGAGCATCACAGTCACGTCCTCGCTGTTGTCGTTGGCTGTGACCAGATCCGTCACGGAGTCTCCATTCAGATCAGCCTCTGCGAGGGTCTGGGGATCGTCGCCTACCGGATAGTGAGCGGCGACCTGGAAACTGCCATCGCCATTTCCGATCATCAGGTGCAAGGCGTCACTGGGGCCGACGTTGCCTATGAGGTCGGGGATGAGATCCCCGTCGATGTCCGCGACCGCGGGGGCGGAAGTGCGGCCCGACGCAATCCTCACGGCCTCCTGAAAGCTGCCATCGCCGTTGCCCAGCGCCACGAGCAGGCCCCTGCCGAAAACGAAGAAAGTGGAAATCACGAGGTCGAGCACGGTGTCGCCGTCGAGGTCGACGGCTCTGACGCTCGAGGCGTCGAAACCCACCGCTACGTGGAAGGCGGCAGGCTGGAAGGTGCCGTTTCCGTTGCCCAGCAAGACACCCACAGATTGGTCGGTGCTGATCGAATCGGTGTAGACCAGATCGAGGACCGTATCCCCGTTCACGTCGGCGACTGAGACAGAAGAGGTTCTCGCGCCCGCCACGTAGTAGACGGGTGCCTGAAACGTGCCATCGCCCTTGCCTAGCATGACGCCCAGGTCGTCATCGCTCGCCGTCGAACGATTGGTCACGACGATATCGAGAAAGGTGTCGCCATTGAGATCGGCCAGTGCAACCGATCTCGTCACAACACTCAATGGGTGGGATACCGGGGCTTGAAAAGTGCCGTCGCCATTACCGAGCTGCAGAATCACGAGGCTGGTCGTGCGGGTGGTGACGAGATCAGGAAATGTGTCGCCATTGAAGTCGCCCAGGTCGAGAGACGAAATCGCAATGTCGGCCGTTCCCGTGATGGGTGCGGCAAAGGTTCCGTCTCCATTGCCTAGCAATGCGCTCACGTTGTTGCTGGACAGTTCGCTCGTGACGACGTCGAGGAAGCCGTCGCCGTTGAGATCGGCTGTCGCGATGCCGGCCGGTCGACTCCCGGCTGGAAAGGCATCTTCGGGCTGGAAAGTGCCATCGCCGTTACCGATCAGCACCAGCAACTCATCGGTATCGAAATTGGTCACGATGAGGTCGGGAATGTTGTCGCCGTCCAGATCGACCGTTGCCAACGCTCCGGGACTGTCGCCGACCGGAAACAATCCTCCGACAAATTGCGGTTCGACGGCCCCCGCGATACACGGCAGGACCAGGGCGACCAGGTAGGCGATCAAAGCCAGAGATCTGGCTTTGATCGCGCCGCGTGCGGGGTTGAGCTGGTCCTGTTCTTGTCGATTGAACCGTCTGGAATTTCTATTTGACATACGTGATCCGCTCGATCTGGAGGAACTGGGAAGGTTGAAGGCTGTCTGTGATGTGGTGAGCCATGAGAAGTCAGGTCAATTTTCGGGTCGCAATATGTGTGAGGGTCGCCGAAGTAGGCCAGGGTCGTCGCGGATGGTGTGGGTCTGATTGGACCGATCTGTCCAAGGCCCCGGCCCCAGACCGACAAAGGCCAGCACCGTGGTGCGCGGGAGGGAGAATATGGACGTGACCGGAGTCGTTCTGATCGCGATGGCCGTGAATGGGCCGCACGTGAAGGAACCCCAAACGCCCTGCACAGGGGCGAAGGAAAGTGGACGTGGCACGCCGTCAGCAATCTGTACTCGAAGCCGGCCATCCAGCCCGCAGCGCGTGCCGGAGCATGCTGAGCCGGCCTGAGGCGATGCCGGTCCAGCCAATCGCGTAGAGGCGGAGAATGGAATCGCGGCCACCGCCAATAGGCTTCGCACTCGCATCAATTGAAGTTCTCCTGTTCAGCTCGGAGGACGCATCGTTTTACTGTTTGAGCCTATCATGTCTGCTAGTTCACGTGGAAAAAAAGCTTCAGGCGGATCATTCTCTCCGGTTGCAAATGCGTCGCGATGGCCATCAGTCTCTGGAGTTTCCGACGCCGTCGGATGCCATCAATGAGATTACGCTGCATCCGCGTGTGTTAGTCGCAGCCTCGCAATTGCTGCAGCCTATTTGCGTGAGGCTGCGCCCGATACGGCGCGGTGGTGAGAGGAGAATCTCTACGCCCGAGCGAGATCCGTCCACGATCGACCGGGCACCGTCCTTTTCCCCGGAACGGGTTAAAAATACCACGAGCGGAACGAGTTTGACATATGCCTACTTACCGGTGGTGCTGAAAACGCAGCTTGTTTTGCCTATCCGCTTCGACCTCGAAAAGATCTGGATGATCATGGGGCCGGGGATGTATATGGAGACCAAGGTGGGTCAGGGCGGAGACCGCGCGCCGGACGTCAATCTCGTCTCCCGAGAGATCGTCGGGTCAGAGACCGTGAACGGCATGGAGACGACGAAATACAAGTCGGTCTATGAATCGAAGGATGGCAAGTTCGGCGGATTTACCTGGTACACGGACGACAATATTGCTGTCAAAGCACTTCTCGTCCATCAATCCAAGGGCGAGAAGCAACGCATCAAATTCGAACTCAGGAACCTCGAACGCGCAGCGCAACCCGATTCCCTCTTCGAGGTGCCGAAGGGGGCGCGAAAATTCGACCTGAACAATATTCCCGGGATGCCCGACATGAGCGAGATGATGAAGAGGGGGGCTGGAGGTCGACCGGGCCAAGGCATGCCGGGGATGCCGGGAATGCCTCGTCACTAGCGGGCGCCGGATTCTGCTCGGCCGCTGCCTCCAACCGTCTCCAACCGCCGCCTCCACCGGCATCGATCGCCGACGGTTAATCGCTGGCGCTCTTCAGTCGCCGGGCTCCGCTTCGTCCGGACCCGCGACGGTCAGGACTTCCTCGAATCCGCTCTTCAGGGATTCGACGAGTCGCTTCGGGTCGGAGACTGCAGCCGGGTCCATATTGATCCCGATATGCATCACGCCGTCGTAGCTGAAGGCGGTCACGTTGACGCTCGCGCCGGCGAGCGGACCGAAAGGCATGAAGCCCTCGATGCGGGCGCCGCTCATCCAGGTCGTGCGACGCGGTCCGGGCACATTGCTCGTCGTGAAGTCGGTCGTTTTCTGCATCGCGCCAAAGAGGCCATTGGTCAGTGCCGCGGGCAGGGCGCCCAAGAGATTCGTGATCTCTTCAATCCACGGCAAAGCCGGCTCGTCGCGCTGCCCTCGACAAATCTTTCCGATCGCAACGATCCGCTCCGCGGGGTTGTCGATTCCGACCGGGACCTCGAAGCGCGCCGGTGCGAATTGGTTGCCGGCAACGTCGCTCTTCTCGCCCTCACGGACATTCACTGGCATCAACATGCGCAGGGAATCCACGGGGGCGTCGAGTGCTGCGTGGTATCGGGCAAGGCCCCCAGCGACGCCGGCCACGAAGGCGTCATTGATCGTGCAACCGACGGCCTTGCCCGCGCGCTTGAGCCGGGGAAGCGGCACCGATAGGTAGTCGAAGCGGACGACCGTGGATCGGTCGAGCATGATGGGTGAGAGCGGCGCGGAGGCCGGCGCCAGGACGCGTCCAGCGGAGGCCAGGGTCTCGCCGATCGCGGTCGCTGTCTCGATTGGATGGGTCAGGGTGGGCCCGGCGTTGCGTACGAGGGCGGCTCCGATTCGTCGCCAGCGATCGGCGCCGGTTCGGATGCGATGCGCGAATGCTTCAGTCGCGCCATCCCAGGCGGCAGAGCGTGTGTTAGTCGAAGGATTCGTCTTTGCGTCGTCGGATTCAGGGGTCTCGGGAGTGGACGCTTCGTCGACGGCCTCGTCCGGTCCTCGCTCGATCAGGCATTCGGTCATCTTGACCAACCCGACACCGTCCGAAATCGCATGATGCAATTTCATGATGACCGCACAGCGGCCACCCTCGAGCCCTTCGATCAGGTGCAGCTCCCAGAGCGGGCGATCCTTGTCGAAGGCTTGCATGGCCAGCGGTTCGGCGAGGTCGAGCAGGTCCTGGATCGTTCCCGTACCGGGCAGCGCCGTCCGACGAAGATGGAAATGCAGGTCGAAATACGGGTCCTCTTCCCATTTCGGCGGGTTGATTCCGAGTGGGTCGGCGACGACGCGCTGGCGCAATCGCGGAATGAGCCGTGTCGCGCGATCGGTCTTGGCTTCGAAGCGCGCAAATTCGGGTACACGATCGAGAATCCAGGTGCTGAGAATAGTCGAGCGGAGAATGGGGTCGGATTCGAGTTGCCACATCAGGGCGTCGGCGCGACTCATGTGGTCTTCGAAGCGCATCACATGGGGGGCCTGCTTTGTCTTGGTCGCCTGCTCGGTCATCGGTTTTCTCCTGGGGGCTGGAGACACGGGGTGGATCGCGGCTTGCACCACCGGATAGCTTCTCCCTGAATGGCGCTCTTTTCAATGGCTCTTGTTCTAGCCCCGGCGCGGCTGAAACGAGGTCGAGGAGGCCCTCCGCATCCGTTAAGCTCCGGCGTCGCCCGTAGGATGAGGAATGGACCATTGGAGCATTTTGATGTCGTGATCGTCGGCGCGGGCCTTTCGGGGATCGGCGCCGCCTGCCATCTCCGAGACCGCTGTCCGGACAAGAGTTTTGCGATCCTCGAAAGCCGCGAGGCCATGGGTGGAACCTGGGATCTCTTTCGCTACCCGGGTATCCGCTCCGATAGCGACATGCATACCCTTGGCTACAGCTTTAAACCGTGGCGTGCCAAGAAGGCGATCGCCGATGGGCCTTCGATTCTCGAGTACATCCAGGAGGCCGCGGCCGAGCACGATCTCGAGAAGGCGATTCGTTATGGGCATGCCGTTCGATCGGCTTCGTGGTCGAGCGAAGAAGAACGTTGGACGGTCGAGATCGAAGGCGATTCGGCACAACGAATCTCGTGCAATTTCCTCTACATGTGCGCGGGCTACTACGATTACGAAAAGGGACATACGCCGGAATTCCAGGACTCGGATCGTTTCCAGGGCAAGATCATCTATCCACAATTCTGGCCCGAGGATCTCGACTATCGGGGAAGTCGAATCGCCGTCATCGGCAGTGGCGCGACGGCCATGACGATCGTTCCCTCGGTGGCGCAGGACGCAGCGCACGTCACCATGATTCAACGTTCGCCGACCTACGTCGCATCGAGACCCGCCGAAGACGCGGTGGCCAATTTCTTGCGCAAATTCCTACCGGAGTCTGTGGCCTATGCGATTACACGATTCAAGAACGTGCAGCTTCAACGCTTCATGTATAACCGGACCAGAACGCGACCCCAGCAAATCAAGCGAATACTTCTCGGCCGGATTCGCGAGGCGCTCGGTCCTGACTACGATGTCGATCAGCATTTTACGCCTCGCTACAACCCATGGGATCAACGCCTCTGTTTGATTCCGGACGGCGACCTCTTCGACGCGATCAATCGTGGCGACGTCGAGGTCCTGACTGATCAGATCGAACGTTTCACCGAGACTGGAATTCAACTTCGATCCGGCAAGCACGTCGAGGCCGACATCATCGTGAGTGCGACCGGGTTGAGCCTGGAGGTCCTGGGTGGCGTTCGATTCGATGTCGACGGTCAGCCGGTCGACTTCTCGCAGACCTGGACCTACAAGGGGATGATGTTCTCGGGCATTCCGAATCTCATCCAGACCTTCGGCTATATCAATGCTTCGTGGACGCTCCGGGCGGATATCAATTCGGAATTTGTTTGCCGGGTTCTGAAGCGAATGGACGAACTCGGGGTCAAGCAATGTACGCCACGGTTGCGCGAGGAAGACAAAGGCATGGTCGCTCGACCGTGGATCGATGACTTTACGCCGGGCTATATGCAGAGAAAGATGCATCTCTTCCCGAAGCAGGGGAATCACGCGCCGTGGTACAACACCCAGGACTACAGCCTCGACAAGAAGATGATTCGCAAGGCGGATCTCGAAGACGGCGCTCTATTATTCGGACCGTCGAGCGATTGCTGACGGCAAAGGGAGACCAGGATGAAGTATCGACTACTAGGCAATAGTGGCTTGCGCGTTTCCGAGCTGGCACTCGGCGCAATGACCTTTGGAGCGGAAGAGTGGGGCGTCGATCAGGCCGAGAGCCGACGTGTCTATGATGGCTTTCGCGAGGCGGGTGGAAATTTCGTGGACACCGCGAACGTCTACAGTGCCGGTCGCAGCGAGACGTTTCTGGGCGAGTTCATCGCTCCCGAACGCGAGCGGATCGTTCTTGCGACCAAGTACACGGGCGTTACCCGTGGCCGCGATGTCAATGCGTCGGGGAATAGTCGAAAGACCATGATGGACGCGGTGCACGCGAGTCTGAAAAGATTGGGGACCGACTACATCGATCTCTTCTGGGTACACGTGCGTGATGTCATGACGCCGATCGAGGAAGTCATGCGCGGTCTCGACGATCTCGTGCGACAGGGAAAGGTCCTCTATATCGGGATCTCCGATACGCCGGCCTGGGAAGTGTCGCGCGCCAACACGCTGGCGATGCTCCGCGGTTGGACGCCCTTCGTGGGTTTACAGATTCGCTACAGCCTGCTCGACCGCGCCGTCGAGCGAGAGCTCTTGCCAATGGCGAAGGAACTCGATTTGG
Source organism: uncultured Spirochaetaceae bacterium (assembly GCA_964565565.1). Taxonomy (GTDB): domain Bacteria; phylum Myxococcota_A; class UBA9160; order UBA9160; family UBA4427; genus UBA4427. The sequence continues at coordinate 4,645 of CAZMFM010000134.1, read as the reverse complement.
CCGTGACGCCCTGGGATACGCTGGGTTCGGGAATCTTGACCGGAAAATACAATCGCGAGGCCGGGACGAAGGGCCGCGCGACCCTACGCGGGCGCGTCAACGATCGAGATCTGACGATCGCCGCCGAAGTCATGAAGATCGCCGAGAAGATCGGCCGCACACCGGCACAGGTGGCACTCGCCTGGGTCCGGCAGGGAGAGGGCGTCATCATCCCGCTCGTGGGCGCCAAGACACGGGAACAGCTCGACGACAACCTGGGTTGTCTCGAATTCGAGCTCGATCCGGCCGACAAGGCCAGCCTCGACGAGGCGAGTCATATCGATCTGGGCTTCCCACATGATTTTCTTGCGCAATTCAAAACGGACAAGGTCATCAATCATCGGGCTTGACGGATCCCTTGCTCGAGCCAGGCCGGAATCGCTCATCGTGATACGGCCGTGACACAGCAGTGACACAGCCGTCACGCGATCGATGATGTTAGGTATCGCCTGGAAGGATGAGCCGAAGGACGAGTTCGATGTAGCGCTCCGTCGCTTCGCTTTCGCGTGGATCTCGGCCGGTTACGAGTGAGAACTCGGCCGCCTGAGAGAAGATGCTCGTGGCACCAAGCAAGATGTAGATGAGATGGACGGGGTCCGCGGCGGGGGCGAGGCCTTCCGCCTGTGCGGCCGTGAAGCCGCTTCGGGCGAGCTCGAAGAGTCTCTTGGTATGGCGTTCAAAGAGCCACCGGAGTCGTGGGCTGGAGCGCACGCCTTCGTGCATCATGAATCGCGCCAGGGCGGGATTTTCGGCTGCGAAGAGGAGGAATTCCCGGATCAGCTGGCGAATTCGAATCGCCCCATCGAGGCCGTCGAGATCCCCGGCTCGCTTTGCCAGTCGGTCGTGGCAGGCCGTGAAGAGTCGGTCCGCGACGGCCTTCCAGAGTTCGAGTTTCGAGCCATAGTGGTAGGTGATCAGCTGCTGTTTGACGCCCGCTTGATGGGCGATGTGCCGAGTGCTGGCCGCGTCGAAGCCGGCTTCAGAGAAGGCTTCCAGGGCGGCCTTCTCGATGCTCTCCCGGGTGCGCAGGGATCGGCTGTCGATGCGAGGGATTGGTTTCGATCTGGCTGTGGCCATCGAATCGGGGCTCTATTCAAATTGGTCAGTTGAGCGGAGTGATACATTGACTTTTGTCGATCGTCAAATAGTATGGATGGCGTGAGGGGCGCGGGAATTGGGAGATAGAACAAGATGAGGGCAATCGAAACGCCAGTGCTGATCGTGGGGGGAGGCCCGGTCGGTCTCTCGACGGCGCTCAATCTGGCGCAGCAGGGCGTTGAATCGATTCTCGTCGAAAAACACTCGACGACGGCCAGCCATCCCAAGGCTTCGTATTTCAATGTTCGGACGATGGAGATCCTTCACCAACTCGGCCTGGCCGATGAACTCTATTCGACGGCGCTCTTGGCCGCGGGGGTTTCCTTCTACACGAATCTTTCGGGCCATCGATTGGGCGGGATCACCGGAGCGGACATGCCGGAATTCGTCGAAAGCGTCATGGCTGCGACGGCGCGACCAGGCTGTGTCTCGTCGCAAATCGTACTCGAGGCGATCCTCAAGGATCATGCCGATCGGCATCCAGCGATCCGCGTGTTATTCGATCACGAAAAGGTTGCGCTCGAACAAGACGACACGTCTGTGCGTACGACAATTCTGGATCGCACGAGTGGCGAATCATTCGTCGTCGAGTCGCAATACACGATCGCCTGCGACGGTGTCCACAGTTCGATTCGTGAGGAGCTCGGCGCGACGATGGTCGGACCGCCGGCCTTCGGTCATATGATCAACATCTATATCGAGGCGGATATCGAGAGTCTGGTTTCGGATTCAGGTCAAGCTTTGTATTGGATCGCCAGCCCGCGAGCGCCCGGTGTCTTCATCGGGTTGGGCGGCGACGGAAAGAAATGGTGCTTCAACACGCCCTACCTTCCGGGGCGTGGCGAGCGGGCCGAAGATTTCGATGAGGCGCTCTGTCTGGAAAAGGTCTACGCCGCGCTGGGGACCGAAGATTTGGCGGTCAAGGTCTTGGCTGTGGCGCCCTGGGAGCTATGCGGGCAGGTCGTCGACCGGTATCGGATCGGACGTGTCTTCTTCGGTGGCGACGCTGCACACCTGAATATTCCGACCGGCGGCTTCGGATTCAACACCGGGATGCAAGAGACGCATAACCTGGCCTGGAAACTCGCCGCAGTCCTTGGGGGGTGGGCACCGGATCGACTGCTCGACAGCTACCACGAAGAGCGTCGCCCGATCGCCGTCTACAATGTCGAAGCGAGCCATGAAAATGCGATTCGTATCCGGGAGACCGGTGCTTCCCTCGGCGAATTGTCTCCAGATGTCGATGAGGTCGATTCCGATACACCGCGCGGTCACGCGCAGCGGGAGCGGCTCAGTTCGGCGATCGCCGCTCAACGGAGTCACTTCCTCTTTCTCGGACAGGAGATCGGATTCGACTATTCATCATCCGAGTCCGGATCCGAAGCCCAATCGAAGCCGCAGTCGGGCGCCTCGGCGGGGTCCTCTGCGAGCCTCATCATCCCGGACGGAACGCCACATTATGTCGACGAGCACGCCGTCGAAGACCCTATCTTTACCTATATCCCGAATGCTCGTCCCGGCGCACGCGCTCCGCATTGCTGGCTCGTCCAGCCGGATGCAGGGGAGGCTTTTACGAGCATTCTGCAACTTTTCAACCGGGAGTTCGTTTTGCTGGTGGCCGGGGATTCAGATGCCTGGTCGAAGGAGTTGGAATCAGCGCAGTCTGATGTTCCCGTTCGCGTGGCGCGAATCGGAGCGGCGGGATCGAATTGCGAGTGGCTCGATGTGAGTTCGAAGTTCAAGACGTATTACGGACTCGAAGAGGGAGGCGCCGTCCTGGTCCGCCCGGATGGGCACGTGGCCTGGCGGGCGCCGGTCGAGCCGGGGCAGTACTCGGGTATCGATCTCGCTCGGGTGCTGGAAATTGCCGTTGCAAAGCGAGCGTTGGTTCTTTGAACGAAGGAGGAAAGAGACGATGACCAATCAGGCCCATATGCCGAAGACGGCTGCGGAGAGGGGGCGCGTGGCCCCTGCGAAGCTCGCCCATTTCGTACGAAGGACGTCGCGTCTGACGGAGATGGTCCGTTGGTACGAAGAGGTGCTCGAAGCCGAATGTGCCTATTCGAATGAGATGTTGGCCTTTATGACCTACGACGACGAGCATCACCGCGTCGCCTTCGTTGGCATTCCCGGTCTGATCGAACCGCCCCCGAATGTCACGGGAACGGACCATATCGCCTTCACCTACGGCAGCCTCGACGATCTCCTTCATACCTACACTCGGTTGAAGGGCGCCGGAATCGAGCCTTTCTGGACGATCAACCACGGGCCGACGACGTCCTTCTACTACAGGGATCCGGATGGCAATGGCATCGAACTACAGATCGATAATTTTGAAACGGTCGCCGAGGTGGACGAGTGGATGAGGCACGGGGGCTTCGAGGACAACCCGATCGGCGTGATCTTCGATCCCGACGATCTGGTGGCCCGACACAAGGCGGGTATTCCCTTTCGTGAATTGGTCGAGAGGCCGCCATTGCCAGAGGGGAAGACCCCCTTCGACATGTTGCGCATTTGATGTTTTGACGGATTGGAGATTTTGAATGAAGATTTTTTCGACGACAGAGGGCATCGCTCGAGAGGCCGCCGATGGCACGCTCGAAATTTTGGAGTTAGGCGACGTCGAGATCGGGCTGCTTCTCCAGGATGACCCGAATCTGGACAGCGTCCGTAAGGCCGCGGTACGCAAATGCGTCGCTCTCGGCGAAGTCGAACTCTGTGCGCCGATTGCGCGGCCGGGAAAGATCATTTGCATCGGCATCAACTACCGCAGTCATGTCGATGAGATGAAGCCAGTCTTCGAAAGGCTCGGCGTCAAGTCGCCCACAAATCCGGTCTTCTTCCTGGTTCCCGGGAGCGCGGTGAACGCGCCGGAGAAGCCGATCATTCTGCCAGACTTCGCTCATGATCAGGTCGACTACGAAGTCGAACTTGCCGTGATCATCGGTCGGGGTGGCAGCCGGATTGCGGCGGCCGACGCGCTGGATCATGTGGCCGGGTATACGTTGGCCAACGATGTTTCGGCGCGGGATATTCAGCAAAAAGCGATGGCGGGTCAAGAATTCACATTGACCCACGCGAAGGGGCTCGATGGGTTCAAGCCGCTCGGCCCGGCGATGGTGACCCGGGACGAATTCGAGGATCCGATCGACATTCATCTGGAAACGCGAGTCAACGGAGAACTCCGCCAGGACGCGCGCACGAATGATTTCGTCCACTCGATCCCGACCTGTATCGAATATGTGAGTCGCTATATGAGACTCGATCCCGGGGACGTGATGTTGACCGGATCGCCATCGGGCGTGGGTTTCTTTCGTGGGATCTTCTTGAAGCCCGGAGATGTCGTCGAGCTCACCGCGGACCGGATTGGAACGCTGCGCAATCCGATCGTGGATGGTTGATACGCCGGGCGGGAATGGAATTTCCGGCTTGATCTGACCGGCCCCCTAACCCTTGTCCGACCCTCCCCCTAATCTAGCCGCGAATCTCGTCTTCAAGCTGCCCGGCG
>CAZMFM010000133.1:0-11681 GCA_964565565.1 uncultured Spirochaetaceae bacterium | reverse complement strand
GATATGGCCTTCTTCCCAATCGGAGAGGCCGCTGCGTGTGCCGCCCGAGGCAAAATGCACGGTGGCATCGAAGATGCGCAGGCGGGGATCGTCGAGCTTCTGCGCGAGGGCTTCCGTGGTGATCAAGCTGTCGAGGTTCTCGTCCATGTCGTCCAATCTCCATTTGGGGCGACATCGGCCGCTCCCGGTTTGCGATTACTCCGGTTCGGATTGCTTCGGCGGAGGCGGTGGTGATGAGGGTGGAGGCCAGATGGCCGGGGTTGGCTTGGCCGTCGGAGGTGTTCCGAATGATGTTCCGGGTGGTGTCGGCGGTGTGGGCGGGCCGGGCGAACCCGCGTCGCCGCTACTAAAGCGTAGTTCTGCTTCCCGGTAGAGGGTCCAACCGGCCCAGGCGACCAGACCGAGGCTGGCCAGCGTGATGGACCACGGGAGATGGGTTCCTTCGACGTTCATGCCCGGGAGATCCAGCTTGCCTTCGAGGGCGACGGCGCCGAGGCCGATGGCGGCCCAGCAGCTTGCGAGCAGCATCGAACTGAGAACCGAAGACGTTGCAATACGCACAATGCCCAGGGCCCAACCGAGGGCAAAGGAAGCGATCGCTGCCGCGACGAAGCGGGAGAAACCTGCGATGGGCGCCGGGCGAAGCAACGTCCACAACAGCGCGACCATCGTCACACCGCGAAGCAGCCCCATGCGCGCAACGAGTCCCTGTTGAATGACGCCGCGAAAGAGGAACTCCTCGACGATAGGCGAGATGCCGACCATCACGATGATCGCAGAGAGCAGACTCCACGGATCGTCGGGGTCGAAGAGTCGCGAAGTCACTTTGGATTCGCCTTCGGCACTTCCCTCGTCCGATGCTTCGTCGCCCTCTTCTTCCTGCCCCGTCTCCTCGAAGGCCTCGAAGACGTCTTCGATCTGCTCGGGAGCGCTCGACCAATCCGCTGCAAAATTGTCGATCTCGCTCGCGAGCAGCACCGCGGGTGCCAGGCAAAGGATGATCGGAACCATCTTCATGTCGAGGGCGCGCAAGCCCAGTCGCTCGGCCTGTGGCTCGGCAACGCGTTTTGCACCCATCGTGGCGACGGCGCCTACGCCGATCGCCTGGCCGATACCGACCGCGGCGAGCAATCCGAAATCGATGAAGGCGATCCCTGTGAATCCGGCTGCCACGATGGCCAGCACCGTCAGCATGAAGGCGCCGCGAAGATCGGGATAGGGTCCATTCGAATGGTTGCCGGGTTGGCCCATCATATTTGCGATTGCCCCAGCGAAAGCGCGAGCGCTGCTCCGGTATGAGAATGCGTGCAGGCGGCAATCTCTTCCGGCGAGCCGACGGCAACGATCTCCCCCCCGGCCTCGCCGCCTTCCGGTCCCAGGTCGATGATGTGGTCGGCATAACGAATGACATCGAGATTGTGTTCGATGACGACCACCGTGTTGCCCCGCTCGACCAACCGGTCGATCAGTCCGAGCAGTTCTTCGACGTCGACGAAATGGAGACCGGTCGTGGGTTCATCGAGCAGATAGAGCGTCTGCCCGGTGGCCTTTCGAGCGAGTTCCTTTGCGAGCTTCATGCGCTGTGCCTCGCCGCCAGAAAGTGTCGTTGCGGACTGACCAAGACGAATATAGTCGAGGCCGACATCCGAGAGGGCTTGTAGGGGACGAGCAATCGTAGGGATGTTCTCGAAGAGTGCGAGGGCTTCTTCGACGGTCATTTCGAGCACGTCGGCGATGCTTTGTCCGCGATGTCGAATACTGAGGGTTTCCCGGTCGTAGCGCCTGCCGGAACAAACCTCACAACGAACGTAGGCGTCGGGCAGGAATTGCATCTCGACGCGAATAGCGCCATCGCCTTCACACGCCTCGCAGCGTCCCCCCTTTACGTTGAAGGAGAATCTTCCGCTATCCCAACCGCGCACTCGCGCTTCAGGCACCTGGGCGTAGAGACTTCGAATACCCGAAAAGGCACCGCTATAGGTGGCGGGGTTGCTGCGCGGACTTCGCCCGATCGGGCTCTGGTCGACGTCGACAACCTTGTCGATCCGGTCGAGTCCAGACAGCGAGCGATAGGCGCCGGGCTCCACGAGCGAGCCGTGTAATTCGGCAGCGAGGATGGGATGCAGTGTGTCGTTGATCAGGGTCGACTTGCCGCTGCCCGAGACCCCGGTGATGACGGTCAGTACTCCGAGCGGAATCTCGAGTTCGACGTTCTTCAAGTTGTTGGCACAGCAGCCCGAGAGTCGGAGGGTGTTTTTCATGTCCGGGCGTCTTTGGCTGGTCTTCGTGATGCGGCGACGTCCGGAGATGAACGCGCCGGTCGTTGAGTCGGATCGCTTGGCGATCTCGCTCGGGCTGCCTTCGGCGACGACCAACCCGCCGTGTATGCCGGCACCCGGTCCGATGTCGATCACGTGATCGGCGCGACGGATGGTTGCTTCGTCGTGTTCGACGACGATCAGGCTATTGCCGAGGTCTCGAAGACTTTCGAGGCTTTCGAGCAGTCGGTCGTTGTCTCGCGGGTGAAGCCCAATCGAAGGCTCGTCGAGGATATAGAGGACGCCGATCAGTCTGGCACCGATCTGCGTCGCGAGCCGAATGCGCTGCCCCTCGCCCCCCGACAGCGTGGCGGCCGGTCGATCGAGGCTGAGGTAGCCGAGTCCGACCTGGTCGAGAAAGCCCAGCCGTTCGCGCAATTCCATCTCGATGCGTTCGGCGATGCGAGCGAGATTGGGCGGCAACTCGAGGGCATCGAAGAAGGCGATCACGTCTTTGATCGAGCGCTTCGTCAACTCGGGGAGCGACGATCCGCCCACCCGAACAGAACGTGCTTCAATTCGAAGCCGCGCACCTTGGCAGTCGGGACAGGTTTGTTCTTTGCGGAATTTGGACAAGGCCGACTGGCCGCGTCCGCCGCCCGCCTCGAGTCGCCGATTGAGATCGCCGAGGACCCCGTCGAAGGGCCGTGTGATGATCTCGGTTCGCGGACTTCGTCCCCGTCCCCGTCGAGCGACGGGCACGGCGAGCTCTAGTTCGAAGGAGGGATCGCCCTCGATCAGCTTCTCGCGCAATCGCTTTGGCAGCTTCTTCCAGGGTGTGTCGAGGGAGAAGTGGTAGTGCCCGGCCAGCTCTTCAAGTAGCCGACGGTAGTAGCCCCGGCTCTCGTCCAGATCCCAGGCTGCGATGGCGCCCTCGGCAATCGACAGGCTTTCGTCGGGCACGATGCGCGCCGCGTCGAAGACGGATTCGACGCCCAACCCATGGCAGGCGGGACAAGCGCCGAAGGGATTGTTGAAGGAAAAGAGGCGTGGGGAGATCTCGGGAAAGGAATTCTCGCAGGTCGGGCAAGCGCCGGTCCGCGACAGCCACCAGGCTTCCCGACCATCGCCGTCGGCTCCGTCCCCATCGCCCAGGACATCGATCAGCGCGAGGTCGTCGGCCAGACGAAGCGCTGTGGAAAGGGACTCGCCGAGACGCGCGCGGACGCTTTCCTTGACGACTACGCGGTCGATGACGATCTCGATATTGTGTCGCGCACCGCGTGCGAGATTGATCTCGTCGCTGAGTTCGACGATCTCGCCGTCGATGCGGGCGCGAACGAATCCGTCGCGTCGAAAGCGATCGAGTTCCTTCTTGTACTGCCCTTTTCGCCCGCGAACGATGGGAGCCAGTATCTGGATCTTCGTGCCGACTGGAAGTGCGAAGACGCGATCGACCATCTCTTCCAGCGCCTGACTGGAAATGGGTGTCTCGCAATTCCAGCAATAAGCGGTGCCCGCACGGGCGTAGAGCAGTCGCAGGTAGTCGGCGATCTCGGTGATCGTTCCCACCGTGCTGCGCGGACTGCGGCCGACGCCCTTTTGTTCGATTGCAACGGCCGGTGAGAGCCCGCTGATCGATTCGACGTCGGGTCTGGCGAGTTGATCGAGAAACTGCCGCGCATAGCTCGAAAGGCTTTCGACATAACGACGTTGACCTTCGGCGTAGAGCGTGTCGAAGGCGAGGCTCGATTTTCCGGAGCCCGAGGGACCGGTGATCACGACGAAGCGGTCGCGGGGGATTCGCAGATCGATGTTCTGGAGGTTGTGCGTGCGGGCGCCTTCGATCGTAATTTCGATCGGATTGCCACCCTTGGCAAGCGCCGCGATGGTCTCGAGATCCTGCAGCGACCGTGTGTCAACCACCGAAGCCGGGCTTGCGTTGGATGTAGGTGTGTTTGCGCAGCTCATCGAGCCACTCGGTATATTCGGCCTCGGTCTTGCGCTGGAAGACGATGTTCTGGAGTTGCGCTTTGGCATCTTCCATTTCGATTCGCTCGAAGGGTCGCCGATCGACGACCTGGAGCAGGTTGCAGCCGAATGGCATTTCAATGACTTGGCTGATTTCACCAGGACTGAGCTGGTCGATCGTATCGCCCATCCAGCTGGCGAGATCACTTCGATGCATCCAACCCAACTCGCCCGCCCGCTCTTGGTTCAAGTCTGAAACGGTTTGCGCAGCTTGAGCGAATTCGACTTCCCCGGACCGGATCCGAGCACGTGCGTTGCGCACCACCTCGCAAGCGGCGTCAAGCGTGTCGGCGCTCGGTCCGTCGGGTGAAACGACGAGGTGTCGCAGAAGAATTTCTTCGCCGCCCGTGCGCTGTTCACCAAAGCGCTCTTCGTAGAGTGCCTCGACCTCCTCGTCGGTGACTTTGACGCGGGAACGGACCATCGCGTTGACGACCTTGCTGCGTTCGATCTCCCCTTGGATTTTCGATCGGTATTCGTCGACGGTCAGCCCATGACTAACGATGCTGCGCAACAACTGTTCAACGGAAATACGGTTGTCCGCGGCGATGGCCGAGATCGCCTCATCGACTTCGTCACGATCGGCACCGAGTTCGAGGCGCTCGACGACCGAACTGATCAGCCGTGTCTCGATCAACCGTTCGAGCGCGTCCTTGCGCACCCGGACGATCTCGATCGGTGGCGCACCGGCCTGGCGCATCCGCTCCTCGACGGGTGCTGCCATTTCCATGACCTCGGAGAGCAAGATGACCTCATTGCCGACCTGGGCCACGATGGCTTCGACCTGGGTTTCGGCAGCGACGGCTGGGGTCGGGGTCGCCGCGATTGCCAAGCTGGCCAACGGCGCCACGATCGCCAACGTCGCCCGGATGGATCGGGCGGACTGGGAGATCAGCATGGGCAACGTGGCCAACGCGGGGACAGCACGCGAAACGGATAGGGTGGGTCTTCGCGACGTCAGCGCGCAAAGAAAAGACAAGCTGGAACCTCCGGGGACTCGCAACCCCGGGGTCGCGATCAGATTGGCATGGTAGCGATGCTCGCGGTCTTCGTCTGGTTCCCGGCCGCGTCGTCCTGCGCGGAGATTCCCGTCCACTTCGAGGGATCCACGGCTTCCGCCTCGAGGGTCGGCAGGACGTCGAGCAGTTGGCTGATCGTTGCGGCGTCGACGGCCTCGCTCGCCCAATCTGCGAGCAGATCTGCGAGCTGGGCATCCTTTTCGCAGCCAAGCACCGGATGGGCACCGGGAATTTCCCGTCCGAACGCCAGGTAGAGGGCACGTGACGGGACACCGATTCGCGCAGCACAGGCGGAAATGATGCCCATCGGTTCAATCAGTGCCTGTAAAGATGTCGGGAGTGTGGCCGGGTCAAGGTGGGCGACGCCCTGGAGAAAGAGGGATCGCACATAGATCGTTCGGCCGAGTTCTCGGGCCCGGGGAAAGAAACCCTGCCGATAGAGTCGCAGGTCGAGCAGGCTCGAGGCGACCTGGAGCACTTCGATGTCCGGATCTTCGAGGGCGGCCCAGGCTTCTTCGGGGGTTGCGGCGGAGACACCGAGGGCTCCGATACGGCCGGCGTCGCGTTCGGCGAGCAGCATTCGCCAGAGTCGGCCGCCGCAGGCGTGGCGATGTGCGAAGCGATGGAGCAAAACGGTTTGCAGGGTGTCCAGCTGGAGTGCGTTTCGGCTGGCTTCGAGGCTCGCCGTGACGCGCCCGAGTGTTTCGATGATGTCGAGGCCTTCGCGGTGGACGTCGGGCCCCAATTTTGTGATGACCCGCCAGCCCTCGGCGGGGTCGATGGCTTGTCCGATCCGCGCCTCACTCTCGCCGTAGGCTCGTGCGGTATCGATTGAAGCGATGCCGGCCCTTCGTGCGCGCTCGAGGATTGCACCGAGTTCGCCTTCGTCCGGTTCGCCGTGCTGATTGGCGATGCCATAGGGCATGCCCCATTGCGCGCTACCGAGGGTGAGGCGTCGCGGGTCGCGCGAGCGCATTCCCTGCCAGGTTGAGAGATCCATGGCTACCACGTGGTCCATCCTCCATCGACAACGAGATTGTGTCCCGTGACGAAGCTCGACATTGGGGAAAGCAGAAAAGCGACCGGGCCCGCCATTTCATTGGCTGCTCCGATTCGGCCCAGGGGAACGCGCCGTTCGAGTTCCTCGATGAACTCGCCTTCGCGGCGGACTTCGTCGGTCGGGAAGGGTCCCGGGCTGACGCAATTGACGCGGATCGCGTGCTCGGCGAGATGGCAGGCGGCATAACGTGTGAATTCGATGACACCGGCTTTGGCCGCACCGTAGGCGGGCGGATTGTGGAAGCCGGGATGCCGTAAATAGGTATCGGGCTGCGGCGAAACCATTCCGTACATCGAAGCCACGTTCACGATCGCCCCGCCCTGCCCCGCCGCGACCATCCGCTTGGCGGCCGCTTCGGCGGCCAGGATCACGTCGGCCAGCGTGCCTGCTACAGACTCTTCGACGGCGCCTCGGTCCAGATCCATGAAGGGCGAACTCGGGCCGCTACAGGCATTATTGACCCATCCGCGAACGCCCGTGGATTCCTTTTCGATGCGATCGAGTACGCGTTCGAGATCCTGGTCGTCGTGTTGATCGGCGACTTCGACCAGTATTTTTCCGTGCATGTCGGCGGCTAAAGCTGCCGTCTCTTCGAGGGGGCGCTGTCGGCGACCGAAGATGACGACGGTGGCCCCTGCCTCGGCCAGGCCGAGGGCGATCGCGCGGCCGAGATGGCTGCCGCCACCGCTGACCCCAACACCGAAATCCTTCAGCGCACTCGCGTCGAAGATGGGATGCGAAGTACTCATCCTTCCTCCAACGACTTCTGATCGATGTGTTGATTCATACTGGTGATTTCGGGGTGGGCGTCGAGCAGCGCAACCATCGCCGGGTAGTCGATCTGCGCCGCTGCGAAGCCGAAAACGCGGAAGGCGCTGCGCGCCATGGCGAGGTCCTCGTAGGTGTCGACAGTCCAGCGCCAGTCGGGACGATCCGGCCAATCCCCGGGCGTCGGTACGTCGAAGAAGACTGCGTTGGGTGGACGTTCGTAAGCGTTCGTCGGCTGCCTCGAGCCGGCGGCGGAAAGCCAGCTCGTCACGTGCACCCGGTGGTGGAATTGATTCAGGGGGATTTCCTTGGCCGCGTTCTCGAGCGCCGAAAGACGCACCAACTCGACTCCATACCCGAGCGGTAGCCCGGGACTGGTTTCGGCGGCCGTCGCAGGATCTGCGCCGGCTGCGTCGAACGACATCCCACTACGAAGGCGGATCGCATCGGCGGCTTTGGCTTCCTCGCTGCCATCTCGTGCATCGAGGAGTCGATCGACCACGGCGGCGTCGAGGAAGGGATTGTCGGCCGTGACCCGCACGATCCAGTCCGCGCCGGCCTCGCCGCCGATTGTCAGGAAGCGCGAGAGCACATCGGTCGGGTCGCCCCGAAAGACGCGCAGGCCCAGCTCGAATCCCCAGGCCTCGGTCACGTCGTCCGCAGGATCCGAAGACGTCGCCAGCCACCATTCGTCGACCCGGGCCGAGCCGATTCGGGAGCAGAGTTGCGCGAGCAGCGGGCGACCGCCGAGGGGAGCGAGAATCTTCCCGGGAAGTCTCTCGGAGCCCATACGGGCTTGGATGACTCCGATCGTCTTTTTTGCCAGTTCGCCCACGGTTTGAGGCCCATTCGATCTGAAAGCGCAGAGGTTCTCTCCTCTGAGCGCAAAGGTCGCCTCCTGCTCCAATCGGCAGAACGTGAGCAAGTACTTCGCAGAAAATGCCTCTGAGCGATCTTTAGTCAGGCAAGAATTCTGCTTTGAGTATTGTTGATTAATTAATCAAATACTGCGAACCAGGAAGAAGAGAAATCGCGCGACCGCTGGTACAGCGCCGGTTTTGTTTTTGAGGGATAAATCAGATATAGCTTGGCGATGGCCAGACCTCGACTGGAGAACGTCGAATCAAAGCTGCTCGCGGCGGGCCTTGGTCTGTTTGCGAGAGAGGGCGTGGAGCGCGTCAACAGCAATTCCATCGCTCGACGGGCCGGCGTGGCGGTCGGCACCTTCTACGCGAACTTCCCGAACAAATACGCCCTGCTTCGCGAGATCGAATTGCGGACCCTGGCCGGATTGCGCGCTGCTCGGGTCGCGGCGATCGGTGAGGTTTCGGGCGATCCGGCTGAGCAGGCGAAGCGATCAATCGGCGCAGCCGCGCAGTTTTCCGAGCAGCATCCGGAGGCCTACCGCGTCACTTTTGGTCGAGAGCGCGCCGGGGCGGCTCGACATGGGCCCGTCGTCTCTGAATCCGCACGCCCGTTGGCCGAAGCGTTGCTCCGGATTCAGCGTGCCGGGGGAATCGTGAGCGAGTTGGACGTCGATCTGGCCGCGCGGGCCTATCTCTCGATGGAGGTGGGGACGCTGCTCTGGTGGCTCGAGGATCCCAGCCGGGCGACCCGCGCTGGAATTGTCGACACGCTTTCGAGGTTGCACCCCGCATCGCAGGCCCAGATGGATCCTGGAACCCCGCGCGCAGGTCGCTAACAGTTCTCCGCGAACCGATGGATGCAGAAGCTCGAGCCCCGGACGAGAATGATTCAACCGCCCCCGCCCTCCATTCGGACGTGTCGTTCATGGACGGCTACGTTCTTCAGGCGCTTTCAAAGGCCCCACCCTTCAACGGCCACTGCACAACGAACCGAATCTGGATCCATATAGGCATGCTCGACCTTTCCGATCTCATTGCCCTCATGCTCGTGAGCACCACCACGTTCCTGGCGACAAATGTCGACAACCTGTTGATCCTCGTTGGCTTTCAGAGTTCAAATTCCATCTCCCCGCGATCCATTGCATTCGGCTACCTCGCCGCCACGACCACGATGATTGCTGTGGCAGCAGGGCTCGCCGCCGCAGCGGACCAGGGATTGCCCTTCCCGGTCGGTTACCTGGGCCTGGCTCCGATCGCCATTGGGCTCTATCACGGCGCGAAGGCATTTCGGCTGGGCGCTGACGAGGTACAGGACTCACGCGCACCGATTGGAACGAAAGAGAAGAAGCAGGCCATCGCTGGCTTTGCGAGCGTCTTCTTCACGATGTTGGCGAATAGCGGGGATTCGCTTCTGGTCTTTGCTGCGCTGATGGCCGACACGGAAAACAAGGCCGATTGGGCAATCCTCGTCCCCGTGTTGGCGATGGCGGCCTTCTGGGTGTGGCTTGCGCGCTGGCTGACCGGGCACCCGCGTCTGCGCGAACCACTACAGGGCTTCGCCCGGTTTGGGCTTCCCGTCCTGCTGGTCGGTGTCGGGCTCTACATTCTGATCGATTCGCCGACGGACGTCATCCCAGGGCCGTAGGGTAGGGCGCTTCCGAGTGGTCGCCGCTCGATCGCCCACTCGCGCAGACCACCCGTCGGCTTCAAGCGCAGCCTGACGCGCAGCCGTCAATCTCGAAAATGAACCGGTGAGCGGAACCAGGTCGACGGAGAAAGCGGCGATACGCTGCGTGACGACGACCCTGCGAGCCTAGACGTCGATACCAACGTCGCGAAGGATCGCCTTCAGGCTCCGTTCGACGATGGCGCGTGCGCGGGACATGGATTTTTCCCGGCTTCGTCGTAGGTATTCCCATTGGTGCGGGCTGGTCGTCGCGGCCATCGCCTCGACTACATCCGATCGCTCCTGCGTATCGAGCCCTTCGAGTTCCCTTTGAAAGAGACGCTCGATGTCGCATTGATGGCGGCGAAGCGCCTCACGTGAGACACGAACGGCTTGCTCGACTGCCGGTCCGACCAGCGATTGGGCGGTCAACGCTCGGGTGATGGAAACCGTGGCTTCGAGAAAATTGGCGCGGACTTCCACCAGGCGGCCAAGCCTCTTTGCGATCGGCTCTCGAACGGAAATCGGTTCGAGCAGGGGCGCATAACGTTGCCTGCCGACTTCACCCACTGCGTCGTAGAGTTCTGCCAGATCCGCGAAGTGATTGAAGATCGAACGCCGGGAAACTCCGGCACGCTTGGCGATCCGATCGGCGCTCGGTTGCAGCAGGCCTTCCTGGATGAGATCGAGACAAGCCTCGCAGATTGCCAGGCGCGATTTGATCTTGCGCCCCAGTCGTCCGTCCAGGATCGCCGCGGGTTCCTCCGGCATCGGCCTAACGAAGTTCCAATCCGTCGAGACCGCCCTCTTCTCGCCAATCTTCGAGAATCTTGAAGAACTCGATCGAACCGCCTCCGTAGAAGCCATTCTGGACACTTCGCTCCGACATCTGCCCCTCATTGTTGTAGTAGCCGGGCGTGCAATTCTCGAAGAAGTCGCCGGCGTCTCGAGCCTTGTTGATGCATTGCTCGACCCACTTCGCCTCTCCGGCTTCCGTTGCTTCGACGGTCTTGAGTCCCTTGTCGATTCCGTTCTTGATGATGTAGCTGAGATGGACTGCTTGCTCGTTCAACAGATGGGGATAGCTGGCTGTGAAGCCCGCCTGGGGATTGCTCATCACGAAGCAGTTGGGGAATCCCCGGGCGTGCATCCCGTGAAGCGTGCGAATGCCATCGGACCATTTTTCCGTGAGGCTCTCTCCGCCGCGACCATAGAGTTCGAGGCCGGCGCGTCGTGAGTAGTCGGTCCCGACCTCAAAGCCACTGGCGTAGATCAAGCAATCCAGCTCGTATTCTTTGCCATCGACCATTACGCCCTTCTTGGTGATTCGTTCGACGCCTATACCCTTCGTGTCGACCAATGTAACGTTAGGCCGATTGAAGGCGTCGAGATATTCGTTGTGGAAGCACGGTCGCTTGCAGAATTGCCGGTAGTAGGGCTTGAGGGATTCGGCGGTTGCCGGATCTTCGACGATGGATTCGACCCGGGCACGGATTTCTTCCATCTTTTCGAAGTCGGCGACTTCGACCGCGCGCGCTAGCTCTTCGGGCGACCCGATTCCCCCCGACTTCTTCTGCAGACCGACCACGAGCTTGCCGATCAGATCCGTCCATCCGTCGTGAACCAGATCTTCTTCCTGGGGAATACCCGACACGAGGGCGTTGAAGTTGTCCATGCGGTGTTGATGCCAGCCGGGTTTGAGGTTGGCTTTCCACTCTGGATCGGTTTCCGGGTTGTCCTTCACATCGATCGAGGAGGGCGTTCGTTGGAAGACGTAGAGTTCTTCCGCGGATTCCCCGACGTGGGGAACACATTGTACGGAGGTCGCGCCCGTGCCGATGATGCCGACACGTTTGCCTGTCAGGCCCGTGAGGTTTCCGCCGGAATCACCACCCGTATAGTCGTAATCCCATCGGCTGGCGTGGAAGGTATGGCCCTCGAATTCTTCGATGCCAGCGATGCCCGGCAATTTGGGTCGATTCAAGGGGCCCGTCGCGAGGCAGACATAATGTG
>CAZMFM010000132.1:0-11906 GCA_964565565.1 uncultured Spirochaetaceae bacterium | reverse complement strand
GGTCTCCCCGCAACGACTGGATCTCGAGAGCGGAGGACACCTTCCGGAGGTGACCATCTGCTTTGAGACATGGGGCACGCTCGACGCTGAGCGCGGCAACGCGGTCCTGATCTGTCACGCCTTGAGTGGTGATTCCCACGTTGCTCGGCATGACGACGAGGATGATCCCGGGTGGTGGGAGACGCTCGTCGGGCCCGGGCGTCCGATCGATACAGAACGCTATTTCGTCATCTGTTCGAATGTGCTGGGCGGCTGTCGCGGCACGACAGGGCCAAATTTTCTCGACCCGGAGAGCGGTCGTCCCTATGCCGCCGATTTTCCGATCGTCACTGTTCGCGACATGGTTGAAGTCCAGAAGCGGCTTCTGGACCATTTGGAAATCGACCGACTTCTGGCCGTTGTGGGTGGCTCGCTTGGTGGTCTGCAGGCGCTGACCCTGGCCGTCGACTATCCAGCACGGGTCGGAGCGAGCTTCGTGATTGCGGCCGCGCCGCGCTTGAGCAGTCAGGGAATCGCCTTCGATGTCGTTGGCCGAAACGCGATTCGCCACGATCCCCATTTCGAAAACGGTCAATACTATGACGGTCCCGCGCCGGAGGCCGGACTGGCCCTGGCTCGGATGCTCGCGCATATCACCTATCTATCGAATGAATCGATGCGCGCCAAATTCGATCCGACGCGTCTTCAGCCCCGGGCGATCGATACCGGTTTCGAAAGCATCTTCTCCGTCGGTTCGTATCTGGCGCATCAAGGAGGGCGCTTCGTCGAGCGCTTCGATGCCAATAGTTACATCACGCTTTCGACGGCCATGGACCTCTTCGATCTCGGCGCAACGCCAGAGGAGCTCGGTGCGTCACTCGCGCCATCGACCTGCCGCTGGCTCTTTCTCAGCTTCTCGAGTGATTGGCTCTATCCACCGGTGGCCTCGCGACAATTAGTCGATGCACTCGTTGCGCAATCGAAGCCCGTCAGCAGTTGTGAAATCGAGAGTTCGGCCGGACACGATTCCTTCCTCCTGGAAGACAGTATGCGACTCGGCGGTCGCATGGTGGCTTCGATTCTCGCCAGTGAGTCAGGTCAGCGCGCGCCGATTCGCGTTCCCGACGAACCGCACGTCGACGCGCCGACGAGCATCTTCTTTGCTCAGCGGCTCGACTACGAAATGATTCTGCGCCTGATGCCCGACCGAGCGAGTGTCGTCGACCTCGGCTGCGGCAATGGCGAACTGCTCTCGATCCTACGCGATCGAGGCCATTCGCCTCTGCTGGGGATCGAGCGAGATCAGGAAGAGGTGGCCGAATGCGTCGCCCGGGGACTCGATGCGATTCACGCGGACCTCGACAAAGGCGTCGCAGCGATCCCAGAGAAAAGCTTCGAGGTCGCGCTGCTTTCCCAGACCCTGCCGTCGATCATCGAAGTGACCCGGGTGCTCGACGAGATCGTCCGAATCGCACAGCTGGGCATCGTCAGCTTTCCGAATTTCGCGCATAGACCGATGCGGGAAATGTTCCTGCAGCAAGGGCGGCTTCCCAAGGAAGAAGGGCTCTATGCAAACGATTGGCACGATACGCCGAATCGCCGATTTCCCTCGATTCTGGACTTCGAAGAACTCTGCCAGCAACGCGGGATTCGAATCGTCCAATCGATTTACGTCGATTCGAACTCAGGGATCGAGGTGACGGACGATCCGAATCTGAACGCAGACCTGGCGGTCATGGTGATCACACGTTAGTCGAGCGCGGCAACGTCAGCACGGCGAGGTCTCCGGGTCAAGCTTCGAGTAGCTCCAGCTTCTCCATTCCCAACGCTTCGCGATAGGTGTTGTGGTAGTGGTGGAGCGCGGGTTCATTGCGACCGAAGACGTTGAACTCCGGTAAGCCCGCATCGGCCGAAACCTGGCTGCGTGCCGCGACCGCAAAGTCTTCGTCTCGAATCACGTCAGCGAGAAGCTGGGCGATGTTCTCGACCAATTCTCCGAATTCTTCGAGCATTTCCGGACGGGCGTAGAAACCAACGTGAGAGATAGAGCGCGTGGGGTCGCCATTCTTCGGGTAGGTTCGAAATAAGAGAATTCCGAAGGGTGTGACGTTGATCTGGATATTGGGAAAGAGGAAGTAGTTGGGTGAGGTGCCTTGAGAGACCTCCCAGGTGTCTTCCGGCCGCTTACGCATCTCGTCGATCTCGCGCCGCACCAGGGTCATTCGATGGTTCCGACCGTAGGTGTCGTAGGCTTGAACATTGCCGTGAAAATTTTGCCACAGCGTGTCGCGATGCAGCGCGCTGAAATGATAGGTCTCGCCGAAGGTGTCATTGGCCAGCTTCCAATTCAGGCGCACGTCGTAGCGGTCGGAGCCAAAGCGGACGAGGTCGTCCCAGCCCCATGCCTCGAATTCAGGGACTAGATCGCCTAGCAAGGCGTCGAGATCGATCGAGCCTTCGGGTTTCGGGTGGACCCAGAGCAGCCCGAACCGCTCGACGGCCGGAAGTGAAATCAAGCCATGGCAATCGCGGTCGATCTTTCCGAAGTGGTCCGGCTTGGGAAGCCCAACGAGTTTTCCGCCGTTGTCGTAGGTCCAGGCGTGGAAGGGGCAGATGAACTTCGAACGTTGGCCACGTGTTTCTTCCTCGAGCACGACGCCCCGGTGGCGGCAAGCATTGACGAAGGCTCTGAAATTTCCTTTGGCGTCTCGTGTCGCGAGGACCGGGGTGCCGAAATCATTCGTCGTCATGAAGCTGTCGGGTTCAGGAAGGTCGGCGGACGCGCCGATCAGTTGGGGAGTTTCCCGGTAGAAGCTCTGCCATTCCTTCTCGGCGAGCTTCGGGCAAGTATAGACCCAGGTGGGGTTGTGGCGGATGCCACCAGCGTCGACGGTCGTGCCCTCGTCTAGATGCTGGATGACTTGCTTGAGTACGCGTAGCTGTTCATGTCGTTCCATGACTTGTTGACCTTTCCGAAGGATGCTTCTGGTGATGGACAGATCGATCGTGATCGCTCAATGGGTTTCGGGTCCGATCATCTCTGCTTCTTCGCCCGTCTCGTCCCCGATCGGGCGTTCGATTCAAATGATTTCTCGAGTCTGTGCAAATTCGCTTCGAGGTCGGCTCGAAGCGAGTCATTGGCGACTGCGAGTAGAGCGATGTCGAGGCCATAGAGTGCGCGCGTTGCGAACCCGGCAGCATCGAGTTGCCCGATGCTCCATTGAATGCTCGCGAACTCGTAGCCGTGGTAGATCTGCCGCCCGAGTAGATCGGGGTCGAGTAGATCGCTCAGCAGTCCTTGCTCGATTGCGGCGGCAATCGCGCGGGATTGCATCTGCGCAGCCCGGCGTGCGACTTCATTTCGGATCCGGCCGCCTTCGATCAGATTTTGATGTGCGGCGATCACCATCGGTCGAAAGACGGCGTCGTTGTCGACCATGTGTTGGACGCTGACGACGATGATCGCGCGGCATCGGTCGATCGGATCGTCGAGTGGGGCGTCGCGCTCCAGGACGAGATCCATTTGATCGATGGCATCCATGACGAGCGCCTGAAGGATTTCCTCGCGAACACCAAAGAGGTTGTAGAGGGTGGTGACCGAGAGGCCTGCTTCTTTGGCGAGCTTGCGCATGGAGAGCGCTGCGAGTCCGCCCGTCGCGATCAAATGTCGCGCGGCGTTCAGGATCCGTTGGCGTCGTGCGTCGACATTGAGTTCGCGCAGTCCCGTAACGGAGGAAGAAGGCTGATTCAGTCTTGCGGCCACAAGAAATTGGTACACTGTTACAACTTCGGCGTCAACCAATCTCGCCGCGAGCGCCGTACCATTGCGTGAGGGCAGCGCGAGGGCGAACAATGGAGGGATGTCATGCTGGATGATGATCGTTGGGAGGTTCGGGAAGGGCAGGTTTTTGGGTTCGAGGCGGCGGAGGAGCTTGCGGAGACGGTCTATCCGCAAGGGCACCACGCGGATGCGTTTGCCTGCTCATGTTGTTCGAATGTCTTTGCCGAGACGCTTCGCCTGGCGGAACTCGATCTGTGTGATCACGCCGACAAGCTTCGCTCTGTTTCGCGAAATGATGACACCCGTCCGGTCTTGTTAGTCAATGCGCGAATCATCACGATGAACCCCGAGTTGCCCGAAGCCGATTGTCTGATCGCGAGAGACGGTAGGATCGGTTGGATCGGGAACGAAGAGGACATGCCTCCCGAAGTTTCGAGTGACGCGCGACGATTCGACCTCAAGGGGCAGGTCGTATTGCCGGGATTCGTGGAGCCCCATATGCATCTGGCTCCGCTCGCCATGCTGCATTCCTTCGAAAACGTGGGTCCCTTCCGGTTTGAGACGATGGCTGAGGCCATTTCGCGACTAAAGGAGGTATCCGAAACGACGGAGGCGGGTGATTGGGTCGTCGGCAGGCAACTTGATCCGTCGCTGCAAGAGGGGCCGGACGCGCTCACACGGGACATGCTGGATGAGGCGTCAACCACGCATCCTGTCTTTGTCTACAACGCTTCGCTTCATCTCGCCTACTGCAATTCGCTCGCGCTCGAGGTGGCTGGGATCGACGCCGGGACCGAGCTGCCGGCGGGGTCGGAGCTGGGGCGCGATGAATGGGGTGAGCCCAACGGGGTCCTGAAGGGGGGGCCGGCAATGGCCATGGTGGCCCGGTTCAATCCGAAGCTTCGCAGTCAGAATCTCGCCGAGGCCTGTCTAGGTGTCCTGGCGTCGGCGAACGCAGTTGGTATCACGACGTTATGCGACCAGGGTACGGGTCTGTTTCAGGGTGCTAGGGAATTGGATCTCTATCGGGGGCTTCGCGAGAGCGAGCGGATGACCGCACGCTTTCGTTTCTGTCTTTCGCAAAACCTCGCAGATCAATGGGACAAGACGACGATCGCGTGGGGCGACGGCGATGAATGGGTGCGTGCGACAGGCTGGAAGGTGGTCAGTGACGGGTCGAATCAAGGGCGTACCGGTCTCCAGCGTGAGCCTTTTCTCGACTCGGAGGACAAAGGGATTGCCTACATCGAGGTCGACGCTTTGCAAGAAGCGATCGAGACGCGGCTTCGACAGGGCTGGGCAATCTGCGTTCATGCCAATGGCGATGCCGCCATCGATCGTGCTCTCGACGCCTATCAGAGGGCGAGGGATCTTGGACTCGACCCGGGCGCGCGTCGTTGTCGCATCGAGCATTGCAGCATTCTTCATGACGAACAGATCGAGCGCATGGCGGAGCTGGGTATTTCTCCGAGCTTCCTGATCGGGCATGTCTACTATTGGGGCAAAGCCTTCATCGACGATATCTTCGGCCTCGAAAAGGCTTCTCGGCTGGATCGAGCAGCCTCATGCGAGGCGAAAAAAATTCGCTGGACGATTCACTCGGATGATCCGGTGACGGAAATGAATCCGCTTCGTTGTATTGAAAATGCCGTGACCCGTTCGATGTGGCGGGCCGATGAGCTTTTGGGTCCAGACGAGCGGGTCTCGGTCGAATCGGCGCTTCGCGCGATGACGATCGATGCGGCCTGGCAATGTCATTCCGACCACGAAGTGGGGAGTCTGGAGGTCGGGAAATTGGCCGACTTCGTTCTGCTCGAGGATGATCCGAGAGAAGTCGAAAGCCGCGAGCTGGCGAAGATCAAGATCCTGGAGACCTGGGTGCACGGTCGTCGCGTCTACACGCGAGAGACAGACGACTGAATATCGGATTGATGTAGATTGTCATGGATTGATTGAGGAAGTCATCGATGTGGAATGAAGAAAGAGGAGATCAAGAGTGGAATTGAAGGGTCGTGTGGCAGTCGTGACTGGGGGTGCGAGCGGGATCGGTCGCGGCATGGCCGAGGCATTCCTCGAGGAGGGGATGAAAGTCGTGATTGGGGACATTGAGCGTGCTGCCCTCGATGCGACCCTTGGCGAACTCGAAGCGAGCGGCGGCGAAGTCGTCGGAGCGATCTGCGATGTCTCGAGTCAAGACTCGCTGGATGCTTTGGCGAAGACGGCGCTCGATGCTTTCGGGGCCGTGCATGTGCTCTGCAATAATGCTGGTGTGGCTGGGGAGGGCGGTCCGGTCTGGGATCGTTCGCTCGAAGATTGGAATTGGGTGATGGGCGTGAACGTGTTAGGCGTTCTGCACGGCATTCGGAGTTTTGTTCCAATCATGATCGAGCAGGGCGACGAGGGCCACGTCGTCAACACGGCGTCGATGGCGGGCTTGATCGCCGGTGGCGGAACCTATGGCGTAAGCAAGCACGCCTGCGTCGCCCTGAGCGAAGGGCTCTTCAGTGACCTGAAGCAGCACGCCCCGCAGCTTGGCGCGTCCGTTCTTTGCCCCGGCTGGGTCAGGACGCGCATCGCGGAATCGGAACGCAATCGCCCTGAAGCACCGCGCGAAACGCCTGGCGCTGGGACTCCGGTGGCTGAAGTCATGCGGAAGATGGTCGAGGCGGCCATCTCGAGCGGGCTCGATCCGAAGGAGGTGGGCGGTATGGTGGCCAACGCGATCAAGGCACGGCAATTCTATATCCTGACTCATCCCTGGGAGAATATGCTCGAGCATCGAACCGAGAATATCATTCAGAAGCGAGACCCGATCGGGCTCGCGCCGCCGGGCATGACGATGCCCGGTACGCTTTCGGAGTGAGAGCCAGAGCGAGTGTTGGAGTGAGAGCCGGGGGCGTAGGGTAAGGCGTCGCGCCCAGGTCATTCGGGCGGGGCGCAGGCCCTGAAGCCGTTTTGCTAGAGGACTTCGTTCGAGAGGACGACGGCGCCGCTCGCGCCGAACATTCCGCCGACGCCGAGGCAGAAGGAGATGTTGGCGCCTTCGACCTGAGCGGGTGCGTTGCCACGTAGTTGGCGGACGCTCTCTTGCAATGCATACATTCCATACATCCCCGAATGCATGTAGGAGAGGCCGCCGCCGTTGGTGTTGAGTGGAAGCGCGCCGCCGGGTGCCGTGTTGCGTTCCCAGATGAATTGGGCTGCTTCGCCGCGGCCGACAAAACCCAGATCCTCGAGTCCGAAGAGCGGCAGATGGGCGAAGGCGTCGTAGATCATCAAGTGATCGACATCGGAATGCCCGATCCCGGCTGAAGCGAAGGCGCGTTCGCCCGCGACCTTGAAAGCGCGGGAGGTCGTGAAGTCTTCCATCTGCGAGACCATCGGGGTCTCGACGCTTTCACCCGATCCCACGACGTAGACCGGCCGGGTCGGAAAGTCTTTCGCCCGTTCGGCGCTCGTGAGAATGAGTGCACCGCCGCCGTCGGTGACCAGGCAACACATCAATTTCCGAAAGGGATAGGCGATCATCTTCGAGTTCAACACGTCTTCGACATCGATCGGATCCCGGTAGGAGGCGCGGGGATTCATCGCTGCCCATTCACGTTGGATGACCGCGACCATGGCGATCTCTTCGATGCGAAGATCGAACTCCTTCATGAAGCGCAGGACGGGCAGGGTAAAGAGCGTCGGTGGCCCCATCGGTCCGTAGGGCATTTCGAATTGCCCTGAAAGGCTGGCCCGATTGCCGCCGAAGGGCGCGCGCCCGACCCGCGATCGTCCACTCTCCCCGTGTGTGATCAGGACCGTCTGGCAGAGCCCGGCCTCGATGGCGGCGGCCGCGTGGCGCACATGCAACATGAATGAACAGCCGCCGACGGTAGTCCCATCGACCCACTCGGGCACGATCCCGAGATAGTGGGCGAGGTTGGTCGGTGATTCTCCGGCGGTGGCGAGGCCGTCGATATCCGACAGCGTCAAGCCGCAATCCTTCATCGCGTTGAGCGCGGCGTCGGCATGAAGTTGGATTTGACTCGTTCCCGGCAGCTTGCCGAGTTCGGTGGTTTCCGCAGCTCCGACGATGGCAACAGCACAGCGCATGGCTCTATTCCTCCCTTGCCGCGTCGAGGGGCGCAAAGAGTGGTAGCGATATCTCTTCGTTCATCGCTTCGAAGCGCGCTTCGAGCGGCATGTCGAGCATGAGCGCCTCGGGAGTCTGCTCACAGTCGATGATATTCGTCATCATGCGAGGCCCTTCCTCGAGTTGTACGACCGCGATGGCGTAGGGCGGCTCGTGCCCGGGCATCGCGCGATGATTGATGACATAGCTATAGAGGGCGGCCCGGCCGGTGGCCCGGAAGATCTCGACTTCGCGATGAGCACAATTCGGGCAGAAGGGTCGCGGGGGGAAGTAGACGTGCGCACAGTCGAGGCAGCGTTGCAGTCTCAGTTCGCCGACCCGCGTGCCCTCCCAGAAATGTTCGGTCTCGGGCGTCGGAATCGGAAGTGTTCGGCCATCGGATGCCAATTTGTTTTCTCCACGTGTGGTGATGAATGTACGGGGCTTTGGTCAGACGAAGGAAAAGTCGGTCTTGAATTTTTCGATCAAGGGCACGTAGTCGGTTGGCTGGGCGTCGTAGGTGATGTCGTCCTCTCGAAAGATAAACCAACTTTGCGCACTGCCGGTCCAGATATGTCCGGCTGGAATGACCCAACACGGGTCATCGAAGGTGCCGGCACGCAGACTGAGGATGCCATTCGAGGGCGCCTGGCCATGGGCAATCCGGCAACCGCAATCGCCGCAAAACGTTCCATAGCGTTCGTTTCCTGCTTCGGATTGCCAGGTGGCTGTCTTTGGCGTTCCGGTCGTGAACTCAAGGCTGTCCTCCGTGATGGTCGTGGACAGGCCGAATGCGCTCCCCGCGATCCGTTGACAGTTGGCGCAGTGGCAGGCGTAGATCATCAGAGGGGCGGCCGTGATCAGGTAGCGAAGCGCGCCGCATTGGCAGCCGCCTTCGATCGGAAGGGAGATCTCTCTTGTCACTTCGCTCGCTTCTCCATTGCTGCTTCATTCAACCTGGATCGCCGCGTCCCATGTCCGGCGGACGGGCGGGATCAGGATAACGAGCCGGTACAGGGATGCGAGCGCCTTCGCCTCTAGCCTCTATCCTCTTCGTTCATCGAGTGGGGGAGTTTCTGGTGCGGCCTCTCCGGTTTCATGGTGTCCGCACAGAACGACCTGGACGTGATTGAAGGAAAGAATGACGGAAGAAGTGAGAGCAAGGCCGAAGCCGCGTCTTCGAGGTGTTTCTCACGAATGGGGCGCGTACGTCGCGGTCTTGGCGGCAGTGGTGCTCGTCAGCCTGGCCCCCAGTCCGCGGGCTGCCTGGGCGGCTGGCATCTATGGTCTCAGCCTCGTTGCGCTACTCGGCATCAGCGCGTCCTACCATCGGCCGACCTGGTCCCCGTCTGCCCGGGCGATCATGCGACGTCTCGACCATTCCGCGATCTTCATCTTGATTGCGGGAACCTATACGCCGGTCTGTCTGCTCGTTCTGGAAGGCGGGGAGGGTGATCGATTGCTTCGCTTTGTCTGGCTCGGTGCCGGACTCGGTGTCGCTCAATCAATCTTCTGGTCGAGGGCGCCGAAATCGCTGGTCGCTCTGCTATGCGTGGCGCTTGGTTGGGGAGCCGTCTGGGTATGGGACTCCTTGTCTACTTTGTTGAGCTTGCAGGTCCTGCTCTTCATCTCTGTCGGCGGCGTTCTTTACACGCTCGGCGCCATCACGTATGCGATTCGTCGGCCCGATCCCTGGCCCGACATCTTCGGGTACCACGAAGTCTTTCACGCCCTGGTGATAGCGGCCTCGGTCCTCCACTTCTCAGCGGTCGCGCAGATCGTCTTCGCGTTTGGAGCACCGCTCGCCGCCGCGGGGTAGAAAGCGCCGCCGGCAAAGAAAGTCGCCGGGGGCCCAGGCCTTCTCATAGTCCGCGCTTAACCCAGGCCCCTTGACTTTCGGATGTTGGATCAGTCAGACGCCATCGACCTTTCGATAGTCCTCGTGGTAACGGGCGGAAAGCCACTTCGCCTGATTGCCTTCGTAGAACGTATAGAGGCCGAAGAAACACCAACCGGCGTGCGCTCGATCGCCGTCGATCTAGATCAATGGGTTCATTCTCCTGCACTTCCCACTTCGTCGCACAAGCGCCTAGCCAACGCTGTTCCAGTGATCGATCGAGTCAGGCGAGGCGCCACATCTGCCGAATGACAGATGCGGCCATTGGTGCGAGCCGCCAACGTTTCGCCTCGAACGCCGGCCGGCGATCCCGGTCGGCGCTTCCAATCAATCGAACCTTCGTGGGGGTCCAATCGTGAGCATCGAAAACGAACAAGTCGAGAATCAGAAACCGTGCGTGTTCATTCACGTCAACCACAAGCAGATCCTCGGAGCGCATGTCGGCGCTCGAAGTCTGCGCCATTTCTCCAAGAATAACGACAAATTCGACGTCAAGTTCATCGAGACCAAGGACCATCCCTTCTTGCTCGCCAAGGAAGGAGAGCTCTTCCTGCGCAACGGTGTTCACCGGAAATGGCGCATGAACGACCTGCAATCGTTTACGCCGCTTCGCTTCATGCCACCCGAGTTGATGAACTACAAAGGCCGGGCGGTCGTGATCGACCCCGACGTCTTCGCCGTCAGTGATGTCTGGGCGCTCTTGAGTCAGGACATGGGGGGCAAGGCGATCATGTGCCGCCCGCGAAGTCGTACCAGCCGAAACATCAATGGCCCCCTGGCCACCAGCGTCATGCTGCTCGACTGCGCCAAACTCAGGCATTGGAAGACCGAGCAACAATTCAACGAAATGTTCGAGAGTGACCGCGACTACAAGAAGTGGATCACCTTGATGTATGAGGATCGCGGAACAATCGGCCTCTTCGACAACAGCTGGAACGATCTCGATGTCTTGAACAAGCGCACCCGGATGCTGCACACCACCAAACGTTGGACGCAGCCCTGGAAGGCGGGTCTCCCGATCGACTTCGTTCCCGCCGACAAATTCGACGCCTTCCCGCCGCTCGGCTGGCTCTTGTACGCGCGTCGCAAGCTCTTCGGAGACTATTCCTTCCTCGGAACCTACAAATCACATCCCGACAAGAACCAGGAGGATTTCTTCTTCGGGTTGCTCGCGGAGTGCCTCGACGATGGCACCGTCACCGAGGAAATGGTCCAGCAGGAGATGCTGAACGACCACGTCCGCAAAGATGCGGTGGGCGTCCTCGAAGCCGCACCTCCGGTCGACCAGGTGGTCGCTGGACTGCCTGCCTGAGGGATTTTCGAGAAACCGGGATCGTCCCCGACCCTTCTTTCCGCATCCAGGGTTGGGGCCGAGTCCCCACTCGCCCAACCCGACCGCTACACTCGGTGGCATGCCATCGGGTGCCCTGTGGATGTACGGTGGCGCAATCGGCCCGATGAACCCGAACGGGGCATCGTGTTGGCGGGGGGCAGATGTACGAGCGCATCGGAAGTCGAAATGAGCTGAAGAGCCTGAGTACGGACGAAATGAGTGTTCTTGTTTCAAGACCCGATGGTCAGGTGGTCGGGGTTTCCCAGGCTGCGCGCCGGCTACTCGGATCCGCGGTCAGAGGTGCCTGTTGGTCGATGATGAAGAGCGTGCCCGATGCCACGGGACTTCCCTGCACCGAGGGCTGCGTAAGAGCATTGCTTTCGAATGAACGACCGGTCGAAGCGCGACGTGTCTCGTTGCGTGGACGTCGTTTCGAACTCCGCTGCGAACCAGTGGGCGATCAGATCGTTACCACCCTACGCGCGCAGCAGGCCGAACAAACGAACGATGCCGAGCGACTGACACCGCGCGAAGTCGAGGTGCTGAAGCTTCTCGCGGAGGGACTCGACGGCGGCGAGATCGCGCAACAGCTCGAGATTCGTATCGGAACCGTTCGCACGCATGTCGAACACATGCGCGAACGACTCGGCACCCGCACCCGCGCCGGTCTCGTCGCGAAGGGCTATCAGCTTCACTATCTACCGTGACCGCAGCCTGCTAGAGGCGAACCGGCCACTAGACCTGAACGCTTATTCCAGGCCTAGCTTTCGACGTGATGGTCTTGCATCAGACTCAAAAG
>CAZMFM010000131.1:0-12445 GCA_964565565.1 uncultured Spirochaetaceae bacterium | reverse complement strand
TTCAAGGCCATCGTCGAGGAAGAAAAGGCGATGCTCAAGGATCTGCGGGGCTAGGCCTGGAATAAGCGATGGATCTGAACCGCGAGCTGTCGCTGCTCACCTCGCACCGCCCCTTTCGCGAGTCGGACCACGTTCTGACTCACGCATACAACTTGTATGACGGGGGGACTTGCATCGAGGCCATCGCTGATCTTCAGACGAGTGAACCAGTACGGCGTATTCTTGGAGCGAATCGGGTTCCAGACCCAACGACGGCTGGAGATTTCACCGACAACACGACACGAACCCATCAACGTTGGCATCCCCTCATTTCCGACCGGCCGCCCACCGCTCGTGTCGCGACGTTGAGGAGATGGTTTCCCACGAGTAGGCTGATACGATGGCGGTGCAACGGAGGTGGTGAATGTGGAAGACGGTACTTGCACGATTCGGCCTCGTGGTGGTCAGTCTTGCCACGACTGCCATCTTTCTCGAGCTCATGTTGCAGGTCGGATCCACACTCGTCGATGCGCCTCTTGAGGCGGGTTCGGCGTCCTGGAAGACCGAAGCCCGCCGCGTCCTCGCGCTCGGTGACTCCAATACATACGGCGTATGGCTTTCGGCGAGAGAGAAGGACGCCTATCCGCCACAGCTCGAAACGATCTGGAACAGTGGCCGGCCGGAGCCAATCGAAGTGTTGAATCTCGGCTATCCGGGAACGAACTCTTCCCGAATGCTCGGCCTCTATGCCGAGTTCAACGAGGTCTTTGCGCCCGACATCGTACTCGTGATGGTCGGCGTCAATGATTTCTGGACCCAGCCGTTGGCATTTCGAGATGAGGAGGTGAAGTCTGGATTTGTCGCCTTCGTGAAGCGTCATTCCCGCCTCTATCGGGGGCTATACATTTTACTGCGTCGATCGGGAGCCGACGCGGTCGAGGTCGTCGATGCCCCGGACTCGACGTTCATGCGAGGCAAGGGCGCGATCCGCGTCGGCGGACGCGAATTCGAGCTGGGTTGGACAACTGAAATCGGAGATCCCGACACAGTTGAGGCCGAGCTGCGCAACAACCTGCGCCAGTTGGTCGTACTCTCAAGGGAATACTCCGCTCGGCTCGTGCTGATGACCTATCCGGGCCACTTCCGGTACTACAGCCTCGCGAATCCGGCGATTCGAGAGGTTGCAAATGAAAATGAAATTCCATTGATTGATCTCGCCCGGGAGTTCACCGTTCTGTGTCCGAATCTGAGTTGCCCGGAGTGGCTCTTCGAAGACCAGCATCCCAACGTGGCAGGCTACCGACTGGTTGCAGAGACGATCGCGTCACGGCTTCGCGTGCTGCTGGATTGATCAACCGACGGACAAAACGGTCAGTCCCGGAACGGGCGATTGCACCTCGGTCGAAATCTGATTGTCATGGCTACTTATCGGACGTGCGGAAAAGGCCGCTTGAATTTCCTTCCGCTGCAATATCTGCCGAATTACATTTTTGAGTGTATGCCTGGACGGTCGAATGATCGATCGAAGTATTGAATGAGCGAGCAATCCAACGAACACGCATCCGCGAAGAGAGTTCGCAAGCCACGCATTGCGCGGCCGCGAGGTGAGCATCTAGGAATTGACTGGCCAACGAGAACCACTCGAAAGATCCCACGGATAATCTATGCCCCTCCGAAGAACCAAAAGAAGCGATGGCCGACAGAGGCCCAGCTGGAAGGATGGTTCCCACTTTGTCGTGGAGAACACGGGCGCCGAACAATCGCGATGCGACGGACTTGCCTTGCAATCGAACACTCGCAATGAGTCGCTCGAAGCGGTTCAGTTGCTGCTCGAACTGAACGACGAGCTCAATGATTCCGGCGGGTCGTGAGCCCTCGTTGTCCGCAGAGTTGCAGAAAACGTCGCCGCAGCCGGAGGAGTTCTCCTGAATGATCAGGATGTTGCCGCCAGCCCCCGGTTCTGCCGGGGAGGTCGAAGAAGTTTGACAGTTACGGGAATCTCATGAGACTTCCTCCGGTGTATGATCGGGAGCCACCGCCGCACACCACGGGAGAACTCAATGAGCAGCATTCTGGATCGCTTTAGACTCGACGGGCAGGTCGCCGTCATCACCGGTTCAGGACGTGGGATCGGGGCCGGGACGGCGCTGGCCTACGCGGATGCCGGAGCCGACGTTGTTCTGTCCGCGCGCACTGTTGCGCAACTCGAGGAGACCGCGGAGCAGGTTCGTGCGCGCGGGCGCCGTGCGCTGGTCGTGCCCTGCGATGTGCTCGACGCCGAGCAACGCGAAGCCTTGATCGAGAAGGCGGTCGATGAATTCGGACGTCTCGATATTCTCGTGAACAACGCGGGTGGCTGGCCGCCGAAGGCGGCCCTCGATACGAGCGAAGACGAATTCGAGGCTTGTTTCCGCTTCAACGTGACGACGGCGTTTGCGATGACGCGCCTCGCGGTTCCGAAGATGGTGGCGACCTCCGGGAGCGGGGCGATCGTTAATATTTCGTCGGCGGCGGGACGTTTCAATGCCCGGGGTTTCGTGGCCTACGGAACGGCCAAGTCCGCGCTTTCCTTTCTCACGAAAAACCTCGCCCAGGACTTCGCGCCGAAAATCCGGGTGAATGGGATCGCGGTGGGGTCGATCCTGACCGACGCCCTGGCCGGCTTCATGAACGAGGATCTCGAACGAATGATGCTCGCCCGGACGCCGATGGCGCGCCTCGGAACCGTCGAGGACATCGCGGCTTGCGCCCTCTATCTGGCCTCGCCGGCTTCGAGCTATGTCACCGGGGAGATCTACGGCGTGGACGGTGGCCTCACCCAGATCCAGGTCGAAATGCCACCCGCGAACTTCTGATCTCGAACAATTCCCGGCGACCAGGGCTACGCCGCGGTCTTTGGGCCGCCTAATCTCTCGGTGATTCACTTCGATCGGCTTCGAATCGAAAACAGGAGATGGCCCGTGCCCGAAACTGCCTCTGCCCAGACGATCAAGACCTTCTGTCGACTCTGCGAAGTGAATTGCGGACTCGAAGCGACGGTCGACGAGGCGCAACAGATGATCGCGCTGCGGCCGGATAAATCGCATCCGGTGAGTGAGGGCTTCGCATGCCACAAGGGGCTCTTGGCGCTCGAGGTGCATCGGGATCCGGATCGGCTGAACGCGCCGATTCGCCGCGCGAAGACGGAGGGATCGCAAGGCGATTTCCAGCCGGCTGACTGGGATGAAGCGATCGGCGATATCGCGCAGCGCTTGAAAGCGTTGATCGAGGAGCACGGTCCCGAATCCGTGGCCATGTACATCGGAAATCCCTCGGCCTTCAACGCCCTGGGCGCCGTCGCCGCAGGAATTTTTGCCCAGGCACTTGGCATCAAGCGCTTCTTTTTCGCGGGTACGCAGGATTGCACCAACAAATTTGCCATCAGCGAGATTCTCTACGGCTCGGCGGAAATCCACCCGATCGCGGACCTCGACCATTCCGATTACATCTTGATGATGGGGACGAATCCGCGCATCTCGAAGATGTCCTTTCTCTCGACGCCCGATCCGGTTGGCGCTCTGCGCGCTGCCCGCGATCGTGGTGCGACGGTTCGTTTCGTGAACCCCTTGGTGATCGATGATCTTTCCGACGTCGGGGACACGCTTCAGATTCGACCGGATACCGACGCCTACTTCCTGGCGGCCTTGTTATGTGAGATCGAGGCGACCTGTGGCTTCGACGAAGAGGGGTTGAAGGATATCGGGAATGGCTCGAGCGTTGGTCATGTGGATCGGCTGCGCGATTTTGTTCGTGCTTATCCGGCCGATCGAGTGGCTGGAATCGTCGGGCTTTCCGCGGAGACGATCCGCGAAGTGGCGCGTGGCTTTTCATCCGCGTCGTCCGCGTCGATTCATATTTCGACGGGCGTGAATATGGGCCAACAGGGCGCGTTGGCCTATTGGCTCACGCAGATGCTTTGTCTCGTGACCGGGAACCTCGATCGGCGCGGCGGCAATATCGTGGCTGCGCGGGCCTTTCCGGGCTTGCCAATGGCCGAGGAGCCAGCGCTTGAAGAAACCAAATGGGGGAGCTTTCGGCCGTCTCGGGGCGCGACGCCGCCT
This sequence comes from uncultured Spirochaetaceae bacterium, assembly GCA_964565565.1. GTDB lineage: Bacteria > Myxococcota_A > UBA9160 > UBA9160 > UBA4427 > UBA4427. Next base: position 8,366 of record CAZMFM010000131.1, on the reverse strand, counting down.
GGCAGTCTGATCGCCGACATGATGGGCGACGACGAGAAGCCGATTCGAGCGCTGCTCGTGATGGCGGGCAATCCGCTTCTTTCGATTGGCGGGGAGGACAAGATGCGCGAGGCCTTCGCGAATCTCGATCTACTCGTGAGCATCGACTTCTATCGCAACGCGACGGCCGAACTCGCGGACTGGGTCTTGCCCGCCGCGGATTGGTTCGAGCGTGAGGATCTCAATTTCTTCGTGCAAGGCGTACAACGAAAGCCCTATCTGCAATGGACCGATCGCGTCGTGGCCCCGACCCATGAGCGGAAGGAAGATTGGTGGATCCTTTCGCGCATCCAACAGGAGATGGGCTTGCCCTCGCTCTTCGATCTGCCCGGTGACGATGCCTTGATGACGCTCTGGAATGGCCGCCTCGAGGACAACGGCTATTCCATCCCGGCGCTTCGCGAGGCCGAGGGCGGCGTCGTCTTGATTCCCGACACTCCGACGGGTCAGTTTCTCTCCCACGTGGCGGAAGCCAAGGGTGCGAGTACCGAGCTGAGCAGGGTAGGTGGTGCAGGTGGTGTGGATTCGAGCGATGGCGACGGCGAAGCCGGCCCGCGCGGCGGCTTCGACTGTTGTCCGGACGCGATGTTGGCCACCCTGGAACGCGCGGGCGAAATTTTCGATCGACTGGAGAGCGAAGCCGAGAATCAGTTGAAGCTGATCACCCGACGAACCCATCATATGTTGAATTCTGCTTTTCAGAATATGAAGGTGCTGAAGACCGAGGCGGGTTCACGAAAGAATCCGCTCTACATGAATCCCGCCGACGCGGCCTCTCGCGATCTCCAAGCAGGTCAGCGTGTACGGATTCGAAACGACCATGGCGAGGTGGTGGCGGAACTCGCGCTCGATCCGCACCTGCGCGAAGGCGTCGTCGCGATGAGCCACGGCTTCGGCAATGGCCGGACACCCGGGATGCCGGTCGCGCAGGCGCATCCCGGCGTCAATGTGAATCGACTTTCGCCGTCCGGGGCCGGAAGCTTCGATCCGGTGAGCGGTATGGAACATCTGACCGGGATCGCCGTCGAGGTGCTCGCCAGCTGATCGACCAGGTTGCCTTCGCCGCTGCCGCTGCCGCGTCCGTTAGTCGACCAAGGGTTCTCGTGCGAGTTGTTCGAGGCCTTCGACGACCGAGATGACAGGCTTGTAGCCGACATCCCGCTTGATCTTGTCGATGTCGAGGATGCAGTCACAGCACATGAGATCGATCGCGTGTCGAGTCAGCGGGGGCGTGCTCGGCAGACGCAAGAGTCGCCAGGTTCCCTCGATCAAGGCCGCCGCCGGTCGGGCGATCGCGGAGGGAAGCGACCGTTCTCCCAATTCCACGCCGTAGGTCCGCATCAATTCGGGCAAGAATTCCCTGAAACTTCGTACCTCGTCGTCGGTCACGAAATAGGTTTCACCCTTCCGACCGCTTTCGAGCACGAGCTTGGCTCCGTGGACGAGGTTGTCGATATGCGTCGTTGAGGTCCGAGCGCGTCCGCCGTCGAGCCACACGAAGGCACCCTTTTCGACCATCGCCGCGATCTCGGGTGCCAGGGTCTGGTCGCCGGGGCCCCAAACGAAGCGCGGGCGGAGAATGATGGTCTCCATCCTATCGTTCGCGTCCTGCCCGAATCCGCGAACCAGACGCTCGGCCTCGGCTTTCGTCTCCGAATAGAGATAGGGTGTTCGATCGGGATAGGGATATTCCTCCGTGACGTCGATCAGGTCCTGGCCCTTCCAGAGTACGGCCTCCGTACTCATATGAAGGAAGCGTCGTGCACCGGCGGCGGCGGCCGCCGCCAGGGTTCGTCGCGTCCCCTCGACGTTGATCTGCCAGGTAAGTTTGCGCGTCCCCCAACTCTCAACGTAGGCGGCGCAATGAACGACGGCCTCGCATTCTGGGATCTCGCCGGGCTCGAGGGTCGCAAGGTCACAGCGAATCGGTTCCGCGCCCAGTTCCTTGATGGCCAGATCGCTCTTGTCGGAACGTGACATGGCCAGGACCTCGTGTTCGCCAGCCATTGAGCGCGCGATTGCGCCGCCGATGAATCCGGAAGCGCCGGTGATGAAGATACGCATGAATGTGTGGTCTCCGGTTTCCCGTCAGACGGGGTGGGGGTGAGAACTCAAGAGGCCGCGCAGCACGAAGGGTCGAGGAGCCGGTCAGGGACGAGCCAGCATGGCCCAAACGGCGGTCTCGCTCGTTGCGATGCTTTTCTCGTCGAGGGGGGCATGGCCGCATTCGGCTTCCTTCGCAAGTCCGACGAAGGCGCCGAAGGCGAGGGCGATCAAGACTTCCGGCGGGGCCTTTCGAACGGACCCTTGCCGTTGCGCCTCGCGTACGAAATCCGCGACGCCATCGAAAACGCATTGCGCGACTTCGCGGCTGGCGCGGTCGAGATAGGGGAGGTGGCGATGCATCTCGAGAAAGCGAAAGGCCTCGGGCTGCTTGCGCGAAAATTCGAAGAGGCCGCGCCAAAGCCTTCGGAAACCGCCGCGTGGCGATCGAGCGGCCGCCATCGCCTCGGTCAGGAAGCGTTGCATTTCGAGTTTGCTCTCGCGGTAGACGGCGTTGACCAGGGCTTCTTTGCTCGGGAAGTGGAGATAGATGGTGCCTGCGGCGACGCCGGCTCGGGCTGCCACGTCGGGCACCGTCGTCGCCTGATAGGAGCGGGCGCTCATCAATTCGAGGGCTGCACGCAGGATGGCTTCGCGGGTCTGGGCCGGCGCGGCGCGACGATTCCGGAGCAGTCGATTGGTCGACATTGACTGAATGAATAGTCATTCGGAGTAGACGCGTCAAGCGGATGTCCGGGAGGGTCGGCGGGCGCCGTGGGTTCGGGGCTGTGCGTAGTGGATCGAAGAACGCCATTGGGTTGGCGTCGCTTGCGACATCCTAGTGATCTGCGGGTGACCCTTCGGTCGACTCCTCGTCGAGGGTCGTGATCTCGGCCTCGAGAATGTTCTGATAGGCGAACATCGACGGCCAGGATCGAGCCAGGAAGTGATAGAAGGACTCGATTCCGCGAATCAAGCGGCTGCGGCCCGTCGATTCGAAAACGACCTCGAAAGGCAAAGACGTCACGCGCTGTCGGAGTACGGTGAAGCCCGCCTTCTCGATCTCGCGGCGAAAGGTTGCGCCGGTGTAGAGATGGACGTGGGTCTCGTCGAGCACGCCACGGGGGCCGTATTCGAAGCGGCCGACCAATAGTGAGAGTCGGTAGAACCAGAGTGCGATATTAGGCGTCGAGATGATCAGTCGACCGTCGGGTTTGAGATATCGTCGCGCGCCGCGCAAGAGCTGGGCGCGGTTCTTGAGATGTTCGATCACATCCGCGCAGACGACGTAGTCGAAAACCCGCTCGTAGGGGAGTTCGAGGGGAAGCTCGAGATCGCGCTGGTAGTAGTCGGCCAACTCGCTGGCGAGTTTTTCGCCCGGCCCGGCGTCGACGCCGGTGACCCGGACGTTCTTTTCGAGCAGCGGGCGTGCGAGCAGGCCGTTCGAGCAGCCGAGATCGAGGACGGCGCTGCCGGATTCGATGGCGCCGATGATTTGCGCATGAGAGCCCGATCCCGATTGTTTCAGCGTGTAGTGGATATCGTGGTCGACGAGGTACCGGCCGTCGCGCGTGATGTGCAGCTGGTGGAGGCGGTAGCCGAGTGCCGTCTTGAGGGCGGGGAGCGTGGACGTGGCGGGATCGGCTGGAACCGCGTCTTTGTACGCCGCGAGCGATGCTTCGTGGATGGGAATGCCCAGGGCGCGGAGTTGGAGAATGATTTCGGTGTCGAAGAGCGGGCCGTCGGAGGCAAGTTGGAAGGGGATTCGCGCGAGGGCTTCGCAGGGATAGAGTCGATAGCTCGACTGATAGTGGCCAAGGCGCATGCCCAGGATTCGGTTCAGAACGAAGCTGCTCATTCGATCCGAGCGGTCGGCGCCTGCCGGGCTGGCGAGCACGAAGCGTACGGGCTCCTCGGCGGCGAGTTGCAGGAGTTCGGGCAATGACTCGGGCGCTTGCGAGGCGTTGCCTTGCAGGATGATGACCTGGTCGAATTTCTTGCGCAGCGCGTATTCGAAGGCGGCCTTTCGGATCGCGCCGAATCCAGTTGCTGCGGAGGAGGCGCGCGGTGGGCGATGGAAACGCAGGTCAAAGGGGCCGTCGTTCCGGAATGCTCGCAAGGCTTCGCTGCCGGTGAGCGAGGGACCGCCGGCGCGTCCCTCCATGATGACGACTTCCTCGAGCGCTTCGGCGAGGGTCGGCGGGATGCGAGAGAGCGTGTTGCGAAGCATTTCGGGGTCGCTGCAATCACAGAGGAAGAGTCCGAATCGAAGCGACGCGCGGTCCTGGGCGGCCGCAGGTTGAGCGGCTTCGGATATTCGGGAATCGGCCTCTGCGTCGCGGACCAACGCGCTCTCCTTCATGGGGTTTCGGCTACCGGACTTCGGACGTCGAACCGTTCCGCCCGATCGCCCGAGCGGATCCGATCGGACGGATACGTCGACGATTCGACACTACCCGAGCCCTATCGGCTTGAGAGCGCTTCGATTATAGGGGCTCACCGGCGAATCGGGGAACCGGGTGCTTGTTCTGCACTTGTTCTGCGAGTGATGCACGCTCGAAGCGGAACACAGCGCAATTGCAGTATCGAGATCGGTCGGATCAGGTGGCGACCGGCTTCGCGCGGTGCGAGGATCTTCGGGTGTCCAAGACCACTGCGCCGGCCCGTCTCTTCGCGATGCAGGGCGTCCAACCCGCGACTGCGGCGCTCGTCGTAGGAGTCGTTGTTGCGATCGCCTGGTGGCCGGGTCTCTCCGATTCCTTCCTACTCGATGAAACCCTGACGGCCTGGGTCGTTCAAGACGGCCTGTCCGAGGCTCTCGATCGAACCCTCCACTACCAACCCCAGCCCGCCTACAACCTCTTCATGTGGTTCTGGGCCCAGCTTGCCGGCGTGAGCGAAGCGGCCTTGCGGATCCCCTCGCTGCTTGCGGCGATCGCTTCGTGCGTCGCGATTGCCAGGCTCGGGACGCGACTAACGAAGGATCGAGAGACCGGGCTGCTGGCAGCCGTCGTACTTGCGACGAGTTGGAACCTGTTTCGCGAATCGGTTGATGCACGCTCGTACATGTTGGGACTGATCGTCCTGCTTTGTTTGGCGCTCTCCTTGGTGCGATGGATCGAAGCGGGTCGATGGCGTGATGCGGGGTTGTGCGCGGTCTTGGCGGCCCTGCTTCCGCATCTGCATTTCTTTTTCGTGCTCTGCTATCCGGGCTTGCTCGTCTACGGCTGGTTGCGTCGGTCGGAGGCGCGATGGGAGCCGAAGCAATTTGTATTGATCGGCTTGATTCTCGGCGTCGGCGGACTGCTCTACGTGCCGATCGCGCTGATGTTGGCCGCCCAGGGCGGGTCGTATTCCTTCGTCGCCACGCCGAGCTGGCGATCGCTCTTCGAGGTCTTCGTCTGGGCGGTGCCGGTGGTTGGAATGCTGGCTGGGCTTGCCCTCGTCGGCGTGTTCGGCGCCGATTCGGGGCGCGCGGAGAAACGCGCAGGAAAGGCGGAGGGCGAAAAGGTCGCGGAAGATGCCCCTCCACTCCGAATTCCGCGAGAGAGTTCCTTGTTGTTAGGCGTGTGGGTGCTCGTTCCCTTGCTGCTGCTCTATTTTGTATCGATCTTCAGTGACGTCTCGATCTTTCTCGGGCGGTACCTGATTCCGGCCATTCCCGCCGTGTCGTTGCTCTACGCGGTGGCGCTGCGCCGGATCGACAGCGGTCCGGCTCGTGTCGTCGCGGTCGTCGTGATGGCCTTTGCCTCGCTTGCGATTCATGCGCGGCCCCACGACGATTTTCGGGGCGCGGCGAAGGCCGTGGGTGAATTCGTGGCCGGAGATCCGTCGATGCCGGTTTTGCTGGCGAGTGGATTGATCGAGGGGGAGGACGTGCGATGGCTTCGCGATCCGAGCCTTGCGGATTATCTGAATACGCCGGCCAAGGTCTATCCGCTCGGCGGGCGACTGGTGACGTTGCCGCGCAGGTTGAAGAACCATCCGATGACGAGTGAGATCGTTGGGCCGATCCTGTCGAGTCAAAAGCCCTTCGTCGTCGTCGAATGGTTTGGGAATGGCGCGCGGGCGACGGGTTGGTTTCTTTCCCGCGCGAAGCGATTTGGCTATCGGGCGGAGCCGGGCAGTTTTGGTGGCGTGCGCGTGCTCTTTCTCACGCCGACGGCGACGCCCAATACGAATTAGGTCACTCGGTCGTCTTCGCGTCGACGGGAACCATTAGCCGGTAGCGCGGCGAATCGTGGATCTTGCGATAGTTCCCGGCGACCCATCGTGTCAGCAACGGCGCGCTACGGCGAAGCCCTCGCCTTTTGTCATTGTCAAAGGGCTGTCGCGGCAAGACGATCACGGCGGGTGGTGATTGCGCGAGGTGGGTAATGAGGTCCCTTTCTTCTCGGGGATCGCGGAAGGTTCCCGGCATCACGACGTCGAAATAGCCGGGGCTATGTCGTTCGGCGACGACGTAGAGAAGCGGCGAATGGGCCATCACGAGGATGGTCTCGCCTTCACGGGCATGTTCCTGGATGATGGGAACGAGGCCGTCGATTTCCATGCCCAGGCTTCCGGATCGGACCTTGATCTGATCCGAGATGTGGGTGAGCGGCCGGTCGCCCATCATTTCGGTTGTGTCGAGGTAGCGGTCCGATCCGTTGAAGAAAATCCAGGCCGCGAAGATCGCGACGCAGAAGGTGAGTCGTCTGATTGCGATCAGCGGGCCGGCCAATTCGGGGTCGAAGCGTTTGCCTTTCATCACCATACTTGCGCAATAGGCGACCAGGATGGCGACCGGAGCGATCGCGGATTCGAGGTGGGGGATGTCCGAGCGGCCCATACTGCGTGTGAAGTAGACGGCGCCGAAGACTACGAAGGTGAGTAGAAAGACGGATTCGAAGGGGCGATTGGCTTTCCACGCGCGGAGCCATCGGTAGAGCAGGCTTGCCAGGAGTCCGAGGTAGAGGATCGGATAGAGCCGAAAGCCGAGCGAGGCAAAGCTGAAACTGATGCGTGTTCGATCGAGGTTCTCGAAAAGGATGGGGGGAATGGGTCGGCTCTGGAGGGCCGTCATTTCGACCGGGCGCACGACCATTTCGATCCACAATTTTTCGAGTCCGACGGTCCCTTGGAAATAGAGCAGGATGGGAATCCAGAGGAGGATCAAGCCGCCGCTGTACCAGAGTCCGTCGCGCAGCCAGCGTCGCCAGTCCCGGGAGGCGGCCATGATGCCGACGCCCACGCCGACGCTGACTGCGAAGGCGGGGGTGAGTCGGAAGAAGAGGGCGAGCCCCGCGAAAAGGCCGGCGGGAAAGAGCCACCGCGCGTCATCCCGGGTCAGTCGAAGATGAAAGAAGAGCAGGACGATCGCGGACCAGACCAGATAGCGATAACCGAAGAGCAGTTGTTCAAAATGAGATCGCGGCGCGGCGACCGCGATCAGGAGCACGCCGAGTAGGGCAAAGTCCGCGGGCATGAGTCGTCGCGCGACGAAGAGGAGCGCCAGGCAGGCGGCGATCGTGAACATCGCGTAGAAGATTCGGGTCAGGACGATGCCGGGCGGAGCCACTTGGTAGGCGAGCCAGGCCGGCGCGAGATGGCCGGGCGGAAAGACCCAAAAGACCTCGTCGTAGAGCTTCTTGTCGAGGCTCGAATCCTGGAGCTCCATCGCGGCGTGGAGCGGCCAGCCCTCGTCCATCGCGCTCAGGCCATGGTCGACGAAGAGCGATTCGAATCCGATGCTGACGATGAGCAGGATCGCCAGGTGAAGGACGAGTTGGCGATCGAACCCCGGGGCCACGGAATTGCTGCGTGGATCGTGTGAGCCGAGTGGAGTAGCGATCGCTCTATGCTCCTCGGGCTGGGGTCGTCGGCCGCGGTGGGGCGACTCTCCGCTTCAGCGAGAAATCGAGTCACCGAAAAGAGTGACTGGGCGCCATTGTATCGTTGAATCGGACGGGTGGTCCCTGGGATTGAGACCGAGTTCTGGTCTATTGTCGGCTTCGATTTTCGGTGGCGGGGGCAGGATTGCAGCGATGAGTCTATTGAAGCGGTTTGCGACACCGGTCCTGCTCGCCGCCGTTGCGGGCGCGGTTCGCCTGCTCTCCTGGCATTCGGTGTTCCAAGAGGGCGGCGTCTATCCGAACGGCAACGACGCCTACTACCACCTGCAACGAATTCGCTACTCGGTCGAAAATTTTCCGGACGTTCTTCGATTCGACCCGTTGATGAATTTTCCGGCCGGCGCCCAGTCGATCTGGCCGCCCACCTTCGATTGGTTGATCGCCGCACTC
>CAZMFM010000130.1:0-12645 GCA_964565565.1 uncultured Spirochaetaceae bacterium | reverse complement strand
CCGGGATTGATCACGCGTGCGGTCAATCTTGGCCCGGGGCGCCTCAGAAGCCGGGTTTCGATCTGAGCGATCTCCTAGTTAACATAATATATCTTATCGGTGGTGAAGTAGGGCTGACCCAAGCGAATCCGGTTCAGTCCCCCACGCCTGGATTTCCTGAAGATGGTGTTCTTCGGGTCCCGTCCGGTCGTCTTGCCGTGGGCGTAGATCGGGTCGAGCGGATCTCGAACCAACAATCACGGGGCCTCGGTCCTGAACGCCGGCGCCGGCAACATGGCTCGGTCACGCCGGCAATGGAACGGCGGAATGTCCCTCCCGGACGGCGACTCGCCGGGCTCTCATACGCCCGCGGCTGACGTCGTTTTTTCGCGTCGCCGTCGGCGTGCCGCCAGCATCAATACGATCGCCAGCACGGGGATATTGGCGTCCGGCTCGGGTACGGCGATCGCGAGCGTTCCTGCGCCACCGATCGCAATGGCATTCGCGCCGCCTTCCGTGCCGTCAACCGAGGCCGGTGGAAGCAATCGATTGCCCTGACGGCTTCCCCAACAAATCACGGCACCGGTGTCCGTCTGAATTGCACAGTTGTGCGTGGCTTCGGAAGCCGAAGCAAGCGCGATTGCGGTGCCGCTGGTTCCGTTGACGGAGTCCGGTGGCTCGGCCTGGCGGTTCGTATTGTCTCCCCAGCAGATCACGGCATGGGTTCCAGCCTGAATTGCGCATGCAGAGCCGCCGCCGACGACGATGGCAACGGCGGTTCCGAGGGTGCCGTCGACCGAGGCCGGCGGGTCTGCCGGATACCCCCAACAAACCACGGCACCCGTCTCCGCCTGGATCGCACAGCTTGTGGACCGACCTACGGCAATCGCACTTGCTGTGCCGGTGGTCCCATCGACCGAGTCCGGTGGACCAGCTTGGCCGGGTTGACCGATGTGCGCCGGCCTCATGCCCCAACAAACGACGATCTGCGTGTCGGCTTGAATCGCGCAGGTGTAGTCCCGGCCGACGGCAAGCGCGCTCGCCGTGCCATTCGTTCCATTGACGGAGTCCGGCACAATGATCGCGCCATTGGTGTTCGAGCCCCAGCAGACCACCGCGCTCGTTTCGGCTTGAATGGCACAGCTGCGGAACTGATCGGCCGAGATCGCACTGGCGGTTCCGTTCGTTCCGTTGACCGAGTCGGGAGGGCTCGCCTTCCCGCCCGGGAAGCCACCATCTCCCCAACAAAGCACAGCGGACGTGTCCGCCCGGATGGCACAGGCGTGGTCTCGTCCGGCGGCGATGGCGCTGGCGGTCCCGGTATTTCCGTCGACCGATGCAGGCGGTACGGCTTGGCCTCTGACGCTGCTTCCCCAGCAGATCACCGCGTTCGTTCCGGCCTGAAGTGCGCAGCTGTGACCTCCCCTGAAATCACCACCGACTGCAATCCAGACCGCCGTGCCGCTCGTTCCGTCGATCGAGGCCGGCGGGTTCGACTGGCCAGAGGCGTTGTTCCCCCAGCAGATGACGCCGCCGGTTTCGGCCTGGATCGCGCAACTATGGCCCTCATCGAAGTAGCCGCCCGCTGCGATCGCACTCGCAGTTCCCAAGGTCCCATCGACTGAAGGCGGGGGCTGGATCTGGCCAAAACTGTTATCACCCCAGCAGATGACGGCGCCCGTTCCGGCCTGGATCGCGCAGCTATGGTCGCCCCCGGCCGCAATCGCTACGGCGCTGCCGCTGGCTCCGTTGACCGCGGCGGGTGGGCTCGCCTGGCCGGCATAGTCGTCCCACCAGCAGACGACGGCACCCGTTCCCGCTTGAATGGCGCAGTTGTGACTTGCTCCGGCCGCGATCGCTACGGCAAGGCCGTCATTTCCATTGACCGAGTTGGGTGGACGCGACGCGACCGGTAGGTCGATCGGCCCCCAGCAGACGACATGACTGAACTCGGCCGAGAGTGCACAGTTTTGTCGGTTGCTGGCCGCAATTGCGCTGGCGGTGCCAAGGGTTCCGTTGACGAAATCTGGTGGAAAGAAGGTTCCAGCAGATCCGTTCCAGCAGATCACAACGCCAGTTTCGGCCTGGATCGCGCAGTTGTGGTAGCTGCCGGAGAAAATGGAACCGCCGACCGAGATTGCGCTCGCGGTCCCCGTTGTACCATCAACAGACTCCGGCGGAGCCAGGGACAACGAAGTGTTAGGCCCCCAGCAGATGACGCCGCCGGTGTCGCCTTGGATCGCACAGCTCATGGCGTTGCCGGACCCCAGAGCCAGCGCAGAGGCGGATCCTGGCGTGCTCGCTCCGACGCTGCCGGGTGGTTTGGTTTCGTCGCCCCAGACGACCACTACGCCCTGGCCCTGCGCGCTTGCTGAAGCCGCGAAGGCAAGCGACGAGCAGAGCATGAGTCCGGCAAGGCTCCAACTTGACTGGTTGCATCGTGCCGGACGGTCGCCGCGATGTCTGGTCTGCAAAACCATTCTCCCTGGATCGACGATGGAGGCCGAGCGCCCTCTCGAGGGTATGCGTAAAGAGTGAGCCCTTCGATTGTCTCATATCCAGGGCGCAAGGAGCGAGACAAAGCAGCTCGAACTCAGATAGGAATCGCCGGAGACCCGAATGGCTTCGGGGCGCTTCGGAGCGCCCCCAGGTCCGGGCCCCGGATCGGAGCATGATTCGCTCAGGGTTGGCGAGTCAGGCGTAGTTCGGCGATCAGTGCTGCGATTTGTGGTGCGGCGAGTTCGTCTGGAAACTCTGTCTCGAAGCGCTGATAAACGCTCAGCGCACGGTCCTTCTCTCCGGTTTCGGCCCAACATCGCGCCGCCTCGGTCAAGGCTTCGCCGCGGAGTGGATACGATTCGACCGCAGCCGCCGCTTCATAAGCACTCGCAGCGGCGGCGGGATCCCCGCGATCCTCTGCCAGGCCCGCCAGCCTATTCAGGGCAATCGCCTCGATTGCGAGGCCGGATGCGCTGTCGCGCGCCGCCTCGAAGCTGACAGTCGCGTGTTCGAGCTTTCCGAGCTCCGCCTGGAGCTTTCCCGCCTCCAGCCAGGCCAACGCGCCAGCGGCCGTTCCAGCGTGTTTTCGAGCGAGTTCTGAGAACTTCTCCGCGTATTCCGATCGCGTATTCGTCGCGAGTTCTGGATTCGCCGGCTCTGGGATCCGGCCCCCGGCGACGTCTGCGCCCATCGCGAGTCTGTACTGGCCAGAGGTCAGCGCCAGGGCGTCCGCCGCTTTGTCACGTGCCGTCGACGCATGCTGGAGATAGAGCCCCACTCCGGCGGCGAGGACGAGCACGACGGCAATCGCGCCGAGGATCACCGCCGCGTTCTGGGATGCCCATTCCGCCACGCGATCGCCAGATTCTTCGATATCCCGAAGTGCATCGCCTGCTGTGTTCGGCGCTTTCTTCTTGGCCACGATTCGATCCCTCTTGCGACGACCCGTTCAGGGGTCGGATGTTTTCAAACTGATCAACGTACTCAGTATTCGGCTCTGCCTGAAGAGCGCCACCCACTTCTCACGAGTCGTCGGGCACAGACAGTTTTGTACTGGGCGCCGGAGTGTATCGGAGCCAGTCGGGACTTCGAGGGGCGGCTATCGGCCCCGCTTTTTCTTGTGACTCCGGTCGTCGCCGCCGGGGTCGCCCTTTCGTTCGCTGCGGCTTCGCTCGCGCAGCAGAACGCGAACCGGTGTGCCCTCGAAATTGAAGCTTTCCCGGAGCCGATTCTCCAGAAAGCGCACGTAGGAAATCTGAATGGCCTTGGCATCGCTACAAAAGACCACAATCACCGGCGGCGCCACGGCGACCTGTGACGCATAGAAGAGTTTGTTGGGTTTGCGCGAGGATCCCTTGCTGGCCATCGACGGAGGATGCTTTTCGGCGACGTCCTGTAGCCATCGATTCAGGTCCGCTGTCGAAATGCGAAGCTGGCTGGCGGCGGCCACCTTGCGCAGTTTTTTGAAGAGCGTGCCGAATCCGGCCCCGGTTTTCGCGGAGACCGGGATGATCGGGACGTCGGACATGAAGCGTAGGCCGTGTGCTATGTCGGCCAACACATCGGGCCGATCGTCGGTGTCGACAAGATCCCATTTATTGGCCAGTACGACGGCGGCGCAGCCCTGCTCCCTCATCAGCGATGCCACGCGGGAGTCTTGATCTGCGATGCCCTCTGCCGCATCGACAACCAACAGCGCCAGTTCAGCGCGCTCGAGTGATCGCAGCGCCATCAAAGCTCCACCGTGTTCCCCTGGTCCCTGCCGGCGCCCTACTTTGCGCAGTCCGGCGGTATCGACGAGTACGTAGTCATCGCCGTCTCGAGTGATCGCAATGTCGACGGCGTCGCGGGTCGTCCCCGGCGCATCGGCGACGACTACCCGATCCTCTCCAGCCAGCCGGTTCGCAATTGAACTTTTTCCGACGTTAGGTCGGCCGACAATCGCGATACGAGTGGGTGTTTGCTCGGTCGTTGGTCCTTCGTGCTCGACGAGGTCCTCGTGAAACTCGGCCGGTAACGTCTCGAGCACACTCTCGAGTGCGGCGAATGCGCCCACGCCATGCTCGGCCGAGACCGCATAGGTCTGCTCGATGCCCAGGCGGTAGAATTCGTTGAGTCGATCCTGGTGATGGCGCGGCTGATCGATCTTGTTGACCAGCAGGCCGATCGCCTTGCCCGATCGTCGCAGCGTCGCGGCAATCGATTCATCTTCGGGAACCAGGCCTAGCTTGCCGTCGACGATGAACAGAATGACGTCCGCACTTTCGACGGCGGACCGGGCCTGGGCCTGGACTGCGGATTCGAGGTTTTCGTCGGGCCTGGCGGCATCGAGACCGGCTGTGTCGACCAGCCAGATCATGCGGCCTTCGACATCGATTCGCTCGACGATGCGATCGCGTGTCAGTCCCGGTTGGTCCGCGACCAGGGCACGCCGATAGCCCGCGTATCGGTTGAAGAGCGTGGATTTGCCGACGTTCGGACGGCCGACGAGGGCCACGATCGGAAGACGTGGGAGAGGGCTCATTGCGCCGCAGGATACCGGCTCGGTCAGGATGCCGAATCGGTTCCCTGCCCCCCTTTCTCCGCCGAGCGCCCGATGGATCCCGACGGCTTCGATTCCCCGGTCGGCGCGCCAGAATCGAGAAACGCTTCGACTCGCGAAACGATCGCGTCTACGTCAGCTGGGTCGTGCCAATGCACGTCGGGCAGCGGGCGAATCCAGGTGCGTTGCCGTCGCGCAAAGCGACGCGTGTCGACTTTCATCGCCTCGACCGCGTTGGCCAATGTGTCGGCCCCGTCGACGACCGGTTGAATATGCCGATAGCCGATGGCTTGCATGGGCCTCAGGTCCGCGCCGTAACCCTGTTCGCGAAGATCTCTCACTTCGCGCAGCAAACCGGCCTTGATCATGGCTTCGGAACGCTCCTCGATTCGCTTGTTGAGGGCCTCGCGTCCCGGATCGATCGCGAGATGCAACACACGAAATGGCCGATCGCGAAAGCCATGGGCCTCTCGTACGCTCGATGCTGTCAGACCGGATTGATGCTGGATCTCGAGGGCACGAACCGTTCGTCGCAGGTCATTGGGATGGATCTTGGCTGCGGCTTCGGCATCGAGATCGGCCAAGCGTCGATGCAATCGCGCTGGATCGCCCTCTTCTGCACCGCGAGCCTGCTCTTCCTCGAGTTGCTTGCGGAGCCCGGGAACGACACCACCCGTCTCGATCAAGCCATCGAGAAAGGCGCGAATATAGAGACCGGTTCCCCCGACCAGGAAAACCGGACGGTTGCGGGCGTGGATGGCCGCCGCCGCTTCTCTCGCCTCTCTCGCATAACGTCCGGCGCTATAGGGCTCGTTTGGATTGGCAACATCGAAGAGGTGATGTGGCACGCGGGTGCGCTCTTCGGCGGATGGCTTTGCGGTGCCGATGTTCATGAAGCGAAATATCTGCATCGAATCCGCATTGATGATTTCGCCGTCAAATTTTTCCGCGAGAAGGAGCGCAAGCGACGACTTTCCGGATGCAGTCGGGCCGGTGACGACGACGACTGGGGGTCGGGTCTCGCTGTCCTGCTCGGAGTCGGGAGTCGAAGTGGCTTGGTCCATGAGGCGGCGGAGGCTAGCGGCGTCGGAAGCGAAGTTCGAGATCCGAGTGCGGAATCAGGATGGCGACCGGTCGGCCGTGGGGACAGGTGGGTGCCCAGGGAATCGTGTCGAGTCCCGAAAGGATGGCCTTTTGCTCGGCTTCGGGGAGGCGATCGCCGAAACGGCGAGCGCTGTGGCAGGCCAGCGTGGCGAAGAGCCGGTCGAGCCTGGGAAGCCAGCGAATCGCGCTGGCGTCCGACTCATCTCCCCGCTCGACCTCCTCAAGGGCCGAGGCGAGTTCGGTCACCAGGCCGACGGCGTCCTGACCGGCCAACTCGGCCGGCACGGCTCGGACCAGGACCGCGTCCTCGCCAAAGACTTCGATCTCGAATCCGAGGCGCAGGGCGAGGTCGCCAGCCTCCTCGATGGCCGCCAGGCTCGGTGGCGACAGGACGACGGTTTCCGGGATCAGCAGTCCTTGTCGGGCGACCCCGGCCGCCAACCATTGCTCGCGCAACCCCTCGTAGAGGATCCGTTCGTGAGCGGCATGCTGGTCCACGACGATCAAACCGTCTTCGGTTTCAGCGAGCAGATAGCTCGCACGAAGTTGCCCGAGTAGCGGTAGATCTCCGAAAGACGGTACCGGCGGTCGCTCGTCGTGACCCGCCCTGACCTCCCGGTCCGCGATCTGATCCGCGTCTTCGCCACCGGATGCGAAAACCCAATCCGTGGACGCTCCAGGGGTCGTCGCCGGCGAGAGGATGCCGGGCAAGCTTCGAGCGCCCGGATCGCCGACAGCACCCGAGGCTTCGCTTCGGGGCTCGGTCGCGCTCGAACCCGAGTTCGTGCCCAAGTCCGAGGTTGAGGGTGAGTCGATCGGTCGCTGCATCCCACCCAGCCAACGACGCGAGGACATCGCATCGCGCACAGCATGACGAATCGCCCGGTGGATCGATTGCGGATCGGCGAATCGAACTTCCCATTTTGCGGGATGGACGTTGACGTCGACGCTCTCGGGGGGGACTTCGAGAAAGACCACGCCGATCGGAAAACGTCCGCGCGGAATCAGGTCGCGATAGGCCTCGATCAACGCGTGACGCAGGAGCCGGTCACGAACCGGCCGTCCATTGACGAAGATGTAGAGGGCCTGGCCGTTGGCGCGCGTGCGTTCCGGCGTTGAGATGAATGCATGGACGCGACCTGCTGGCGATTGTTGGTCGACTTCGACCAGGCAGGCCGCATCGTCGTCGGAGAGGATCGCGGCGATGCGGTCTCGCGGGTCGCGACAAGCTGGCCAGACCAAGGCCATTCGATCGTCGCGCTGCGCCTCGATGTGAATGTCGGGACGCACCATGGCCAGTCGTGACAGCCAATCGGCAACATGCCCCCACTCCGTTCCCGGTCGCTTCAAGAATTTTCGACGCGCTGGGACCGACGCGAAGAGGTCTGCGACTTCGATGCGCGTGCCCACCGGCCCCCCGGCCTCCCGTTCGTATAAGACCTTGCCCGCCTCGCATTGAATCTCGAAGCCATGCTCGGCTCCCCGCGCGCGACTCAGGATCCGGAAGCGAGAGACGGAAGCGATCGCCGGAAGTGCTTCGCCACGAAAGCCGAAGCTCGAGATCTGCATCAGGTCGGCGGCACTGGAGAGCTTGCTCGTCGCATGTCGTTGAAGTGCCATGGGCAGCTCGGCGGGAGACATTCCGGAGCCATCGTCAGTGACCGCGATCAACGCCGAGCCACCGTCGCGTACTTCGACGCGAATTTTTTCGGCCCCGGCATCGAGACTGTTTTCGACCAGTTCCTTGACGACCGAAGCAGGCCGTTCGACGACTTCACCCGCGGCGATTTGATCGACCAGGGCATCGGACAGCAGGCGAATTCGCCCCTTCTCGGTGCTGGAGTCGGTCAAGGGCCTACCCGAGGGGGAGATGGTTGGGTCTTGGTCCACACAGGTCTCTTCCATAAATGATTGTTGCCCAATGAACCGCCGCCGGAGTAGTATGGCCCTGATTGGGCGTCAATTCGATCCGCAGACGAACGCGATGTGCATTTGATTCGCAAAAGTCATTGACAAATGTCCGGAATCCCAATACTTCTGGATTGGTCACGATCTTACCTGGGGGCTTCGTGCCATGACAGAGCAACATTCACAACCGCAACAACCGCAACAACCACAGTCATCGCTGACGACCGGTTCAAGTGTGGGAGCGACCGGCCGCGTCGAAACCGCATCACCCGATCGCTCGGCGGGAACGGCTGGCTTCGCGGGCGCCGGACAGTCGATCGGCCGACGGCGCAATGATCGTATCATTTCTGCGAGCGCGCCAATGCAAGCCGTCGTCGATCAGGCGAGTGCCATCGCCCGGTCCAATGATGCCGTGGTGCTGACGGGGCCTAGCGGTAGCGGGCGAAAGCATGTTGCGCGCGCCATCCACCAATGGAGTGCGCGCGCCGGCGGACCGCTGGTCGAGCTGAGCATCGTCGGAATCGGCGAGGCCAACCAGCTGGGCGAACTCTTTGGTGATGGCGTCTCTGCTTTGGACGGCGTCTCTGCTTTGGGCGGCGCCTCTGCTTTGGGCGGCGCATTCGCTCGGGCCGAAGGCGGCACGCTGTTGATCGAAGCGGTCGAACGTCTCAGCTTGGCGGCACTCGCGCGTCTGGGCGATGCGATTCGTGAGTCGGCGGGATTCGCGTCCCGTGCTCGGGTGCTTGCCACGGTTTCCACTGGGACCGATGTCGATCTCTCTGCGATTCCCGGGCAGCGGATTCAGATCGCGGCGTTGGCGGATCGAAGTGAGGACATCTTGCCTCTCGCCGCTCACTTCCTGGCGGAGTTCGCATTGGCGGATTCGGTCGAAATCGTTGGATTCAGCGCGGATGCGAGGCGTTGGCTGGTCGAAGAACCATGGACCGGCAATGTCCGCGAACTGCGCGAGCGAATTCGCCAAGCGATCAGACTGGCCGGCCAGGGGGCGATCTCGGCGGAAGCGCTCATGCTGTCGACCGAAGGCGACGAAGTTCCGTCGTTCAAGGATGCCAAACGGGCCTTTGAGACCCGATACGTGGAAGGCTTGCTGCGTCGATGTTCGGGCAATATCAGTCGTGCAGCACGCATGGCCAAGAAGGACCGCAAGGATTTCTACGATGTGATTCGCCGCACCGGTGTCGACCCGGGTGAGTTCCGCGGCTGATCGGTCGCTCGATTTAGGCCCGTCGTAGACGTCCGTCATTCACGGGCACTGGCATCTCATGGGCACTGGCATGGGGATGGGCATGGGCCACAACGACGCTGTCCGCGTTGGAATCGTTCAGCTTTGCTCGACCGATGATCTCGCTGCCAACCTCGATGCCGCTGAGCGGGGAATCCTCGAGGCGGCGGAGCGCGGAGCGACCTTCATCGCCCTGCCGGAAAATTTTGCCTATATGCGCCGCGAAGGCGAACCCTTTCCCTGTGCACAGGGAAGCGACGGTGAGATTCTTCGCCGCCTTTCCGATTGGGCGCGCAGTCATCGGATCTGGTTGTTGGGCGGGACTCTTCCAGAGCAGATCGTCGGGGATGAGCGCGTCTACAACACCAGCTTGATGTTCTCGCCAGAGGGTATCGAGGTCGCGCGCTACCGAAAGATCCACCTCTTCGACGTGTCGCTCGGGCCAGATGGCGAAGACAGCTACCGGGAATCCCTCCATTTCAAACCGGGTGAGGAAATCGTGACGGCGACGACGCCCTTCGGAGTCGTTGGCCTGTCGATCTGTTACGACCTGCGTTTTCCTGAACTCTATCGCGGGCTCGTCGAGCGTGAGGCACGGTGGCTCACTGTGCCGAGCGCTTTCGCCCGGGAAACGGGCAAAGACCACTGGGAGGTACTCCTCAGGGCGCGTGCGATCGAGAGCCAGGCTTTTGTCATCGCCCCGGCCCAGTGTGGCCACCACAGCGCGGATCGATCCAGCTACGGCCGGTCGCTCATCATCGATCCATGGGGATTGGTCATCGCCCAGGCCGGCGATGAACCGTGCGTGCTCGTTGCGGATTGTCTGAATCGGGCCGTGGACAATGTCCGAGCAGCGATTCCAGCGCTTTGCCACCGCCGACTTCCTTCGGCCACTCGGGTCTGAATCGCAACGAGACGAGCGCGGGTGCTCTCAAGACGCCCGCCGTGCATGCCGATATCCCATAGAGGTTCACGCGATCGGTGCGTGCTAGCCCCGGCACTCTGTTCTCTGAAGGGGGTCGTCGGAAGGGAATGGTGGGATGAACGAACTCGATTCGGCACTGTGCGGTCGGTTGGAGATCTTGAACGGTGGGTTTGAGGGAATGACTTACGACTTGAAGTCGGAAGAAGTCGTGATTGGCCGCAATCCTACGACGGATATCACGCTGCTTGATGAGGGGATCAGTCGCGAACATGCGCTGATTCTCTTTGATGATGACGCGCCTGGGTATGTCATCGAAGATCTGCAATCGACGAATGGCACGAAGGTAAACGGCAAACGAGTCCGTTCGGCGTGTCTGGCTGAAGGCGACGAGATCCAGATCGGCGAGACCCTCTTCCGATTCGTTTTGAATAAGTCGGTTGCCTGAAAGTGGACGACTCGCACGCTCCCGCTTCGCCTCGTTGCTTGCGCACCCCCTGCCTAGCCCGATAGCGTATCGGCCAAGGCGATTCGGGCCTGGCCGCAGTGTCGCGATACGTGACGAGGGGGAAAATTGGACGTACGAAATTCCACTGACCTGAAGCAAACATGGCACCGGGCGAGTCATGCCAAGCGCATCCTCTCTCGACGCGAGGGCGAAATTCGGATCGCCCTACTCTGTCTCGCGATCGTCGGCCTGGCCGGATGTTTCACGCCCAAGCCGGCACCGCCGCCTCCAGCGCCCCCGGTTTCCGGCTATGTCGTTGGTGCCCCCGATCAACTCCTGGTGACCATTCTTCCGGAACCGGAAATCTCTCGCGAAGTCCGCGTTCGCCCAGACGGAATGATCTCGATTGATCTGATAGGCGACGTCCAGGCCTCCGGTCGAACGCCCTTCGAAATCGCTGCAGCGATCCAGCAAGAAATCGGTCGATTCAAGCGCGACGCCTCTGTCAACGTCACGGTCGTCAACTCGCCCAGTCAGTTTGTCACCGTTTATGGCGAAGTCGTTCGCCCAGGGACTTTCCCCCTCGATACAGATACCCGGCTATCGGAGGCGATCGGTCGGGTCGGTGGGGCCAGGCCCTTTGCTTCGCTCAATTCGATTCGGGTGATTCGAACGATCGGGAACGAGACGAAAGTGATTCGAGTGCGCCTCTCCGACATCTCGAAAGGGAACCTCTCGACCAATATTGCGATTCGCAAAGGGGACCTGATCATCGTGCCGCCCACGGTGCTTGCGAAAATCGGATACGCGGTGCAGATGCTGCTCTTCCCCTTCCAACCCTTTATCGCCATTGGCACCGCCGCCGGAAGCGTTGCCGCAGGCAGCCAATCCTTCTGAGGCGCCGGGTGACTGCGTCCTGCTTGCCGCGACCGGTCACTCGGATTGAGAATATTTGTCGCTGGCTGATTGACGCTCGAACATAGTGGTGAGTTTGGCGTACCGAATGGTGGCCGGAGGGGCACTCACCTAGGATTGGTTCTGTCGGCAAGGTATTGGCATTGGCGTGGGCATTGTGAGGAGTCGAAGGCGAGAAGATGTACGAGAGCTTCTTTGGTCTACGTGAGCTGCCCTTTTCGCTCACTCCCGATCCGCGCTTCCTGTGGCTGTCGGAGACTCATGAGGAAGGTCTAGCGACCCTCATCTACGGCATTACACGCAACAAGGGTTTCTTGCTGCTGACCGGTGAGGTGGGGACCGGCAAGACGACACTGCTCCGAGCGGCACTGCGCGAGCTTCCCCGCGATACGGATACGGCGCTGATCATCAACACGATCGGGCTGACACCCCTCGACCTACTCAAGCTGATCGCGGCGGAGTTTGGCATCGAGGGTCGTTTCGAATCGACCGCCGACTACCTGATCGCAATCAACCGCATGCTTCTCGAGCGGCTCCGTACAGGTCGCAATACGGTCCTGATCATCGACGAAGCGCAGAATCTCGATTCGGCGACCCTCGAAGAGGTTCGCTTGCTCTCGAACCTCGAGACCGATACCGCCAAATTGATGCAGATCGTGTTGACCGGGCAGCCGGAGCTGATCCGTAAGTTGGCGAGTCCTTCACTTCGTCAATTGCGCCAACGAATCGCGCTTGAGCATCATATGGAGCCCCTCACACCCGAGCAGGTCCATCCCTATCTGGCTCATCGTATCGATGTCGCTGGCGGGCGCTACGAAGAAATTTTCGAGCCCGGGGTCGATGCGGTGTTCTACTGGTTTTCGCAGGGCTGCCCTCGCTTGATCAGCCTGCTTGCGGACCGCGTACTGCTCTCGGCCTACTCGAAGCAGATTGCGCCGGTCTCGGCCGACTTCGTCGAGATGAAGGCGAAGACGATGGGTGCCAGTCGTGCGGCCGGACTCGCCTCCGACCTCGACCTCAAAGGGTAGCCGGCCCAAGGCTTCGGTCGGTCACGATCGATCAGCTCCAAAATAGAATCGGCCCGC
>CAZMFM010000129.1:0-12720 GCA_964565565.1 uncultured Spirochaetaceae bacterium | reverse complement strand
TGCCGGCGCATTGCCGAACCCAAACAGCCCTTACAAGGGCACATCGAATGAACCCCAACGGTCGGACATCACCGTGTGGACGGCGACGCTCTTGATCGACTGGGAAGCCGAAAACTTCAACCTCGATTCAATCACCGGATACCAGAGCACCGACTTTTTCATCCACCGAGACCAGGACCTATCGAGCCTCCCAATCTCGACCTTGGACCTGACCGACGAATCTCGCCAGATCTCCCAGGAGTTCGTCGTGAACTCCACCTGGGAAAAACCATTCGATTACACGATTGGCGCGATCTATCAATACGACTGGACGCCGCGTACGCAGGCCGACATCCGAGATGACCAGGCCACCGCCGACGCCTTTCCGTTCTTCCTGCATCCTGCGTATCCGACGGGCTTCTTCCAGGCACCGGATGGCATCAGTTTCGTCGACACCTGCCCCATCCCGACGTCTTTCCAGACCTACGCCCCGAGCTGCCCCCCGTTGAAAGTATTCGACACCCCCTACGATGTCTTTACCAATGCCCTCGCCGAAGTCGACAACCACGTATTCGGTCTCTACGCGAACCTGAGTTGGGAAGTCCTGGAAGGCCTAACGCTCAGCGCCGGTGGACGATATAGCTACACCTATCGTGACTGGAACGACAAAACCGTCGCGCAGTCATTCGTCGGCGTCTCCGGCGTCCCTCTCCTAGGTCTCCAAATTCTCCAGCTCGGGATCCAGGATCAGAAATCCTGGCAATCCGGAACCTGGAAAGTCGGAATCGAATGGGAGGCGACCGACCACAATCTCTTCTGGGTGTCTGTCAGTACAGGCGCTCGAGCCGGAGGGTTCAACTTCGCTCAAGAGACCTCTTTCGAGCAGGAGGAGATCTTCGCCGTCGAGGCTGGGATCAAGAACGCTTGGTTCGAGAACCTCCTCACATTCAACATCACTGGGTTCTGGTATGACTGGACGGATATACAGATTGGCGCGACTGAAGGCGGTTTGCCGATCACAAGGAATGTTCCGTCCGCCAAATCCTATGGCGTCGAAGTCGACTGGACAGCGGTTGCAACCCAGAATCTGATTCTCAACGGCAGCTTCGGCTGGCTCGAAGCCGAATACGATTCCAACTTCACCGACGCCGACAACACCCGACAAGATTTCAGTCAGCCGCTCGGAGAGCGTGCAACACTGGTCAATCTGAACGGCAACCGGGTGCCGCGCAGCCCTCGATTTACCGCCTCGGTTGGCGTCATGTACATCATCGAGGCGGGTCGCCACGGAACCTTCATGCCTCGCGTCGATTTCTACTACCGCGACGAAGTCCAATTTCGACAATACGGAAACTCGAACGACGTCGCAGACGGCTACACGCGAACAGATGCTCGAATCATCTGGCGCTCCGAAAGTGAACAATTCTGGGGCGAAGTCTTCGCGCGCAACCTCGAGAACGAAGAGGTCAAGACGAATCAGGAGATCGTCGGCGGAATCTACCGCGCCTACTACTACGACAATCCACGCAGCGGTGGGATTCGAGTTGGGTACAACTTCTAGTTCGGCGGCTCGATCATTGGACGTCACGATGAAGAAGAAAAAAAGCATTGGTCGGAAAGCGACTCGCAAGAAGGCCTCGACGGAGAGTCCGAAGAAGTCGGCGCGCAGCCACCGGGTCGCGAAGGCTGCGACGCGCACTCGGCCGAAGGCAAAGGCAAAGGCAAAGGCCAAGCGGAGCGCCTGGGCCGGAGCGAGAGAAGAACAACACCGCCTCAAGCGCGAGGCCATCCTGCGTGTCGCATCCCGCCTGATCAATCGAAAGGGCTATGCCGGCATGTCGCTCACTGATATCGCCGACGAGCTCGAGATTCGGAATGCCTCGCTCTACTACTACTTCAAGAGCAAAGAAGATCTGGTCTTCGCCTGTTTCGAGCGTGCCCAACAAATCGTCGGCGAGACCCTGGCTTCGGTGAATCAGAGCGAAGGGAGTGGACTCGAAGCGATCGAACTCTACGTCGTAGCCATTCGCGGCCGCATCCGAACCGAAGGCGAGCTTCCGGTCGCCGCGAATGTCTGGTCTCTCAAACACGCGCACATGAAGGTCATTGTCACCTACGAACTCGCGCATGTCGGCCGCATCGCAGGCCTGATCGAACGCGGCATCGAAGATGGCAGCATCCGAGATTGCAACGTTCCCCTGGTCACGACCATGCTTTTCTCTGCGCTGCGGGCGGTCCCCGGACACTATCTCGGCGTCAACCCGGAGCAGTGGCCCGAACTCGACGAGGAAGTCGTGCGCACCGTTCACCATTTCCTCGCCGCCGATCTTGGCAGTCAAAGCGGCTGAAACGACCTGCCCTTCACGCTGTTGGGCCCACAATGAGCCTCGCGGCACTGAGGCAGCGCATCGCACCCTCGCACGGCGGCCCACGCCGTCACTCATTTGAGATACAATCGACCCGCGGATCCATTCGAAGTTGCGCGACTTGCGAGTCGTCAGTGAGGCGCCCTCTCTCATGCCTAGATCGAGCGAAAACGAAGAGTCCAAAGAGGACGTCCGGGGCCCGAGGGCACCAGAGGGCGGCTTCGAGCGCTTGGTCGCGGCGATGCGAAATGGCATGGAGATCGCTCGCTTCGGTGGAATCGCGGAACGGGAGCCCTCGCCCTTCGTCGTCGCGGACATCGGCGACCACCATCGGCTCCGACGCTACTTCCCCGATGACAAAGACGCGTTAGTCGATGCCGAAGAATGCGGCGACGAGCCCGCACCCCCTCGCCCCCCGGTACTGCTCGTTCCACCCCTGATGATGACCGCCGATGTCTGGGACGTCGCACCGAATGCCAGCGCGGTCTCCTGCCTTCATGAGGGGGGCGCCGATCCCTGGGTCGTCGATTTCGGCTCCCCGGAAGACGAACAGGGCGGGCTCGACCGGACGCTGACCGATCATGTGCTCGCAGTGTCCGAAGCGATCGACACCGTCCGAAAAGAAACCGGACAGCCCGTGCATCTCATGGGCTATTCGCAGGGCGGAATGTTTGCCTATCAAGCCGCCGCCTATCGTCGCTCGGACGGCATCGCCTCGCTCGTCACCTTCGGCAGCGGCGTCGATCTCCACAAGGGCATCCCGATCAACCTTCCGACGGAACTCGTCATCGAGTCCATCGAACGCTTCGGAAAAATCCAGGAAGCCTTGATGCCATCCGGCATCCCAGCCTGGGCGACGCGAATCGGATTTCAGCTCATGGATCCGATCAAGACCGTTCAACAGCGAATCGATTTCGCTCGCCGGCTCTACGATCGTGAAGCGCTCCAGAAGCGTGAGGGCATGCGTCGCTTCATGGGCGGAGAGGGTTGGACTGCCTTCCCAGGTCCGGCGCTGACCGATTTGTTGAAGCAACTCGTCGCGCAGAACCGCTTGCTTCAGGGCGGACTCGTGATCAACGAACAGACGATCACGCTGGCGGATATCACCTGTCCGATCCTGGCCTTCGTGGGCTCTTCCGATTCGATCGCACCGCCGCGAACGGTTCGCGCGATCTATGCGGCTGCGCCACAGGCGGCGTGTTACCAGATCAAAGTGCCGGCCGGGCATTTCGGTCTGGTGGTGGGTTCGCGGGCCAATGAAGTGACCTGGCCTGCCGTGATCGAGTGGCTCGCGTGGTCCGACGATCGGGGAGCGCTACCGGCGGCGGCCTCGCGATTGCGGGAACGCGCAAACGAGCCCGTCAAGGCGACACCGGTCGACGATTTGCTCGCCGCCGCGTCCCTGACCTGGGATCTCAGCATCAATCTCTTTGGCGGCGCCATCCAGGGGATGACGAACCGGGTTGGCATACTCGGCCGTCTGATCCAGAACGTTGCGCCCCAGCTCCCCCGCCTCAATCGACTCGCTGAAATTCGCACAGGCACGCAAGTCAGCCCAGGACTCTCACTTCGCGAACGTGCAAAAGATGCCCCCGACGACACGTTCTTTCTCTTCGAAGGTCGAGCCCATAGCTACCAGGCCGCCGACGTTCGCATCGACAACATCGTTCGTGGGCTGATCTCTTGCGGCATCCGACACGGGCAACACGTCGGGCTCTTGATGGTCACGCGCCCGAGTGCTGTGGCCGCAGCGGTCGCACTCTCGAGAATCGGAGCCGTCCCCGTTCTTCTTCGCTCCGATGTTTCCCTGACCAGGCAGCTCGAGGTGGCGCCGGTCGAACATCTCCTCTGCGACCCCGAACGTGCCGAGACGATTTCCCCACCGCCGGGCTTCACCGTTTTGGTGCTCGGCGGCGGCGGCGAACCCCGCACCCTGGCACCGGGACTCATCGACATGGAGGCGATCGACCCGGACAGCATCGATTTGCCCGAATGGTATTCGCCCAATCCCGGCCTGGCGGGAGAACTAGCCTTCATACTCATCACCGGCGACGGCGACGGCGATCATCTGCGTTTGAATCGTGTCAGCAACCGACGTTGGGCCACCTCTGCCTACGGCACGGCCACGAGCTGCGCATTGACCTCGCGAGACACCGTCTATTGTCGTTCGCCGATTCATCATGCGACCGGGATCCTGGTCTGCATCGGCGGCGCCCTGGTCAGCGGTGCGCGTCTGGCGATGGCTTCGGAATTCGGCACGACGATCGACCCGGACCTGTTCTGGAAGGACGTTCGCCGCTACGGCGTCAACGTTGTCTTCTATACCGGGTCGCTTTGCCGCCCGCTGGTCCACAGCGTCGAATCACAACACGAACGCCACCATTCAATCCGGCTCTTCGCCGGGAGCGGCATGCCGAAAGGTCTCTGGCGACGGATGATGGAGCGCTTCGCGCCTGCCAACGTCGTCGAATTCTTCGCCTCGACCGAAGGCAATGCCGTACTCGTCAACTTGACTGGGGAAAAAATCGGCTCCCTTGGTCGCCCGCTGCCCGGGGGAGGCGAGCTCGACGTGGCGGCCTGGAACCTCGACGCAGGCAAGCTCGCCGAACAAGCCTCGGGATTTGCGGGCCGATGCAAGCCGGGCGAGATCGGTCTGTTGGTCGAGCGGATCGATCGCGAACGCGGCGAGCTCGGAGGGCGCCCACTGCGCGGCGTCTTCGAACCTGGTGATGCTTGGCTCGGTACCGGCGACCTCGTGCGCGTCGATGAGGATGGCGACTATTGGCGCGTCGACCCCGTCGGCGATGTCATTCACACGGCCAGAGGCGCCGTCACTTCGACGGCGGCGGAAGACGTCTTGACGAGCGAAGTCGAGGGCGTCGATCTCGCCGCGGTCTATGGCCTGAAGTTGCCGGGAATCAAATATGAAGTGCCTGCTGCCGCCATCACCATGGCGCCGGGAAAGAAACTCGATCCCAAGCAGCTCAGAAGCGCCGTTCGCCGACGCCTGAAGGACATCGACCGGCCGATCATCGTTCGTCTGGTCGAGGACCTGCCTTTGACCGCCGGGCACCGCGTTCGCAAGCGGTCACTACGTCGGGACGGGCTCGGATTCGCCGACGATGGCGATGGCGATGGCGATGGCGGCCGCAATGACGACGGCAATGATCATGACCGCCAGGGCCGCGACACCGGCGATTCCGACGGTCGAACCTATTGGCTGGCACCGGACGTTGAGCGCTATGTGCCCCTTCGTGCGGACAATCTCGATCAGTTGATCGACCATCTGAGCCAGATCGAATTGTCCTTTTCGGATCGATGAACATCAATGAACATCAGTGAACAAGGAGAGTTCTGAATGCCACTTCGCGTCATCGCCGGATTGATTGGTGGCCTGTTTCTGGCGCAGGCCCTCAGTTGGATGATCGACCCGGCGGGCGCTGCCAAGGCCCTGGGCATGCCATTGCTCGACGGACTCGCACGGAGCACCCAGGTCGGTGATTTCACGAGCTTCTTTCTCGCCTTGGGGTCGATGACCATGCTCGGTGCTGTACGAATGAGTGGCACCTGGCTTCGTGGGGGCGCGATGCTCCTGGCGGGCGCTGCCATCATGCGTACGCTGGCCTGGGCCGTTCACGGTGCCGACTTCGCCAGCGAATTCATCCTGATCGAGACGGTCGCGGCCGCAGCCCTGCTCTTCATTGCCGTACGCTTCGACCGGGCGCAGGCAGCCGACGGCCGCGAAACCTCTACGGCGAACTAACGATCGGCCCGAGCGCCCAACGCGGCAGAGCGTTTCTCGAAGGCCCCGGGTTGTTCATAGGGCTTCCGCTCGAGATCGGCCGTCGCCACGGAGGCGTCATACCTGGCAACCGGCTGCGCAACGCTCGCGTAGACAAAGGCCGTCGCACAATAGTCATCGACCCTTTCGGCGATGGCCCAATCCTCGATGACCTCGCCGCGCCGGCCCTGCCATCCGGGTCCGGCAAGCGGATGATTGGCTTCGACGAATTTCCGTTTCAGTTCATCGCCCCGGGTGATGAAGACGGCCCCAATCTGCTGAATCGTGACCCTCAAATCTTCGCGAAAGACCACCGGGTCCGGCAGATGCCAGCGATAGAAACTGGCAAAGTCGGGCATCGGTTGCTTCGCCTCGGGGTCGATCACTTCGAGGGGCACCCCTTGAAAGGGTGTCTCGTGTGCACCCATTCCCCAGGCTGTCCCCGCATAGTCTTCGAGCCCAGTTCCGCAAATTGTCGGCAGATCGCGATCACCATCGATGAACATCTTTACTTCGCCCTCGCCGTACCAGGCGAAGACATCATCTTGCAAAATGCGAATGCCCACGACACAACCCAGAAAACGACCCGGACCGTGAATGCCCTCGACGATCACGAAGTCGCGCTTCATCACGGTCGGATTCTCACGCCGAAAAGTGGCGTGAAGAAGGCCTTGATCGTCTTCGACCTGCTCTTCGAGCGTGTAGTCAATCTGATAGTAGAGGGGAAAGGCGAGCGGGCTTTCGTTCGAAAGCCGTACACAGACGTGCTTGCGAAAGGGCATCGGGAAGTAGGCGTTGAAGCCCCTGCCCTCTTGAACGGTGGTCAGCGCCGTCGTGAGCGGAGTCGGCCGACCATGGGCGGCTCCGAAGAAGTCCAACAGGGGAACCGAAACCGATGGCTCGTCCATGTCGTCGTAGAAGACCTCGAGCCGAACGGCACGCATGATCTCGGGTGGCATCGGCGAGATCGTCACCCAGAAATGCCGAAGCGTTCCGGGCCCGTCGAGATCCGCGAGGATCACCGTCTCGCCAGGACGAAAGTACCGATTCGGCGCACCCTTGCGACCGCCGTGCGCGGCTCCCCCGGCCCCTTTGGCACCGGTCGGGTTCTCGAAGCTGACCGATCGGCTCCGCCGCGCGAAATGAAGGTTGGATGGATCGTCGTTCATGAACATGGTTCGCATTCCCTTCGCCGCCATGGAGCTTGGACGAATGATAAGGGTTGCCGCGCGCGCCTGCCGAGACGACTATCTATCTGAATCCAAGCCGAAGAATCCAGAAACCCGAACACGGAGAGGAATCATTCGATGCCTGACTCGATCAAGGAAGAAGCACTCGCCAGCTACCGGCGCTTCGTCGCGACACGCGACGAAATCGACGAAGGCAAGCAGACATGGTCGGTGTTGGCCGACTTCTTCACCGAGGATGCCGCCTACATCGATCCGGCCTGGGGCCGAGTCGAATCCCGTGAAGGCATCCGCGAATTCTTCGAAAAGTCGATGGCCGGCCTCACGGGTCATGGCTGGTCGACAATCGAAAACTGGACTCAATGCGACGGCCACCGACTGATCAGCCAATGGGATCAGATCCTGGGACACAAAGAAGACGGCACGCCCTGGTTGGTCCCCGGCCTTTCGATTCTCTACTACGCCGGCGACGGCCTCTTCTGTTATAGCCACGACATGTTGAACATGACGCATATCGGACAGACCATGCGCGCGATGAAATGGCAGCCGCCGAAGGAACTGAACATCCCGCCCCCGGCGCCGAATCGGGATGTCTCGTTACCACCGAAGTGGGCGCACCTCGCGACACGTTAAGAACCAGGGAGAGATCGTGTCCGAGATCGAGAAGCCGCCAGGAAAAGACACCACAGAGGTCGCGCAAGTCACGCCGCATTGGGACGCGACGAAGCTCAGCCAAACCGAGATGTGGAAACAGAAGCGCCGACTGGCCAGCGCGATGCGATTGGTCATCGAACGCCTGGTACCGAGCAACGCGCCCGTCGATGAACTGAGCCGCGCAGCGGAAGCGCTAGAACGATACGCGGAGGCGCTCAAGGGTCACCCGCGGCTGAAGGATGCGCGCCTCTATGGTGAATCCGCAAACGCCGGAGACGTCGGCGCCTTCTTCGATCAAAGCCCCCTGATCGGATTGGCGAACCCCCTCGCACCGCCGATCACCATTGGCCGAAAGGATGATCGCCATGCGCACGCGACCGCCGTCTTCGGTTCGGCCTACGAAGGCCCCCCCGGCTCCGTTCATGGCGGCTTCATCGCCGCCGCCTTCGACGAAGTGCTCGGTTTCGTTCAGTCGCTGTCTGGCAATGCGGGCATGACGGGTACGCTCACGGTCAAATATCGAAGCCCAACACCCCTCCACACGCCGCTCCTCTTCGAGGCGCGCCTCGACCGCGTCGAAGGCCGCAAGATCTTTACCAGTGCGCGCCTCGAAGCAAACGGGACACTCTGCGCCGAAGCGGAGGGAATCTTCATTTCGTTCAAGCACGACCAGATGGCTCGATTGGCGAAAATGCGGGCCGACCGAGAAGCCGAGCTCGATCAGAGCGGCGAAGACCAGAGCCAATGACCCGGCCAACCCAGCCAGTCCGAGAGGGCTGAAGGCCGGCGGCTAGCTCGCGCCCATCTTGCGATAGTCGACTGTACGCCAGCGGTCCGGCTGCATGACGAAGACGAGGTTCTCCTCTTCCCCACCGCCTGCGACGTAGGCGTCACCCTGCTCGACGCCCAGATAGCGGCGGGCCATGGGCCTTTGGTCGCGTTCGAGCTCCGCCGCGCGAGTCTCGACGATCCGCCCTTCGACGCTGACATATTGATAGACGGGCGGCGTCTCCGTCTGGGCGACCAATGTGAATCGCCCGGCCTTCTGCAAGGCCTGCCCCTTCAGCGAGTTCGCACCGGTCAGGATCCAGACCCCGGCCGCGGGCGAGTAGTCGTACCAGATCGGCACTGCGAGCGGCGGACCGTCCGATCGCTCGATCGAGATCACCCCGACATGCAGATCGACCAGAAAGGCCTCGCGCTCGGATTGGGTCATGGACAAGGACATCGATTGTCTCCTTTTTGCAACTGCGAATGAATGGGGCAACCCGCCGTGTTGGGTTGCCAGATGTTATTCGCCGATTCGGGACGACGACATGGCGCGACTAGATGGCACGACTACCAGGGATGGACTTGTACCGGCAGTTCGAGGAAACCCTTCACGAAATTGGATCGAACCCGGACGGGTTCGCCGACGACTTCGATCATGCGAAATCGCTTCATCGCCTCTTCCCATGTAATCCGTAGCTGCATTTCGGCCAAGCGACTCCCCATGCAGAAATGAACGCCCCAGCCGAAAGAGAGGTGCTGCTTCGCGTTCGCACGATCGATCAGGAATTCATCGGCGCGGTCGATGACCGTATCGTCGCGATTTCCCGACACGTACCACATCACGACCTTGTCGCCCTTCTTGATCTGCTTACCGCCCAGTTCCGTATCGCGGGTCGCCGTTCGCCGCATATGAGCCAGCGGCGTTTGCCAACGAATGATCTCGCTCACCATATTCGGGATGAGATCCGGATTGTCGCGCAGCTTCTGATATTCATCCGGGTTCTCGTTCAAGGCCAGGACCCCACCGGTCAAGGAATTTCTCGTCGTATCATTGCCACCGACGATCAACAGAACCAGCGTCCCGAGATATTCCATCGGCTTGAGCTTCTGGGTCACCGGGGAATTGGCCATGGCCGTGATCAGGTCGAGCTGATCTCCTTGTTCCTTCCCTTCGCGCTCCTTCCAGAGCACCTGGAACTCCTTCAGACAGTCCATCAGCGCGGCCTCGCGCTCTTCTTCCGTCACATCCGTCCCGCCGCCCTGCGACCCGCCCGTGGCTGCGTCCGACCAGAAAGTGAGCTTGCGTCGATGCTCCCAGGGAAAATCGAAGAGCGTCGCGAGCATGCCGGTCGTCAGTTCGATCGAAACCTTGTCCACCCAATCGAAGGTCTCGCCGATTGGGAGCCCTTCCATGATCTCGATCACCCGCTCGCGGATGATCGGCTCGAGCCGCTTGAGATTGCGGGGACCAGCAACCGGTTGGCTGATTTTTCGTTGTGCCGCGTGTTCGGGTCCATCCATCGTGATGAAGCCCGCCTCGAGCGGAAAGCTCGGATCAGGATCGCCGACCGTGATGCTATGCGCCGACGAGTAGGTCTCGGGGTCCTTCTCGACGGTGACGATGTCGTCGAATCTAGTCACCGACCAGTAGGGGCCGAACTCGCTTTCCGCGCAATAGTGAACGGGATCTTCCTTGCGGAGTCGTTCGAAGTATCCCCAAAGCGTTTCCGTCTCAAAAAGCTCAGGATCGGAGACGTCGATTTTCTCGATCGGTCTGGAATAGGGGTCGGCACCCGCCTGCCCCAGCGAGGGAATCGAATCTGACTTGACGGCTTCGCTCATAGTGGCTCCCGATCGCGTACGAGGTCTCTCCAGTTGAATCCCATGATCGTACCACGTCTCTCGACGGGGAAATCGGCCGAATCGCGTTACGATCCTGCTATGGGATTCCAGCGCCTCTACGTCGCATTCTTGGCCTGCGCGATCGGCCTGGCCATTCTGAGTTCGTCCCTCGCAATCTGGGCGTCGGCTCCCTTCTCTCTGCACCGCTCGCTCCCGACAGCCGCCGAACTTGGACCGGCACCTCGGGATGGCGACGGGCGCTTCATGAACGGCAACGGCGTCCCCTCGCACGGCAGTCTGGGTGTTCGCTTCCCCTTCTTCCTGCGGCGCGCAGGGGGACTCTTCCGAAGCCGACGTGGGGAGCCGGCGCGGCTGAAGAACGACGGCGCCTTTCTACGACAGAACGCCCGACACAGCGAACCGACAGTGACCTGGGTGGGGCATGCGACGCTGCTGGTGCAAACGGATCATGTGACTTTCCTGACCGACCCGATCTGGTCCGACACACCGAGTCCCATCTCCTTTGCGGGACCCAGGCGATTCGTCTCACCCGGCCTCGCGATCGAGGACCTACCGCCCATCGACTTCGTCGTCATCTCGCATAACCACTATGACCATCTGGATCTTCCGACCCTCATAACACTCGCCGAGCGCGACCCCGAGACACGCTTCCTCGTCCCGCTCGGCAATGGCGAGCTGCTACGCGAGGAAGGAATCGAAAGGGTCGAAGAATTCGATTGGGGGGATTCGACTCGACATGACGACGTCACGATCCACTGCCTGCCCGCGCAACATTGGAGCAAACGAGGATTAGGCGATGATCGCAAAGCACTCTGGTCTTCCTGGTCCATCGAAGGCCCACAGAGAAATTTCTACTTCAGTGGCGACACCGGATACTTCGACGGATTTGCGCGAATCGGCCAATCCCACGGGCCCTTCGATCTGGCGGCGGTCGCGATCGGTGCCTACGAGCCTACGAAGATGATGAAGGATTCTCATATGAATCCGGAAGAAGCCATTCGCGCCGCGATCGATCTCGACGCCCAGACGGCGCTCGCGATCCACTTCGGGACCTTCGACTTGTCCGATGAGCCCCTCGACGAACCGCCCCAACGTTTCCTGGCGGCCGCGAAGGCGAGTCCGCTCGGCACGAATGCGGCGTGGGTCTTCAAGATCGGCGAAACGCGGCGATTCTAATGCGCCGAGCTGGCGTCTCCGTCCAACAGGAAATCAGCGATCTTTCCGAATGCCGTGCGGTCCTGAACCATGAAGAGGTGTCCACCCTCGAAGAACTCGAGCGCCGCATTCGGCAGAGCCGCCTCGAGGGCATGCTGGTTCACTGGCGGAGCGATTGCATCGTACCGACCCGCGCAAAGCAGAATGGGCATGGTGGCCACGACCAAGCGTGAAACGGTGTCGTGGTGAGAGCGCGCTTCGAGTTGTAGACGCTGCCCCCTCTTCGCCTCTCTCTCCCGGTCGCCCAGGTCGTGAGACTGGCCACGTTCCAACGCCATCTCGAGTAGCCGGGCCGCCTCGTCTGGATTCTGCCTCCGCCACTTTTCGTCATAGCGGGTATCCGATATTTCGATCATGCGAAGGGCACGATCGCGTGGGGAGAGATCCTGCAAGGTGTGAAGCGGATAAGAGGCGCCCGCTTGACCGCCTGCTGAAGTACAAGCCAACACGACACGCGTCGCAGTCTCCGGATGTCGGCACAGGAGTTCCTGGGCGACCATGCCGCCAAAAGAAACGCCCATCAAAAGACTCGGTCCGAAATCGAGCGCCTGCAATAGCGCCGCAGCGTCTTCCGCATAGTCACCCATCGAGTAGGGGCCTTGCGGAATCTCTGTTCGACCGAGGCCTCGCTGATCGAATGAGAGCACCTCGAAATGCCTCGTCAGCGGGCCGTCAAAGACATTCGGCTTGTCCCGCAGATCTCCGCCACTTCCACCGACAAAGAAAAGTCTCGGCCCGGAGCCGTGAATTTCGTAGTAGATCTCGAGGTCACGCACGCGAACATGAGGCATGAGTCGTCCAGAGGCTTACGCGGATCAGGCGGAAGGATTAGGGGGGGGGTTAGGGGGGCTAGGGGGAGGGTCGGACAAGGGTTAGGGGGCCGGTCAGATCAAGCCGGAAATTC
>CAZMFM010000128.1:0-12907 GCA_964565565.1 uncultured Spirochaetaceae bacterium | reverse complement strand
GTGCCAGAGCAAGGCCCTGACCGCCGCACAGACCTGTGATTTCCCGATGCCATTGGGGCCGACGACGATGTTGAGCCCGTCGCCTAACGCCTTCAATTCAAAGGGGCGGTCGATGCCCGGCATCCGATCGATCGAGAGTCGACGTAGCTTCATCCGTGGCCCCCGCCCCCATCCGCCCGTTGCGCGAGCAGCGCATCCAAGATCTCCGTTCCCGCCTGACTCAGGATTCCGGCCACCGCCGCGTCATCGGAGAGCGGATCCTGCGCGTCGCGCTCCTGCTCGAGAGCCAACCAGCGAGGCTCCCCGGCCAATCCCCGAAGTTCCGCACGGGCTGATTCGAGAAGCTGGCTGCGCGCCTCACCCGGCTCTTGCAGCAGCAAAAGCTTCCGGGCCATCAACGCCACCGGATCGTCGCCCAGGGCCAGCACTTTGAGATCGTGCACCAGAGCGAGCCGGTCCAGCACTTTATCGACGAAGACCAAGGTCCTGCCGGCGTAGCGCATCAGTCCATTCCAACGCCCTTCGCGAACGCAGCGGTGCACAGAGTCGTAGTGACGTGTCGAACCGACCAGGACGGGACGCAAGCCAAGAGCTTTCGGCCCCTCCCCGTCCGCCTGAACAACTTCGCCCTGGCGCACCATTTCCGCGAGCAGCCGATCGCCCACTTCCTCTGGTCCATCGTCCTCTTCGACCCGGACCTCGAACCGCTCCCAACGAAGAGGCGCAATCGGAAGATGTTGCGTCGTGATTTCGCCGCGCGCGTTGACGCGCACGAGCCAGGGGCCGCGCGCGCCGAGCTCACTCGGATCGAGCCCAACAAGCGAACCCAGGTAGCCGCGCGGCGACGCACCGGCCGGGCGCTCGGCTCCGGCCGATTGCCCGGCCGCGAGCGAGTCCGGCATGGAGGGATTGTGGATATGCCCGAGTAGCCAAGCGTCGAGGCCGGACGCCTCGAGCTCGCCGCTCGTAATCGGCGCATAGTGTCCGGCCGACGCGTCCAGATCGGCGTGCAGGAGCCCGATCCGCGCAATGCCTGGGCGCCCGGCGGCAACGGGATTGCGCAAGAGCAAATCGAGCGGGCTACCGCGAACCTGTCTCTCCGGAAAGGACCAACCCAGCAATTCCACGGCCGCGCCACCCGCCCCTTCCCCGGCCTGCTCGATGATCCGAGCCTGCCATTGCCCGCCTTCGCCCAGCAGCTCGAATCCCTCGATCATGCTCGCCAATCGCGGAAGCGCTTCGACATCATGGTTGCCAGCGACGGCCAGAACGGGGATACCCGCATCGAGCAGACGCCGCACTGCGTATTCGAGCGGCCGCAGCGCCTCGTAACGGGCGTTCGTACTCTCCACGACATCCCCGGCGAAGACGACGGCGTCCACGCATGCCTCGATCGCCACTTCAACGGCGGCCAGGAGCGCCGCCTCGGGCGTCAGATCACGCGGATTCAAGCCTTCGCGATCGAGGCCCTCCGGCAGGCTCCCAGGCCGCAGGCCAAGATGCACATCACCAATCGCAAAGAGCGTCAGCTCATCGGCTCGCCGCGTGGGCGAAGCCGACCGAGCATTTGATTGAGCGTTTGATGGACCGCTGGGTTGACGATTCGAGTGGCCATCAATCTTTTTTTCGGGTCGATCGCCGGATTGAGCGTCGGATCCAGATTCGAAGGAGATCGCCATTTTTTCGCCCCGTGTCGATTCGTGTCTGAGTTCCCAGCCATGGTAGGGAATTGGCGCGTCAGAATCGGTCACGCCCGATCCGGCGCGACCCTTCGATGGGCTCGGTCAGCGAGGGCCACCGGATCGGGCCCCGGATGGGCGAGGTCCGGAACCCGATCGCAGTCAGGAGGCGCTCGCACCGCCTGGCGCCTCGATCCAGCCAACCGCTACCGCTCGTGCGATCGCAGACAGCACGGCCGCGAAGCTGGCCTCGACGATGCTCGGCGCCGCACCCGCCCCAAAGAGCCGCCGCTCGGGGCCAAAGACGATCTCGACGTAGGCCACCGCCGTCGCCGCCGCGCCGACACCGAGGGCATGTTCATGGTAATCGCCCACCCGGATGTCGATTCCCAGCGCCGACTTGATCGCGTGAACGAAGGCGTCGATCGGCCCGGCCCCCTTGCCGCTCAGGGCGATTCGAGCCGATCCCCATTCGAGTTCAGCGTTGAGTTCATCCTCGCTCCCGTCCCCGTGCGCCGAGAGCGTTCGATCGCCGACCAACCGCGGTCCCCCTTCGACGCCGAGGTATTGCCGCTCGAATAGGGTACGGACCTGATCACTGATGATTTCTTCACCGGTCTCGTCCGCGTTCTGTTGCACGAAGCGCGAGAATTCGATTTGCATCCGTCGCGGCAGTTCGTAACCAAACTCGGTTTCGAGCACGTAGGCGATGCCGCCCTTCCCGGACTGACTGTTGATTCGGATCACCGCATCGTAGCTGCGGCCTACGTCCGCGGGATCGATCGGCAAGTAGGGAACCTCCCAGGTGCGTTGTTCCTGCTTGCGAAGCGCCGACAGTCCCTTGCGAATCGCATCCTGATGCGAGCCGGAGAACGCCGTATAGACGAGTTCCCCCGCATAGGGATGACGCGGATGAACGGGCAGCCGATTGGCATGCTCGACGCGTCGCACCAGGGCCGGCAGATCCCGCAGATCGAGTTCTGGGTCGATGCCCTGGGTCATCATATTGAGGGCCAGCGTGACGATGTCCACGTTTCCCGTCCGCTCACCATTGCCAAAGAGGGTTCCCTCGACACGGTCCGCGCCGGCTTGCAACGCGAGTTCTGCGGCGGCCACGCCACAGCCTCGATCGTTATGCGGATGAATACTCACGATCGCCGACTCCCTGTGCGGGAGACTGCCAATGAAGGATTCGATCTGGTCCGCATAGATATTAGGCGTCGAGACCTCGACAGTGGCCGGCAGATTGAGGATCACCGGCGCTTCGGTGCTCGCCCCGAGCACGTCCATGACCGCGAGCGAGATCTCGATTGAGAAATCGAGTTCCGTCGAGGTAAAACTTTCGGGCGAGTATTCGAAACGGATATCTTGATTGGCTGAGGCTTCGGCGGCCGCCTTCACCCGCTCCGCCCCGCGGACAGCGATCGACTTGATCCCGGCACGGTCCTCGCCAAAAACGACTCGACGCTGGAGCGGTGAGGTCGAGTTGTAGAAGTGAACGATCGAATGTCGGGCGCCTTCGATCGCTTCGAAGGTCCGGTCGATGAGCCCGTCGCGGCATTGGGTCAGGACCTGGATCGTGACGGAATCCGGGATCCGATCTTCCTCGATCAGTCGACGAACGAAATCGAATTCCGTCTGCGAGGCGCTCGGAAAGCCGACTTCGATCTCCCTGAAGCCCATCTGGACCAGGAGGTCGAAGAGCCGTTGTTTGCGTTCCCAGCCCATCGGCTCGACCAGCGCCTGATTCCCGTCACGCAAATCGACGCTGCACCAACGTGGTGCGAATTCGATCTGCCGGGAGGGCCAGCGGCGGTCTGGAAGATCGATCCTCGGGAAGCGTTGGTACCGGTCATGGGGCATGACGCCCGGGCATCCACCGGCGCCTGCATCACGGCGATGCCCTCGATCTGTCGAGTTCTCGTTGTGATTCGTTTTCTGCACTGTCATCTCTGTCTCCCACCTGCTTCGTCCGCCGAGAATTTTCTCCAGCTCGGACGAATTTCAAATCTTGAATTGGCTGCTTCCCGGACCTCGCCTCCAGGCGTGTCCGTCAACGATTGGGTACTTCGGCATCCAGAACGACGAAGCCCCCTCTGGCCGATCAGGCGGGAGGGGGCTTCGTCGTAACATGGTCGGACTCTCTCAAACCACGCGCGTCAAACTCCTCCCGCCCCGATAAGGAGCGCAAGCGATAGATTGGCTAGAAGTAGTAGGAGAAGGAGGGAGCGGGTCATCGGACGGCTGAACGAGACCGCGTGCTCTCGAAAATCGAGCGCCTGGTCGCGCAACCAGGATGTTTGACCCGGATCGAATGAGTTCACGAATGACTTCATGGTCATGGATGTACTCTACGGAGGAGCGCGCGTCAAGCTTGACAGCCGTCGACCGATTCCCCGACTAACCCACCACCGTCAGATCGATGCGTTGGCCCCAGCGCTTTCGGACGGCGCGGCGCGTCGCGGGATCGCCGGCGAGCGCGGGGTCCTGCTCAATCGTGTCCCGTGCGGCCTGACGAGCCACCGAGACGAGCTGAACATCGCGCAGCAGATCGGCGATTCGCAGTTCCGGCAGGTGGCCAGATTGCCGAGTGCCGAGGAAGTCACCGGGCCCACGAATTTCGAGATCCGCATCCGCAATCTTGAAACCGTCCCGCGTCCCAGTCATTGCCCGCAGTCGCGCCTCGCTCTTTTCACTACTGCCCCGCGCCACCAGAACACAGCGCCCACGCTCACCGCCGCGGCCGACCCGGCCGCGAAGTTGATGAAGCTGCGCCAGACCGAAACGCTCGGCGTGCTCGATTACCATCAGGGTGGCGCCCGCCACATCGACACCGACTTCGATCACGGTGGTGGCCACGAGAATCGAAGTTTCGGCCTGGGCGAAGCGCTCCATAGCCGCCTGTCGATCACTGGCGTCGAGTCGACCGTGTACCAGATCGATGCGATGCGAAGGAAAGGCTCGCGCGATTTGCTCGGCTGATTCGATGGCCGAGCGCAGATCCAGCTTCTCGCTTTCCTCGACCAGCGGATAGACGACATAGACCTGTTCTTTTCGGTCGAGGGTCTCGCGAATCAATTCCATCACACGTTGCCCTTCGCCGGCACGCAAGAGAATCGTCTCGATCGGCTTCCGTCCCGGCGGCAGCTCGTCGATCACCGAGAGATCGAGCTCGCCGTAGAGCGTCATCGCCAGGCTGCGCGGAATCGGGGTGGCCGTCATCACGAGTCGATGGGGGAAGCGCCCGTCGGGCCGCGCCCCGGACAGGGCGGCGCGCTGCATCACACCGAAGCGATGTTGTTCATCGACAATCGAGAGCACGAGATCCCGAAAGACGACTTCGCCCTGCACGAGCGCGTGAGTCCCCACGACGAGATCGATCTCCCCCATTGCCAGGAGCCCGCGTACGGCCTTGATTTCTGCGCGCGGAAGCGAGGCCGTAAGCAAGCCGATGCGAAGTTGCATGCCCTTGCCCGCATCCTCCACCATCTTCGTCAGGGTTCGAAAATGTTGCTCAGCCAACAACTCCGTAGGAGCCATCAAGGCCGTCTGCCCGCCACAGGCCGACACCGCGACCGCCGCGAGAATGGCCACGACCGTCTTACCGCTTCCGACATCCCCCTGAACGAGGCGATTCATCGGATGGGGCTTTCCAAGGTCCACAAGGATTTCACCGACCACGCGTCGCTGTGCCCCGGTCAGTCGATAAGGCAGGGACTTTGCGGCCGTCCGCGACTCGGGACGCGACGCGTCGATCGCCACGCCGGGGCGCCTTGCACCCTGTGCGCGTCGCATCGCCAGCCCCAACTCGAGCAGATAGAGTTCTTCGAGAACCAGCCGTTCGTGCGAAGGCGTCGCAAAGGCCTCGTACGCATCCACATCGATCTTCGAATCCGGCCGGTGGAGTGCACGCAGGGCATCTGGCACCGAAGGTAATTTGCGCGCTGCGGTCAACGTTTCCGGCAGATATCCAATCGCAAGGTCGGCGTAGGCATCAACCGACTGGCCGATCAGCCGTCTCAACGTGCGCGGGTTCATTCGTTCTGGCGTCGCGTAGATCGGCACGACCCGTCCGAGCCCGGCACGCGCCCGGGCACCTGAGTCCGTCTTAGACGTTGCCCCCGACTTGGCCTCCGACGTCGTCATGTCGGATGAACGGCCCGGAGTCGCTCCCTCCGTGGTGCCATCGGGCGCGGGGACGACCTCGATCTCCGGATGGATCAGCTCTTTCGAAAACCGGTAGCGGCGCACCTCGCCGCTGACCAGGAGCCAACGGCCCTTGGCCACCTGGGCGCCTAACATTTCGCCACCGCGAAACCATTTCAAGGTCACGACCGCTTCATCGTCCCCAACGACGGCTTGAAAGATTTTCCCGAAACGCCCGCCGCGCCGGGTGGCGACCCAGTCGACGACCTTGACTTCGGCCAAGAACGTCGCCGAGCGACCGACCTCGAGATCGCCTACGCCGACGACGCGTCGACGATCTTCGTAGCGCGTCGGTAGCCAGAAGAGCAGATCGCTGATCCGCTCCAGCCCTCGCCGAGCAAACCCCTCGGCCCGTTTGGGTCCAACGCCCGGCAAGGCGGCCAGGGAACGAGCCATCAATTCGTCGGCCCAACCCGCGTGGCCGAGCGGATCGACGAGTTCAAGAATTTCTCGACCCAGATCACGACGAGGTGATCCGACCTTCCGCGCCTTCAACTTCTTCTGGATCTTCTCGAAGCGCTTTGCGAGTTCCGTCGGCAAGGTGCGCGACGCCATCCGCGCGAGCCCCACGGACACCACCTCTTCCGCCGACGATTCAGACGTCTCGGGCGGCGGCGCGTCGGATTGCTCATTTCGCGCGAGCGAGACGATCGCACGATGCAGGACGCTCATTTCAGCGTGCAAGGACGGGGGCATTAGTACTCCAGGCCTCCTGTCTCTTCTCGACTCAGTCCTCGGGCCAACTGCCGATTAGGATCCTGGAGCGCCGTCTACACCCGACTCGTGGATCTCCTGCAAGGATCGAACGCCGATTCGATTGGCTCTCAGGGCAGCGATCGCGTCCGCCGAGGCTCGTGCAGCAGAGAGCGTCGTGCAATAGGGTACCCCGCGCAGCAAGGCCGCGCGTCGCAACGAACGGGAATCCTCCACCGCCTGTGGCTCTGGACCAACGGTGTTGATGACGAGGGCGACGTCGCCGGCCTCGATCCGGTCGGCCGTATGCGGCGAGCCTTCGTGCACCTTGTTGATGACCTCGGCTTCGATTCCCATCGAAGAAAGCATTTTGGCGGTCCCCGAAGTGGCCATGACCGAAAAGCCCTGATCCACCAGAACCTTGATCGGCGCCTGCACGCGTTCGTGCTCTTCCGCACGGACCGAGACCAGGACCGTCCCTCCGGTCGGCAGACTATTGCCGGCCTGGATCTGCGCCTTGGCGAAGGCGCGACCGAAATCGGAATCGATCCCCATCACCTCGCCGGTACTCTTCATCTCCGGGCCGAGCAACACGTCGACGCCGGCGAATTTCACGAAGGGAAAGACTGCTTCCTTGACGGAGTAATGTGTTGGAACGATTTCGTTGGTGAAGCCCAGTGACTCGAGGCTCTCGCCGGACATCACGAGTGCCGCCAACTTCGCCAGGGGGACACCGATCGCCTTCGAGACGAAGGGCACGGTTCGCGAAGCGCGAGGATTCACCTCGATCACATAGATCTGCTCATCCTTCACAGCATATTGCACGTTCATCAGGCCCAGGACACCGAGTTCGAGCGCCAGCTCCCGGGTCGCCGCCAGAATCTCTTCGACGCGCGCTTCGGGCAGCGAATAGGGAGGCAGCGAACACGCGCTGTCGCCGGAATGAACTCCGGCCTCCTCGATGTGTTCCATAATTCCGCCGATCACGACGCGCTTTCCATCACAGATCGCGTCGACGTCTACTTCGATCGCGTCAGCGAGAAAGCGATCGACCAACACCGGATGTTCGGCCGAAGCACGCACGGCGAATCGCATATACTGTCGGAGGCCGGCCACGTCCTGAACGATCTGCATCGCCCGTCCGCCCAGCACATAGGATGGGCGTACGAGAACCGGGTAGCCGATTCGGGCGGCGATCGCTTCGGCCTCCTCCGCGCTTCGGGCAACGTCTCCGGCGGGCCGTTCCAGACCGAGCTTCTCCAACACCGCATCGAACCGCTCCCGGTCCTCGGCACGGTCAATCGCGTCGGGCGGCGTACCGATGATCGGAGCACCCGCGGCTTCGAGTGCAATCGCCAATTTGAGTGGAGTCTGGCCGCCGAATTGTACGATCACGCCCTCGGGCTTTTCCTTCTCGATGATTTCGAGCACGTCTTCGAAGGTCAGCGGTTCGAAATAGAGCCGATCGCTGGTGTCGTAGTCCGTCGAGACCGTCTCGGGGTTGCAATTCACCATGATCGTTTCGAAGCCCGCCTCACGCAGCGCCATGACCGCGTGGACGCAGCAATAATCGAATTCGATCCCCTGACCGATACGATTCGGTCCGCCACCTAAAATGATGATCTTGCGCCGATTCGTTGGCCTCGCCTCATCCTCGGCCTCGTAGGTCGAATAGAGATAGGGCGTGTGGGCTTCAAATTCCGCGCCACAGGTGTCGACGCGCTTGTAGACGGGTCGCACGCCGGCCGCCCAACGTTGCTTGCGTACTTCGGCCTCGGTCGTTTCCCAGAGTGCGGCGATTCGCGCGTCCGAGAAGCCCATCTCCTTGGCCGGACGAAGCCACTGCGAACGCTGCTCCGCGGTCGCCGAAATGAGTCGTGCCTCGGCGGCTGCGATCTCGCGAAGGTTCTCGAGAAACCAGGGATCGATCTTGGTCCGATCGAAGAGTTCCTCGACCGTTGAGCCACGTCGAAAGGCCTCGACCAGCGCCCAGGGCCGCCCAGGCCTCGGCGTATCGATTTGCGCCCAAAGCGCTGCTTCTCCGGCCTCGCCTTCCGGAAGGTCCGGCGGCTCGAGGCCGGCATGTCCGATCTCGAGCGATCGGATCGCCTTCTGGAAGCTCTCCTTGAAGGTTCGTCCGATGGCCATGACTTCGCCGACCGATTTCATCTGCGTCGTCAGGGTCGAGTCTGCGGAGGGAAACTTCTCGAAAGTGAAGCGGGGAATCTTTGTCACGACGTAGTCGATGGTCGGTTCAAAACTCGCCGGCGTCTCGCGCGTGATGTCGTTGGGAATTTCGTCCAGCGAATAGCCGACGGCGAGCTTTGCCGCGATCTTGGCGATCGGGAAGCCGGTCGCCTTGGAAGCCAGCGCAGACGAGCGCGAGACACGAGGATTCATCTCGATCACGATCAGCGAACCGTCTTCGGGGTCGACGCCGAACTGGACATTCGAGCCACCCGTTTCAACACCGATTTCGCGCATGATCGCGACCGCGGCATCGCGCATTTCCTGGTACTCGCGATCGGTCAAGGTCTGTGCAGGGGCGACGGTGATCGAGTCCCCGGTGTGGACACCCATCGGATCGAAATTCTCGATCGAGCAGATGACGACGACGTTGTCTGCGCAATCGCGCATGACCTCGAGTTCGTATTCCTTCCAGCCGACAACGCTTTGTTCGACCAGAATCTGATCCGTGGGAGACTGGTCGAGCG
The DNA here is from genome assembly GCA_964565565.1 of uncultured Spirochaetaceae bacterium. Lineage (GTDB taxonomy): Bacteria > Myxococcota_A > UBA9160 > UBA9160 > UBA4427 > UBA4427. Next base: position 3,615 of record CAZMFM010000128.1, on the reverse strand, counting down.
CCCACTGCGCCATGCGATCGAAATCTGCGTCGTTCTCACAGATTCCGCCACCAGAACCGCCCATCGTAAAGCTCGGTCGAATGATCGCTGGAATCTTCGTCCGCTTGAGGATTTCACGCGCCTCCGCAACGCTCGTCGCGATGCCCGATGCGGGCATTCGCAACCCGATTCGCTCCATGGCCGCGCGGAAGAGCTGCCGGTCTTCAGCCTTGTTGATCGCCTCGAGATTCGCGCCGATCAATGCCACGTTGTACTTCTCGAGCACGCCTGCCCCGGCCAGATCAATCGCCAGATTGAGAGCGGTCTGTCCACCGATCGTCGGCAACAAAGCGTCTGGACGCTCAGCGGCAATGATCTGCTCGACCGAATCGACCGTCATCGGTTCGATGTAGGTTCGATCCGCGGTTTCCGGATCGGTCATGATCGTCGCGGGGTTCGAGTTCACGAGCACGACGCGGTAGCCCTCCTCGCGAAGTGCCTTGCAGGCCTGAGTGCCCGAGTAGTCAAACTCGCAGGCCTGGCCAATCACGATCGGCCCTGAACCGATCACAAGAATCGTATGAATGTCGTCTCTACGCGGCACCGATTACTCCGACTGTCGAGCTTGATTGTGACCTGCCGGGGAATCCGCCCCGACACGCTGTTTATCCATTTGGCTGATCTCGGCGCCTGTCACCTGCTCACCGTCGGCCGTTCGCTCCACCATCTCACGGAAGCGCCCGAAGAAATAGGCCGCGTCATGGGGGCCCGGCGACGCCTCAGGATGGTATTGCACCGAAAAGATTGGACGTTGCTCATGGGCCAATCCTTCCACCGTGTCATCGTTCAGGTTGATATGCGTAATACAGACCGGCTCCCCGGCCGCGCGCAGGCTCTCTGCATCGACGGCATAGCCATGATTCTCGGCACAGATCGCCACCTTGCCCGTCGCCAGATCCATACCGGGTTGATTCCCGCCGTGATGTCCGAATTTCAACTTGTGCGTGCTGCCACCGAGGGCGAGACCCAGAATCTGATGACCGAGACAAATTCCAAAGACCGGTTTGGCCTGGGCCAGCTCACGAACGATCGAGCGAACCCCTTCGACCGCGGCGGGATCCCCAGGACCATTGGAAAGGAAGATCCCGTCGGGCTCGAGCGCCAAGGCCTCAGCGGCCGGGGTCGTCGCTGGAACGACCGTGACCTCGAAACCCTGTTCGACCAACAGTCTCAGAATGTTCCGCTTCACACCGAAATCGTATGCCACGATCTTGAGCGAACGGTCCGGACGCGAGGGTCGTGGCAGCTGACCCCTGATCCCAGGCCAGGCCCCCTCATCCACCTGATAGGCGGCATCGCAAGTGACCTTGGCCACCCAATCATGCCCGTCGAGCCCCGGCGCATGGCGAGCGCGTTCGATCAGATCCGCTTCGTCCTGCACAGCGGGATCCGTCGACAAGACCCCGACCTGGGCCCCAGAGTCCCGAATCCGTTGCACCAACGCGCGGGTGTCAATGCCGGCAATGCCGGGCACGCCCGCCTCGGCAAGCATCGCATCGAGGGTCCCCTGCGACCGATAGTTGCTAGGCGTATCGAAAAGTTCCTTGATCACGAAGCCGGAAAGAAAGGGCTTGCGCGATTCGTCATCCGCAGCGTTCACGCCCACGTTTCCGATCTGCGTATAGGTCATGGTCACGATCTGGCCGGCGTAGGAGGGATCGGTCGCGATCTCCTGGTAGCCCATCATGCTGGTATTGAAGACGACCTCTCCCGATTGGACGGTCTGCGCACCGAATGCGCGGCCGCGAAAAATCGTGCCATCCGCCAAAGCCAAAGCGGCCGGGCGTACGGGTCGCCCCAAGAGATCTTCAGACAGCACGCTCATCGAATCAAAACTCCGCGGTCATGGTGATAGACGAGCCGACCGTCGACGATGGTCGCGACCGCGCGCCCCGTCATCCGTCGCCCCGTCCAGGGTGAGTTCCTGCTCTTCGAAAATCCCTGGCCGGCATCGTAGGTCCATTCGTAGTCGGGATTGATGAGCACGATATCTGCCGGGCTTCCGGGCCTCAGACTGCCCCCTTCCAGATCGAAGAGCTGGGCCGGGTTCGTCGACCATCGACGCACGAATTCGATCGGGCTGAGCGTACCGTCGCGAAATAGATCGAGGGTCACAGCCAGCGCGGTTTCGAGGCCGAGCATGCCGGGCGGCGCCGCCGTGAACTCCACTTCTTTCTCGTAGATCGCGTGCGGTGCGTGATCCGTCGCCATCACGTCGATCACACCCTCCGCCAGCGCACTTCGCAAGGCGACGAGATCTCCGGCCGACCGCAGCGGCGGCGCGACTCGGGTATTCGTATCGAAGTTCATGGTCTCTTCGTCGGTCAAGGTCAAATGGTGCGGCGTGACCTCGGCGGTCACGCGAACGCCTTCCTCCCGAGCCCGACGAATCAAGTCGATCGAACCCGCCGCGGAAACATGTGCGATGTGAAGGTGGGCGCCGGTCATTTTGGCCAGACGAATGTCGCGGGCAACCATGACTTCCTCGGCCGCAACCGGATTCCCGGGCAAGCCGAGACGCGTCGAAACCGGGCCTTCGTTGATGACGCCACCGCCGCGAAGGTGGCAATCTTCTGCGTGTACGATGACGGGAGCCCCAGCCAGGGTCGAATATTCGAGCACGCGACGCATCACCCCTGAATCCATGATCGTGGCGCCGTCATCGCTGAAGGCAATCGCGCCTGCCTCTCGCAGCGCCATCATCTCCGTCATCACCTGACCCTTGAGGCCACGGGTCGCGGCGGCGATCGGACGAATCTTGGCGGGCGAATCCTTCTCGGCTCGATCAAGAATGTATTTCGTGACCGACGGCTCGTCGTTGACCGGATCGGTATTCGCCATACACGCCAGCTGCGTGAAACCGCCGGCGACCGCCGCCATCCCACCGCTAGCGAGGTCTTCTTTGTATTCCTGTCCAGGTTCGCGAAGGTGGCAATGGAGATCGATCAATCCCGGCGCGACCCAGGCGCCTTCGGCGTCCAGAATTTCCGCACCGTCTTCTGCGATATCCGGTTCGATGCGAACAATGCGACCCTCTTCAACGAGGCAATCGAGTTCGGCGTCGAGATCCTGGCTCGGATCCAGAATCCGACCGTTGCGGATCAGCAGGCGTGCCATGAAGCTAGATCCCTCCCCTATTTCCGACGGTGTGCCCGGTATTGCCGGTTTCGATTCTGGCGCCACCAGCGTTCGAGGCATCGGCCGATATTGGTCGGCCAGCCACCAGATAGAGCAGCGCCATGCGCAGGGCGACGCCATTACGGACCTGATCGAGAATCACGCTCGGGCGATGGTCCGCGAGTTCATGGGCGAGTTCGACGCCTCGATTCACCGGACCCGGATGCATCACGATCGCGTCCTCTTTGGCGAACCGGAGCTTCGCGCGATCCAGTCCGAAGGTCGCCGCGTACTCGCGGACGCTCGGGAAGCAGGCACCTTCGAGACGTTCCATTTGAATCCGGAGCGCCATCACGACATCCGCGCCTTCGATTGCCTCGCGAAGATTCGTATAGGCCTTCACGCCCAGGGACTCGATGTCCGCGGGCAGCATCGTCGGTGGGCCGGCCACGCGAACCT
>CAZMFM010000127.1:0-12921 GCA_964565565.1 uncultured Spirochaetaceae bacterium | reverse complement strand
CGACGTAGTCGTCGACCATGCCGGATTGAAGCGGCCCCGGCCTGTAGAGGGCGACCAGGGGAATGATCTCTCGGAAGGTGGCTGGCTTGAGCTTCAGCACGAGATCGGTCATGCCCGATGATTCAACCTGGAACACGCCCTCCGTGTCCCCGCGGCAAAGAAGCTCATACGTTGCGGGATCATCCATCGCGATCGCATTGACATCGAAATCCGCCTGCCCTGGCTTCCGCCTGATCATTCGCTCGGCATCGGCCATGAGCGTCAGCGTCTTCAATCCGAGAAAATCGAATTTGATCAGCCCAATCTGTTCGACGCAATTCATGTTGTATTGCGTCATCACGTCGCCGGACTTTGGATCCTTGTAGAGTGGAACCATCTCGATCAACGGCTTCGTGCCGACGACCACGCCCGCCGCGTGCTTCGAGGCGTGCCGCGTGATGCCTTCGAGATTCTTGGCCGTATCGAGAAGGCGCTTGACCTGCCCGTCCGTCTCCATGATTGCGCGCAGCTCGGGCGACTGTGCGATGGCTTCCTCGAGCTTGATGCCGAGTACGTCGGGAATCAACTTCGCGATTCGGTCGACATCGCCATAGGACAATCCGAGCACACGCCCGACGTCTCGAATCGCCGCCTTCGCCTGCAATGTTCCGAAGGTCACGATCTGCGCCACCTTCATCCCGTCATAGCGACCGTCGAGCGAATCGCCCTCCGGCACATCTGCGTCATATTTGTTGGCGACATAGCGGATCACTTGCTCGCGTCCACGCATGCAGAAGTCGACGTCGATATCCGGCATCGAAATCCGTTCTGGATTCAGGAAGCGTTCAAAAATAATGTCGTACTCGATCGGATCGACGTTGGTGATATTCATGCCGTAAGCGACCAGACTGCCAGCGGAGCTGCCACGGCCCGGACCGACGGGGATGTCGTTGATTTTGGCGTAGTTGATGAAGTCCGCGACGATCAGGAAATATCCGGGGAAGCCCATCCCCTTGATCACGCCCAATTCGTGTTCGAGCCGTTCTTTGTAAGTTGCTCGGTCGCCCACGAAAGGCTCATCGACCTCCATGCCAAGCTTTACGCGCAGCCCGGACCAGGCCTGTTCCTCCATGACGTCGTCGAGGCTTTTCCCAGCAGGCACCTGGTAGTCGGGCATGTGGTACTCGCCCATTGGAATCTCGACATCGCAGCGTTCGGCGATCTCGAGCGTCGCCTCGACCGCCTTCGGCATATCGTGAAAGACTTCGAGCATGGCGTCGCCGTCTTTTACATAGAAGCCATGCCCGTCGAAACGAAAACGCTGCTCATCGGCGACATTGGCGGCGGTGCCGACGCAGAGCAGAACGTCATGATCGTCGTGGTCGTGTTCTTCGAGATAGTGCGCGTCGTTGGTCGCAACAAGCGGAATGCCCAGATCATGATGCATCTTGAGCAGCTCTTGATTGACGACTTCCTGCGCCGGAATTCCATGGCGTTGGACCTCGAGATAGTAGCGATCGCCGAACAAGCGCGAGAAGTCCTCCGCCATCGTCCAGGCGCGGTTCGGCTCGCTCGCCAGGATCGAACGCGGAACCGGGGCCGACAAGCATCCCGAAGTGCAGATCAATCCCTGATGATGTTTCTCGAGCAGGTCCCAGTCGATGCGCGGCTTGTAGTAGAAACCCTCGAGATAGGCCTTCGAGACGAGCAGCATGAGATTCTGGTAGCCGCGTGCATCCATGGCCAGTAGCAGGAGATGATTGATCGCGTCGTAGCCGGTCTCTGCCCGCTGTTTCTTTTCTCGATCGAATCGCGAGCCCCCGGCGAAATAGACCTCGCAGCCAATGATTGGCTTGATGCCGTTGGCCCGGGCTTTCTCGTAGAACTCCACCGTTCCGAAAAGATTGCCGTGGTCGGTTTGTGCCACCGCAGGCATATTCGCCGACTTCGCTCGTTCAAAGAGCGGGTTGTGTTTGATGGCGCCGTCGAGCAGCGAATACTGGGTATGCAGATGGAGGTGGACGAAAGGCGCCGGCACCGACTACTCCCACTCGATTGTGGCAGGTGGCTTGCTCGAGATGTCGTAGACGACCCGGTTGATGCCGCTCACTTCGTTGATGATTCGATTCGAAATCCGCGCAAGCACTTCATGCGGGAGATGAGCAAAATCCGCCGTCATCGCGTCCGTCGACGTCACGCAACGCACCGCCACCACGTTCTCATAAGTTCGCTCGTCGCCCATGACCCCCACACTCTCGACGGGTAGAAAGACCGTCAGCGCTTGCCAGATCTCGTCGTAGAGACCGGCGGCGCGAATCTCTTCGATCATGATCGCATCGGCTTCGCGCAACGGAGTCAAACGCTCCCTCGTGACCTCACCGAGAATCCGAATCCCCAATCCCGGACCGGGAAAGGGATGGCGGCCGAGCACGTGGGCCGGCAGTCCGAGCTCTCGCCCGACCGCACGCACTTCGTCCTTGAAGAGTTCGCGCAGCGGCTCGACCAACTTCAGCCGCATGTCTTCAGGTAGCCCGCCGACGTTATGGTGGGTCTTAATGGTGACCGACTTGCCCTTGACCGAAACACTCTCGATGACATCCGGGTAGAGCGTCCCCTGAACCAGGAAATCCACCTCTCCGATCCTGGTCGCCTCTTCCTCGAAGACTTCGACGAAAAGGTTGCCAATGATCTTTCGCTTTTTTTCCGGTTCACTTACGCCGACCAGCGCGTCGAGAAAGCGATCCGAGGCATCGATCGAAATCAATTTCACGCCGAGCGCGTCGCGAAAAAGCGCCTCGACTTCCTGACGCTCGTTTTTCCGCATCATGCCATGGTCAACGAAGATGCAAGTCAGTTGGTCGCCAATGGCGCGATGAACGAGGGTCGCGGCGACCGAGGAATCAACGCCACCCGAGAGCCCGCATACGGCTCGCCCCGCCCCGACTTGTTTCCCGATCGCAGCAATCGCCCCGTCGGCGAAGGAAGCCATCGTCCACTCCGGGCGGCAGCCACAAATGCCGTGCACGAAATTCTTGAGCATCTGCGTACCGGACTCGGTGTGCACGACTTCCGGATGGAATTGAACGCCCCAGAAGGGCGAGCGATCCGATCGCACTGCAGCGAATGGAGAGCCGCCAGAACTGGCAATCACGCTCATGCCCTCCGGCAATGCCAGCACACGGTCACCATGGCTCATCCAGACAACATGTTCCCCGTCCTTCGCGATGCCCGCGAAGAGCGGGTCGTCGCGCTCGATCTTGAGTGTCGCGCGACCGTACTCGCGATCGTCGGCGCTCTCGATGCGTCCACCCAGCCGGTGGACGAGTAGCTGGAGCCCGTAGCAGATTCCTAAAATGGGAATCCCTAGCTCGAGTACCCCCGCATCCAGGTCCGGGGCATCCTCATCAAGCACCGAACTCGGTCCACCCGACAAGATGATGCCCGACGGCGCGAAGGCCTCGATCTTCTTGAGCGACAGGTTCGCTGGATGGAGTTCGCAGTAGACGTGTCCTTCGCGGACGCGTCGTGCGATGAGCTGTGAATACTGGGCGCCGAAGTCGAGGATCAAGATCCGCGAATCGGAGGCGGTGGGACGAGAAGACATGAGGGGTCCGTCCGAGTCATTGGATCGATCGATAGGGGGGATTGCGATCGACGATTTCAATTCATGATTTTAGGGGATTTGCGTCGGGTCGGGGCGGCCACTAGTCGATTCGGTAATTCGGAGCCTCCTTGGTCACGATCACATCGTGTACATGGCTCTCGTGAAGGCCGGCCGACGAGATTCGGACGAATTGCGAACTCTTGCGGAGCACGTCGAGGTTAGGGGCGCCGCAATAGCCCATACCCGAGCGAAGCCCGCCGTAGAGCTGATGCAGCGATTGGGACAGGCTGCCACGGTAGGGAACGCGCCCCTCGATGCCTTCGGGTACGAGTTTTTCGTTCTCGACATCGGCTTGAAAATATCGATCGCGGCTCCCGGCGGCCATCGCCCCGAGCGAACCCATCCCGCGATACACCTTGTAGGAACGCCCCTGATAGAGGACGACCTCGCCCGGCGATTCGTCCGTGCCCGCAAAGAGGGAGCCAATCATGATCGTCGCCGCACCGGCCGCGAGACCCTTCACGACATCGCCTGAGTATTTGATGCCACCGTCGCCGATGATGGGAATTCCGAATCGCCTGGCGACTTCCGAGGCATCACGAATGGCGGTGAACTGGGGAACGCCCACGCCGGCCACGATGCGCGTTGTGCAAATCGATCCCGGCCCGACGCCGACTTTGACGCCGGAGACACCGGATTTGATCAGCGCTTCCGTGCCCTCGGCCGTCGCGACGTTGCCGCCGATCAACGGGAGTTCGGGGAAGTGGCCCTTCAGCTCACGAACCGATTCAAGGACGTTGGCCGAATGTCCATGGGCGGTGTCCACGACGAGGACATCAACGCCGGCGTCGACTAACGCCTGGGCTCGTTGGAGTCGATCGTTGCCGACGCCGATGGCGGCGCCGCAGCGCAAGCGCCCGAGATCATCCTTGCAGGCGTCGGGATAGCGTTCGGTTTTCTCGATGTCCTTGATCGTGATGAGTCCGCAGAGCATTCCGGCTGCGTCCACGACGAGGAGCTTCTCGATCCGGTGCGCGTGAAGTAGTTCTTGAGCCGTCTCCATGGTCGTTCCGGGAGGAACCGTGACGAGATTTTCGGTCGTCATGACGGTCGAAATCTCGGCGCTGACGTCCTTCACGAAGCGCAGGTCGCGGTTGGTCAGGATGCCGACGGCCCTTCCTTCTCGCGTCACGGGAACGCCGGAAATCCGAAAGCGACTCATCACTTCGAGCGCTTCACGGATCGGTTGCTCGGGTCGCATCGTGATCGGGTCGACGATCATGCCGGACTCGGACCGCTTGACCTTGTCGACTTCGGCAGCCTGTTCGGCGATGGATAGATTCTTGTGAACGATCCCGATGCCGCCGTTGCGGGCCATACAGATGGCGGTCTCGTGTTCCGTGACCGTGTCCATCGCGGCGGCGATCAGCGGCGTATTCAGCTGAATCTCAGAGGTCAGCGGGGTGCGAAGATCGACGTCGCTCGGGAGCACTTCGGAGGCGGAAGGAACAAGGAGTACATCGTCGAACGTGAGACCTTCGCGAATCTCCAATTGACCCATCTTCGAGAACCTCCGCTACCGATGGCCGTCTTTCGGCGACCTCCAGTGGCACCGCCAGATCGTTGGTGGCGGAGCATAATCGGAGCCTGTTACGGGGTCAACCAAACTCGGCTGCGGGCCGAGCAGCGGCGCGGTTTTTAGTCGGAATCGAGCTCTGCGATGCGATCGATGCCATTCCTCATCAGCCCGACGAGTTCACCGGCGGTGGCCTCCGCCAGTCGAAAAGCGGCATGCGGCGAATCGGCGAGCAACCGGGAGAGGCCGGCGCGCGACAAGAGCCAGATCTTGCAGGGGCCGTCCGCCAGCGCAGTCACTTCACGCTTGCCGAAGGCGAAGAGCGAGGCGGCTCCGAGATGGTCGGGGGCGTCGAGAAAGCCGACGACGGCGCCTGTTCGACGACTCTTCAATTTGAGCCGCCCCCGTTCCAGAAGCACCAGTCCGTCAGCCTCCGAGCCCTCACGGAATGCGCTCTTGCCATTGGGAAGCTCTCGAGACTCGAGCAGATCGACGAAGACATCCCGGTCTTCTTCGCTGAATTCAGCGAAGAGCGAGTAGAGTTTCAATGAGTCCGGCTTCACGGAACGATCCTCGCAAAGAGACTTCTCAGCAGGGAACTCGGATCCTTCCCAGGCTCGAGGGGCAGCAAGAAGAGGCTGGCTTCGTCGATCAAGGACAGGTTGTTGCGCAGCTCGTCCGGGGACAAACGCTCCCCGGGCGCCAACATGACCACGTGGAAGGTCCGGGCTGCCCGGTGGGTCGAGAGGCTCGAACCGATCGAGGCCAACCCGGCGGCGCTGGCACTGACCTCTGCATCGAGCAGGAAGATCGTGCCCAGGGCGCGGTGTCCGGCAAATCGCCAGAGGGGCTCATGGCTCGCCGTCGTCGGCAGGTGGATCAGATCGATTGCGAAATCATCTTCGACGTCGATGCTCGCAATTTGTTCGAGGTCACCGGGCGAAACGCCCCCACGGTCGAAATGGGCCGACAGTTCGACGCCAGGCACCTTCATCAGCAGCTCACCGAATTGCTTCGAGACCTCCGGGCTGGCGGCCGCGACCAACAATTTTACACGGCCGGCGTCCTGCGCACGGCCACCGAGAGGCGCCGCAAACGCACGCAGCCTTCGGCATTGCGCCTCGTTGAAGAGCGCGTGACCGAGCGGCTGGACGGGCACGATATGGGCGCGGCCGAATTCGATGATTTCGCGCTCGGCGAGAGTTTGGAGCGTTCGCAGGACTTGATAGTCGGGCTGACTACATTGATCGACGACATCACCCACGCGATCGACATCTTCGAGCAGTCCGAGTACTTCCTGCGTCAGGGGATGGACGAGATTGGGCAGCTCGGCTCGCCCCACACAGAGCTTCACGGGAGATCCCAGGGGCGGCAATTTCGGAGCCAGTCTGTTCCACTCTTCGAGCTGTCGAAGTCCTTCGGCCAGCACAATGCGCGTCGGCGTCCGAATCTCTGCGCCACCCTCGACGAGGGTCTGCTCGAAATGAAATTCCCCGGAACACCAATCGAGCATCCGGAACAAGGCCTTTTCAGCGTGCACCGACCCGGTCGCCGCACAGGTGACTTCGCCGTCGACCAGGACAATCGAACCGTCTGGAGACGTTCCGTCATCGAGTTCCGGTGTCAGCGTGAGGCGTCCGGTCGAGCCCCGCATGTGCAACATGTGAAGCAGCTCGGCCGGTTGCAATTCGCTGAGCAGGCCTTCGAAATCATTCTCTGTGTCGGCGCGCGCCTCCAATCGCGCGATGCGCGCCTGGCGCTCGAGCAGCTCCTCGACTGCGCTTCGAATTTCTTCGATGCCCGCGTCGGCGTCCACGTTGGCATCGCCGACGTCGCCCATGGCGGCACGGCGTCCGCCCTCTTCCCCACGACCACCCAGGAAGAGAAAACGAACACATCGCGTTCGCGGGTTCGCGCGCAAGATCTCGGCCAATTTGCTGGCATCGACCAATGGCAATTCAACCTGGGCAACGATCACATCGGGCCGTTCGGAGAGTGCGGCCTCGAGCCCGGCGGCACCGTGCGCGGCAACACGACAAGCATGCCCGGCTCCGGCCAGCGCATCGGCGACGCGTTTGCCTCGGCCGAGATCGCCGTCTGCGATGAGAATTCGTTGAGTGGACATTTTTCCTTCGACCTCGACCTGGACTTGGGCTTTGCTAGACCGAAATGAGAATTCCGAGCTCGCGCTGCAACGCGAAGGCTAGATGTTCGACAAGATTGCGATCCGCGGTCTGAAAAACCGGTGCGTTCGACGCCACCGTGGCAGCCGAACCGATCATGGCGAAAGCCGGCCCCTCGCCGTAGTAGACGAGAAAGGGACGGCGATCGTCGAGCGCGGATTTCGAAATCCAGGTGATCTGGGGATTCACACTGCGCGCCGCTCCGTCGGCCAGCATGACGATCTCGGTCTGGGTCTCGCGACCCCGCGTCTCATGAAGTGACTCGAGCACGTCGGCCAGCCAACGCGCACCGGGCGAGAGAATCAGCACGCCGCGATCCCCGGGGCGGCGGAAGAGATCTTCCAACACGAATCGCAGGATCTGCCCCTCGACATCGACCGGCTGGATATCACCGAGCTCCAGCAATCGATCGAAGAGCGGATCGAGCGCTCGGATGTCGCGCAAGTCGGAGTGCGTGGCGAGCAGGCCCGTCTGCGACGCCGCGATCTGCGAATCGAGCCCCTCGACCAGGGTTTCGAGATGGGCGCCGTCGACGGGAAACGATACGCCGGCGGTCCGCGCCCCAGAATGTCCACCTTCTCCGCGCAAAGAGCTCAGGCCACGACGAATGCGCTCTGCGAGAATTCCGGCACCGAGTGCATCCGTTTGTGGCAACAGGACCGAGAAAACCCCCGCCTCGTCGGAGGCCAGAACATCCGTAGTGCGCAAGGCACCGGCGACGGTCCTGGCCACCTCGAGCGGATTCGGTTCTCGCTCACCGCCGCCCTCCACTTCAATTCGAAGCAAGGAGAAGCGATGTAAAAATCGATTGGCCTTCTGGATTTCGTTACGCACGGCATCGTCGAAATAGGCCTGGGTATAGGCCTGGGTTTCTGGATCACGAAGAGAGCGTCGCTCGAGCGCTTGGAATCGCATCGCGTTGTTCAGTGCGATGCCTCCGAATTCGCAGACCTTCTCTGCCATCGCGATATCGAAGTCCCCGAAATGCTCACCGTCGAGTTTGTCCGTCAGCCGCGCGATCCCCAGTGTCACGCCGGCGACCTGGAGTGGCGCGTAGAGCGCCTCGACCGCATTGGCATCTTCGGGCATGGCCGTGATGGCCGAGCGACCGGAGACCAGGCTCGGGCACCAGGCCGAAACGAATTCGTCGAGACCGACCGTCTTCGGCTCGCCGTCGATGCGGACCAGGCCCCGCGCACCCGCGAGATGGAGCTTCGTCCCGCCGGGCTTCTCAGTCGTCCACAACACCCCGGACTGCGCTCGGGTTTCAAGGCAGAGGCCCTCGAGCAATCGCTCCGCCAAGGGCTCGACCGAAAGCGTCGAAAAGAAGCCGGCGGCACGCTCGAAGAGCGAGAGCACACCCATGAATTGCAGATTTTCTTCCACCAGCCGAGCGTGTTCGTCCCGCAGCTGGTGCTGTTTCAAGATCTTTTCGATCGAATCGAGGAGCGCCGCGCGATCGAAGGGCTTCAAGATGTAGTCGATGGCGCCTTGCTTCATGGCATCGACCGCGATCTTGACGTCGACCACCCCGGTGACCATCACGATGTCCTGATTTGGCCGCCGCTCTTTGATCCGACCGATCAGCTCAGAGCCGTCGATGCCCGGCATCACGAGGTCCGTGAGAATAATGTCGAAATCCGCGTGCTCGAGGATGTGCAGGGCTTCCTCGCCGGAAGACGCCGTCTGGACCTCATAGCCCGCGTCCCCGAGGAGTCCCTCGGTGAGTTCGCGAAAATAGCGCTGGTCGTCTACCGCCAGAATGCGCGCTTTGCTCATGACCCCTCGACTCGCCCAACGCACAACGATTCGATCGGGAATTCGCAATGAATCCCCTCTCGTCCCGCGATACCGGTCGGCACCCAGGTCTCTTCGGCCTGACAGGGGGTCGACTTCAGCCGAGATCAGGCCAAATGCGGGCCCAATCCGCGACATGTCTACATCGTGGGCGAAGGAATCAGGCCGTCGGGGTCAGCGGCTCTGCGAGCAGTGAATGGGGGGTGGCTTCCAGGATGCGAGCCGCGACAACCATTCCGGGCGAGAGGGCATGGCCGGGATTCGGATCGAGATTGATGACGCGATGATGCAGATCTCGGCCCGAGACCTGTCCTCCACCATGGCGACTGGCACCATCGATCAACACGAGGGCGTCCTCCCCCACGCGGGACTGGTGGTACGACAGCGTCTGGCTCTTTTGCAAGTCCTGGAGTCGAGTCAACCTCTCCTGAGCCACTTCACCCGGCACGGCGTCGGCCAGGTCGATCGCTGAAGTTCCTGGACGAGGCGAATATTTGAAGCTGAAGCTGTCGATCAAACCCGCCTCTCGTACGAGGTCGAGGGTCTGCGCGAAATCGTCCTCGGTCTCGCCCGGAAAGCCGACGATCAGATCCGAGGTCAAGGCCAGATCGGGGCGCGCGTCGCGAAGCCCGGCCACAATTTCGAGATAGCGCGAACGCGTATAGCGACGCCTCATCGCTTCGAGAATACGGTCGGAGCCGCTCTGCACCGGGAGATGCACGTGAGGGCAAAGGCTCTCGAGCTCGCGGTGCGCGCGAATCAGATCGGCATCGAAAAAGAGGGGGTGCGGGCTGGTGTAGCGGATCCGGTCGAGACCCGGGATCGCATCCAGGCACGTCAGCAGATCGGCGAAGGGCATCGTTCCGGCCGCGGCGGCGTTGCCACGTCGCACGTCATGACGTCCGTAGGCGTTCACCGTCTGCCCCAGGAGCGTGATCTCGACAATCCCACGCGCGGCCAGGGCGCGGGCTTCGGCTTCGATCTCGGCCGCCGCCCGGCTGATCTCTCGGCCGCGGGTGGAGGGCACGATGCAAAAGCTGCAGAACATGTCGCAGCCCTCCATCACCGTGACGAAGGCCTTCCGTCTGAGACCAACCGCAGGCTCCGAGCGGCGGGTCGGCAGATCGAATCGCTGCTGACTCTTGTCTTCCGCCACCCAGGCCGCGCGTCGGCCCTCGAGGGCCCCCTCCAGCATCGCCGGGACATGGCGGAGATTGTGGGTGCCGAATACGAAATCGAGATGAGCAAAGCGGCTCAGCAGCTTGTCTCCGACCTGCTGGGCCACGCAGCCACCCACGCCGACGATTCGTCCGGGCTTCTGCGCCTTCCACTCCCGCAGACGGCCGAGGTCGCTATAGAGCTGGTGCTCGGCTTTGTCTCGAATCGAGCAGGTATTGATGACGAGGACGTCCGCGCTCTCCTCGCTGGTCGCGGCGTCGAGGCCCGCATCCTCGAGCAGCGTCGACACCTTCTCCGAATCGTGAACATTCATCTGGCACCCGTAGGTGCGGATCGCGAAGCGCTTATTGGCCAAAGAAATTCCGTGCTGGAGGCGTGGGGACCCGGTTGGGTCGAATCGTGCGGCAACGTACCCGAGCCGCGTCCCGGAGTCGATCCGGATGCGCCGCATCGGTCCCTTCCTCACACTTACGGAAATTCTAGAAAACTCACAAAAACCTCTGTTTTTGCACCGTTTTTGGAATCAGTTCAAGACTATGTCGAAACGTGATTGACAACACATCTCGGGCCGCCATACTGCAAATCAGTCTAAGGGTTTCGGAGTGGCGGTGGATTGGTCATTTCTCTGGAAATGTCCAACCTCTCACCCCCCATTGAATGAGTCCACCGCCTCTCCCCCTGACCACGCCCCGTCGGCCGCAACCGACGGGGCGTTTTTCTTTTTGCCGGGTGGAAGGGGCGGATTGCCGGTCGTCGAGGGACTGATGGGGGTATGCGGCGGTGTGGGCCGGGGGCGGGTTGCACGCTCGTTTGTGGGACTTGCTCGCGGAAGCAGCGCGCAGATCATCCTTCGATCGGTTTCGAGGGTCGCCGACGGATGTTGATGGGTCTCGCTGGTGTCGCTGGGGCTAGAGAACGATGAGCGTCACGAGTGCGGCGGCGATTCCCCAACGCGTGTAGCGGCGAAGGAAGTCGCGGGGGATGGCGGAGAGGGCATCGATCGCGGTCATGCCTGAGCGCGCCCGTCGGATGACTGGGAATTCGATTGCGGCCGCGAAGACGGCGAAGCCCGTCGCGCCAGCGACTAGCGCCGCGGCGCCGGGGCTGGCCATCGGCAGCGCGACGAAGAACAAGACGACAACACTCAGATCGCCAAGATTGCCTCCGATACTCATCCAATCGAAGGATCTCGCATCATTGTTTTCGTAGTCGAAGTCAAAGACAGGGAAGAATCGCCCAATCGGCTTGAGCGGCGAGTGACCTCCCGCGAGCCGTGCGCCAGCAAAGTGTCCCCACTCATGGCAGATCGCGGCGCTCGCAGCGCCCACAAGCAAGCCATCGGCAGTCGCTAGCCACGTCGCAAAGGCCAACTCTGTCACGCTCGCCCAACTCGCGGCGGCCGCGAAGAGTGAAAGCAAAGCCGCCAGCACAGCAAAATCGCGCAACACGACCAACGAAAGCGTCGCTTCGTCCTGTTCTGAAACTGGAACGATCAGCCGCGATTTGCGCAGGTCGGCGTCTTCGCCGTTGGCGGCGTTGGCGGCGTTGGCGGCTCTGGCGGCTCTGGCGGTGTTGGCGGTGTTGGCGGCGGTTTTCTCTGTCGAGCCGTGCACGGCTGGATCTTCGACTCGAATATCGGCAGACGACATGGCGGCGCTCTCCTGGACGCTCTCTGGAATGGCCCGCTAGAGAACGATTTGATCGACGACCTTCGAGAGCTGTCGCAGGTTTCGACACTCCTCGACGACGTCGCAATAAGGCATGTATCGATCCATCACGGAGTCACCGAAACCCCAGGCGCTCGGACTCTCGGGGTTCAGCCAGACCAGGTTCTTGGCCTTGTTCTGAATATCCCGAACACACCAGGCGCGTGCGTCGTTGTAGTTGTTTCGCGCGTCCCCGAGAATGATGACCGTCGTCTTGTTGTCGACGGCCGACAAGTGGTTCTTCCAGAATTCATGAAAGGCAAATCCGAAGTTGCTTCGCGTGTAGACGTTGATCACATCACCGCCATCGAGTGCCTTTTCGACCGCATTGCTGACATCGCCATCATGAAAGACGTCCGTCACCTCTCCCAGTTCCGCCACGAAAACATAACAACGAATCTTCGTGAAGGCTTCCTGAAGGCTGTACATGAACTGCAGCATGAAGCGTGAAACGTTCGCAACCGAGGAAGAGACGTCACACATGATGACAAGCTTCGGCCGCTCTTTCCGACGCGTCTTGTAGATGACTTCGAAGGGGATTCCCCCGCGCGCCATATTTCGTCGCAACGTCTGGTGCAGGTCGAGCTTGCCCTTCTTGAGTCGCTTCTTTCGAATCGAGAGAATATTCTTGATCCGTTGAGCCAAGCGGGTCACGACCTCGCGCATGCGCAAGATCTCGTCTTCGGTCAAATGGTAGAAACTTTTTTCCGTCAGCATTTCGCGACGAAATTTTTCCATGTAGTTGTGATTCTGCTGCTGAAGCTCGCGCTCCGTAAAGTTGCGAACGGAGCGACGAACGGTCTCCATCAGCTTTCGGATCAGTTCCTGCATCTGCGCGATGGCCTCGTCGCCCATCCCCTGAGCCCGCATTCGCTCGGCGAGCGCTTCGAGTTCCTG
>CAZMFM010000126.1:0-13151 GCA_964565565.1 uncultured Spirochaetaceae bacterium | reverse complement strand
CCCTAATGGCATCGGGAAATCACAGGTCTGTGCGGCGGTCAGGGCCTTGCTCTGGCACGAGCGCGGAATCGACGAGAACGGACTCGCTGCGAGCGCGACCTTTGACCACGAGAGCGAAGCCTGGTCCGTCGTGCGCGACGGGTCCTTGCATGCCTGGCAACGTGAAGGCGTCGATCAGGTCGCTCCAGTCTTGCCCGGGGAGCGTCTCGAGGGTTGCTTCTTTCTGGGGCTGCGAGATCTGCTCGACGATTCAGACCGGGCCGGCCGCGATCTGGCCGGGGAGATTCGCCGCCAGATGTCGGGGGGATTTGATCTCGAACGGGTGCGGCAAGCGTTCAAGGAGGCCGTACCCGTCCACGGCGGAAGGCGCGAGAACAAGGAACTCGCCCTCGCGGAGAGTGAGATCCGCCGTGCCGAGCGAGATCAAGCCGATGTCGAAGCGCGTGAGGGGGAACTCGCGTCCCTCGAGAAGCGGGCAGCGGAATCGGGGCTGGCGGCGCGACGGGTCGTCGACGTCAAGGCGGCCATCGCGTTGCAGAGTGTGCGAACCGAACTTGCGGGGCGACAGCGCGAACTCGCCGAGTTGCCCCGGGCACTCGCAAATCTAGACGGCAAGGAGGTCGCTCGGCTGGACAAGCTCGAGCAAGACCTGCGTCGCAAGCGAGCCGAGCGAGTCGATGCGGAAGCGGCCCTCGAGCGCAGCCGCTCGCAAGCACAGGCGACGCGCCTCGACGACGTCATCGAGCCAGCCAAGATCGCGACCTGGCGCGAGCGGGCGGTCAAACTCGGTGAGCTCGAACGAAATCTCGACGCCGCACAGATCGCGCATCGCCGCGCGACGGGGTCGTTGGCTGAACGGCGTCGTTGGCTGGGCGCTCATGCGATTTTCGACGAAACGCTCGAGCTCGAAGATCCGCCGAGCGCGGAGGAGGGCTCCGAACTCTTCGAATTTCTCAGAGAGAGCGGACAACTGGCCGCGGAAACGGAAGCGGTCGAGGAGCGACTTCGGCTGCTCGCTAAGCGCGCCTTTTCGGAACAGGACGAGCGGCGCCTGGTGTTGCTCAAGCGAAGTGTGTCGCCTTTGAGAGAATGGCTGCGCGCGCCGGATCCCGAGCAGGTGCATCCGCTGACCGAAGCGTCCAAGTTGTGGCCGCCTCGTCCACTCCTGATGATGACGGGCATTGGGCTTGTGCTGGCCGGGCTGGCGACGGAGTTTCTCGTACCGGGCCTGTCTGGGACGGGAATCGGCCTGGCGATCAGTGGTGTGGGGGTGGGTCTGGCTGTTTCGGCGCTTCTGTCTCGTGTCCGGGGCGGGGCAGAGCAAGGCGCGGCGGATCGCGAGATGACGGACTGGCGAGCCGTCGCCGAAAAGCGCTTTCCTGAGTCGATGACGCCTCCCGAGAGGTGGCAGACGAAGCTCGTCGAAGCCTGCCTGGATGAACTGGAAAATGAACTTGCTCGGCTCGATGGGAACGAAAAACGAGCGCGAGATCGGAATGTTGAGCGCGGTCAGCTCGAGGAGACTCTCAACGGACTGAAGCGGCGATCCGGCGAGCTCGCGGCCCGAAGAGAGGCCTTGTCGGCGAAGCTCGGCCTCGAATCACTTCGTCCCGATGTGGAATGGGTCGATCTGGCTCAAGGCCTCGTGGATCTGCGCGCCGCAACCGCCGAGGCGCGGTCCGCCGCAGCGTCGGTGAGTGCGCTCGAAGCATCGAGCGATCAACTCCGCCAGGGACTCGCCGGCGCGCTGGCCGAATTGGGTGACGAGTTGGGTGAATTGGAGGCAAGCGACGCCGCCTCGTGTCGCGCTGCGGTTCATTCCTTCGAAGAGCTGGATCGGACTTTGCGTGCAGCCCGGGCGGAGGCGGTCCGCGAAGAGGGCAACCGGGATCGATTGATTGTCGAAATTCAAAGACTCGAAGAAGACGTCGAGGAAATCTTCACGCTGGTTGGAATCCCGAATCGCGATCGGCTGGAGCTCGCTCGACTATTGGGCGATCGCCCGCGCTACCGAGACCTGAAGGCGCAATGTTTCGAGTTGCAGAGTCGTTTCGACCGGGCGAGCGATGATCTCGCGGCCGCCGGAGAGTCGGCGCTCTACGAGCGCAGCGTGCGAGAACTGGAAGAAGAGCAGGGTCGCCTCGAGCGCGCTTCGGCGGGTCGAGACGAACTCATCACGCGGATTGCCGAGGTCCGCAAGGATGTCCGTGACGCCCGGGAGGGCCATGTTCTCGAAGAGGCGATCGCCCGCAAAGGCGTGGTGCTTCGAGGGCTGCGTGAACGACGAGACGAAGCGCTGGTTTCACGAGCGGGACAATTCCTGGTCGATGGCATTCGACATGAACACGAGACGAACCAGATGCCTCGGGTGCTGGCCCGTGCCCGCGATCGGTTTGGTGTCTTTACGCATCATCGTTACGAGTTGAAGGTGGCGCCTAACGACGGTGGTTCCTTTGTCGCGGTCGACGAGTCCGGGCGTGGCCTTCGCCCGGAACAGCTCTCCGATGGAACCCGCGCACAGCTCATTCTGGCAGCGCGACTGGCTTTTGCTGAGGAGGCGGAGCAGGGCGCCGATCTGCCGATCTTTCTCGACGAAGCGATGGACCACAGCGATCCAGAACGCTTTCACGCCATCGCCTGCAGCCTCGCGCGTATGGTGATGGATGATCAGCGCCAGATCTTTTATCTCAGCAACGATCCAACCGATGTGGAGCGTTTTCGCAATGCCTTCGATGAAGTGGGATGTCAGCGTTTCCAGACAATCGATCTGGCCGAGATTCGGGGGCAGGCGGCCCGCGTCGAAAGTGCCGAGGCGTTGCAGGTGGCGCCGCTCGCCCGGGTACCGAGTCCAGAGGGAATGGCGGCCGCCGACTACGGCGTGGCGATCGGGGTTCGTCGCCTCGACCCGCGCGAAGATCCACGAAGCCAGCCCCTCTACTACGTGTTGCACGAGGACCTGCCGCTCCTGCACCGGCTTCTGGTCGCGCGCATCGCGACGGTCGGACAATGGACGAATCTCTCCGAGGCGGGCAGCGACTTGGCCAAGGAGATCGTGACCGGGAGCGCGGCCGGAGCGCAGCTCGATGATCGGATCGCGTTGCTCGAAACCTTCTGTCTGGCCTGGCGCGAGGGGCGCGGAAAGGCGGTCGGGCGGGCTGAACTCGAAGGCAGTGAGGCGGTCACGGAGAAGTATCTGGAGGCGGTGGTCGAGATCGCGAGCGAGTTCGGGGGCGACGGGCGTCGGCTGCTGTCCGCTCTGCGCGAGCGCAAGGATGCTCGGCTGAGCGGGTACCGAAGCAAGGCGACGGACGATCTCGAACGCTATTTCGAGGAGCAGGGATACGTCGATGAAAAACCTGTGCTCGATCTGCGCGAGGTCGTCGAGCGCGCGGTGGGGACGCCTGCCGCGAACCGCCTCTCGCCGGGCACGGCCGCGGAGCTCGTCCATGGCTGGTGGGGGCTCTCCGGCGATACGATCCCGATCGACCGAAGCCAGCCTTCCTAGGATTTCTTCTGGCCGAGACCAGCCTGTCGGCGGAACCCAATCACAGAATGAGGACACGAACGTCTTGCAGGGCGGCTGGAAACGAGCATTGAATCCGCCACCCAGGGAGGTTCGTGGATGGTGGGTTCTCGTCGTCGCTCCGGTGGATTGACCCTGCTGCTGTTGATGTTTGTTTTGGGCGTTCTTTTCGTGGCCGACGCCTCTGGTCAGGCCGATCGCGCACTGCCCGCCGACGCCGAGCGCTATCAACCGGGCCCGATCGCATCGCGTGTCGAGGGTCCGATCGCGAGTCTGCCCGAGGGTTCCCAGGAACTTTTCGGGTTGGGCGTCTTGTTGGCGCTTCTTTACGGCTTTCGCGCGTCGGGCCTGGCGAAGTCTTCGGCGAGCGCGTCACAGGCCTCGCGATCTGAGTGACCGCGGCGTGACGGCTTCCGTCGAGAGGCTTCGCACCGGCTGATGAGCTAGAACGTCAGGCGATGCCGCCGCCCGGAAATCCTCAGACCCCTACACAGGCTTCGAGCACTGCGCATCCGCGAGATCGGTTGCCGCGCGTGCTCACGCTGTGGGATGCGTCGATGTTGATCGTCGCCTCGGTTGTTGGCAGTGGCATATTCTTTACGCCTTCGCAGGTTGCGGTCTTGTTGCCGAGTGCGGGGCTCATTCTGCTCGCATGGCTCGTCGGTGCGCTGCTCTCCCTGGCCGGAGCATTCACGAACGCGGAGCTGGGCGCGATGTTTCCCCATGCGGGGGGAGACTATGTCTATCTGCGCGAAGGGCTCCATCCCGCGGCGGGGTTTCTTGTTGGCTGGTTGAGCTTCTTCGCGATTTATGCCGGGACGATCGCGGCGCTTGCGATGGTGGTCGCGGAATCGCTGGCAGAGCCGCTCGGTCTCGAGCGGCCGGGAATGGTGGCCTTGGCGACCTCGTTGATCCTGGCCTGTTCGCTGATCAATTTGCGCGGCACGCGCTTTGGGGCGGCGCTGAATAACATGACTTCGTTGGCGAAGATCGTGGCGCTCCTGGTCTTCGTCATTCTCGGGACGACGATCGGTGAAGGCACGCTTGCGCCATGGTTTGGCGAGCAGGCCGTGAAAGGGTCGGCGACGATTCACGGCATCGACGGTTGGGTCCGATTCGGGCAGGCGTTGAGTCCGATTCTGTTCAGCTACCTGGGCTGGAACGCTTGTGTCTACGTCGCGAGTGAGATCAAGGATCCGGCGCGGAATCTGCCTCGTTCGCTCTTTCTGGGACTCGGTCTTTGCACGACCCTCTATCTACTGATCAATGTCGTCTACCTCTATGCCTTGACGCCGAGCGAGCTCGCCGGCGCCGGTGATGCCGGGGAGGCGGCGGCGCGCGAGCTCTTCGGATCGGTCGGCGGCACGCTGGTCTCGATCTTCGTCCTCGTCTCGGTGCTGGGGACCTTGAATGCGACGATTCTGGTCGGACCACGAATCGTCTACGCGATGGCGCTCGACGGGCTGGTGGGGGGCGGGGTCGACCGCGTGCACGAAGGGTTTCGTACTCCGAGCATGGCGATTGTCGTTCAGGCCGTGGTTTCAATTGGCCTCGTAATCTTCTTGGAGACCTTCCCTAAGGCGCTGAATTTCACTGTGTTCGGGATCATCCTGGCGACCTCTGCCGATACGATCGCGCTTTTCGCACTCCGTTGGCGGCAGCCGGACAAAGTTCGGCCCTTTCGCACCTGGGGTTATCCGTGGGTGCCCGCGATCTATCTCGCGGTCAATCTGGCGGTCGGGCTGGCCTTGGTCGTTGGAAGCCTGGAAGAGACGCTGACGACGCTGGCTCTGCTTGCCGGCGGATTGCTCGTCTATTTTGGATTCGTTCGGAACAACAAGCAGGCCTGAGCGTTCTGACTCGAGGGATGGAAGGCGATTGGGGCGGCGGGTCCAACGCGAATTTCCCGCTACCTCGATTTCGAATTCTTCAGTAAGATCAAGCGATTCTAAGGAGTCCCAAAGGAATGTGTCAGTCCACTCGAGTGTGCTCGAACCGAGTTTTCGCGAGGCGTGAGGCCGCCGCCTCGGCTGGCTGCGCCGATCCAGGGACGACGACGGCTCGCTAGCTCGTCGGGGTTCCGCCTCTACTCGGCAGCCTGCGCGGCGATGGAAACGCGTCGCGGGAAAGGGCACCGGAAAGAAGAGTAGTGGTGAGAAACGACGGGCGATTGGCCGAACATCGAACTCATTGGCAATGCAAAATCTTCCGAGCAGTCCGTCTTCCCGCCTCGGTGCCCAGCGCGTGGGCGGAACAGAGGCAGGAATGAGAACGCAGGATCGAGAACAATGAACCACGACTTTCGACACGACTTCAATAAGCTGAACCGACTTCCCCCCTATATCCTGGCCGAGGTCACCGACCTGACTCGTGTGGCTCGCCGAGCAGGCGAAGACATCATCGATCTCGGTATGGGCAATCCGGATCTGGCGACTCCCACGCATGTCATCGACAAGATCTGCGAGGCCGCACGGGATCCCCGCAACCACCGTTATTCGTCGTCCCAGGGCATTCCCAATCTGCGCGCAGGCATAACAGAATGGTATGCACGGCGTCATCAGATTGAGCTGGATCCCGAAACCGAAGCGGTCGCCGTGATCGGTGCGAAGGAAGGCCTCAGTCATTTCGTCTTGATGACGATTGGTCCGGGCGACGTCGTGTTGACGCCCGATCCCGCGTATCCGATCCATCAATACTCGGTGATCATTGCCGGGGGCGATCTGCGAAAGGTTCCGCTGACCGAAGATTCGGATTTTATCGAGAATCTCGAGCAGGCGGTGAGTCGGACCTGGCCGCGGCCGAAGATGTTGATCATCTCGTTTCCGGCCAATCCCACGACCCACGTCATCGATCTCGCCTTCTTCGAAAGAATCGTCGAGTTCGCGCGGTCCAACGATCTGATGGTGTTGCACGACTTCGCCTACGCCGAGATCGCCTTCGACGGCTATAAGCCGCCGAGCATTCTCGAAGTGCCCGGCGCGAAGGATATTGCGATCGAGTTCGTTTCTTTCTCGAAGAGTCATTCCATGGCCGGGTGGCGTGTCGGCTTTGCCTGCGGCAACTCGCAGATGATTCACGCGCTGAAGCGCATCAAGAGCTATCTCGACTACGGAATGCCTCAGGCGATTCAGATCGGCGCCATCGCCGCGCTGCGTGGTCCACAGGATTGTGTCACCGAGAACGTGGCGATCTACCAAGAACGACGAGATGTCTTGATCGACGGGCTGGCGCAACACGGCGACGGCTCGTGGAAGATCGAGAAGCCGCTTGCGACGATGTTCGTCTGGGCGCCGATTCCCGAGCGTTTCCGCGCGATGGGGTCGCTCGAGTTTTCGAAGCGGCTTTTGCGCGAGGCCGGCGTCGCGGTGTCTCCGGGCGTTGGTTTCGGGGAAGCGGGTGAGGGCTTCGTGCGCTTCGCCCTGGTCGAGAATAAACATCGAATCCGCCAGGCGGTTCGAGGCATTCGTCGCTTCGTGCGCGACGCACAGATCTAGATCGGCTCGGATTCGATTCGAGACCAGCTTCCGCATTCGATAGGCGGGCAGCAAGAGGAGTGGTTGAACGATGGGCGGGAATTCGAATCAGAAGGCGATCGGTGTTGGACTGATTGGTTTCGGCACGATCGGGACCGGCGTGGTCAAGGTGCTGCGCGACAACGCAGAAGTCATCGAACAACGCCTGGGCGCTCCGCTTCGCCTCGTCCGGATCGCCGATCTGGATCTCGATACCGATCGCGGCGTGGACCTCGCGGAGATTCGATTCGACGCCGATGCCTCGGCCCTGATCGCAGACCCCGATGTCCAGATCGTGATCGAGTTGATCGGCGGCTACGACGTACCGCGGAAATTCATCCTCGAGGCCTTGGCGGCCGGCAAACATGTGGTGACCGCGAACAAGGCTTTGCTCGCGCTGCACGGTCGCGAGATCTTCGGGGCAGCGAGCGCGGCGGGGCTCGATATCGCGTTCGAGGCGGCGGTCGGTGGCGGCATCCCGATTCTCCGGTCACTTCGGGAGGGATTGGCGGCGAATCAGATCGAAACCGTTCTCGGGATCCTGAATGGAACGACGAATTATGTGTTGACCGAGATGGAGTCGACGGGCGAAGACTTCGATGTCGTGCTCAAGCGGGCGCAGGAATTGGGTTATGCCGAAGCGGATCCGACCTTCGACGTCGAGGGAATCGACGCTTCGCACAAGCTGGCCTTGCTCACGACCATGGCCTTCGGCGCAGAGTTGACCTTCGAGGAGATTCCCACCACCGGCATTCGCGGGTTGTTGCCGATCGATTTCGAGCTGGCCGCAGAATTTGGCTATCGCATCAAATTGCTCGGGATCGCGAAGTGTCATCGATCAAGCGATGGGTCGGAGCGAATCGAGGCGCGGGTGCAACCGACGATGGTGTCGGTTTCGAGTCTACTTGCCAAAGTCGATGGTGCGATGAACGCGGTCGAAGTGCGCGGTAACGCGGTTGGGCCGACGCTCTACTACGGGGCCGGCGCGGGGGAGATGCCGACGGCCAGCGCAGTGGTGGCGGACCTGATGGAGATCGCTCGGGAGATTGGTCGCGGCGGTAGTGGTCCTGTCGCGCCGCTTTCCTATCTACCCGAACACATCGCGCCCAAGCCCGTCATGCCCGATTCGGATCTTTCGAGTCGCGCCTATCTTCGCATCACCGTGCTCGATCGGCCAGAAACGATCGGCAAAGTGACGAGCGTGTTGGGGACCGCCGGCGTGTCGATCGATCGCACCATGATGCGATCGGAGTCCGGCGGACCCAGTGATCAGCCGGGCGAGACGGCCTTGCTGATCATCCTGACACGGCAGGCGCCGCTCGACGCGCTCGATCGTGCCCTCGAAGAGATTGCGGCCCTGGAAGAAGTGAAGGGCGCGCCTCGTCTGGTTCTGATCGAAGAGGAGGCCTAGCCATGTCGGATAACAAGCCCCAGCCGAGGGCATGGTTCGAGAGTGTCGATGACTCGACCGAGCGCCATGATCTCGACGAGGTCGTCTATACCGATCAGTCTGGGGGGCTGCTCCAGGTCGTGCATGATATGGACGAGTTGGCCAAGACTTCGGCCGCGGAATGGAAGAGCCTCTTCGAATCACGGGCCCATCGAAATCAATGGCCCTACGGCTCCGGCGTCTGGGGAAAGAAGGAATGGGTGCTTCCGGATATCGACAACGACAATGTCGTCTCGATGTACGAGGGCCACACGAATCTCTTCTGGGCCGAGCGGTACGGTCGTGAAATTGGCATCGAAGATCTCTGGCTGAAGCTTTGTGGGAACTCGCATACGGGATCCTTCAAGGATCTCGGGATGACGGTGTTGGTTTCCCAGGTCAAGCAAATGATTTCGAAGGGCGTAGAGATTCCGGCCGTCGCTTGCGCTTCGACCGGAGATACGTCCGCAGCGCTGGCCGCATACGCTGCGGCCGCAGGGATTCCCGCGGTCGTTTTCTTGCCGCGCGGCAAGATTTCCCTGGCTCAGTTGATTCAACCCGTCGCCAATGGCGCCATCGTATTCGCACTCGATACCGATTTCGATGGCTGCATGGATATCGTGCGACAGGTGGCCGAAAAAGACGGCGTCTATCTCGCGAACTCGATGAACAGTCTGCGCATCGAAGGGCAGAAGACGGTCGGACTCGAGATCGCGCAACAACTCGATTGGAGCATGCCGGATTGGCTCGTCATTCCCGGCGGCAATCTCGGGAACGTCTCGGCGTTGGCCAAGGGCCTCGACATGCTCTTCGAGCTTGGCCTGATCTCGAAGCGACCGCGAATCTGTGTCGGGCAGGCGGAGGCGGCCAACCCCCTCTACCTCGCCTATCAGAAGGATTTCAAGGTTTTTGAACCGATCGCGGCGCGTACGACGGTGGCCTCTGCGATTCAGATTGGTAATCCGGTCTCCTACCAGAAGGCCGTCTCCGCACTCACTCGATATGATGGGGTCGTTGAACAGGCGACCGAGGTTGAGATCATGGAGGAATGTGCCCGGGCGGATCGAACGGGTCTCTTCAATTGCCCACATACCGGCGTTGCATTGGTTGCCCTTCGCAAACTGCAGGCGCGGGGACTCGTGAAGGGCGGTGACCAGGTCGTCGTGATTTCGACCGCGCACGGACTGAAATTCGTCGACTCGAAGCTCGCCTATCATTCGATGGAACTCGAAGGGATCGTTTCCGAGCACCCGAACCCACCGATTGAGTTGGCCGCCGATTATGGCAAGGTGCGCGACCAGATGTTGCGCGAAATCGACCAGAGGTTTGGAGACTGATGTTTACAGGAATCGTTGAACACATTGGGCAGATCCGGGCGATCGATCGAAAATCGGATCTCGCAGAATTAGAGATCGAACTCGGACCGATTGCGTCGGGCGTAAAACTTGGCGACAGCATTGCGGTTTCCGGCGTCTGTTTGACCGTGACGGCAATCGAGCCGGAGGCCTACCACTTCGAGGCGATTCCCGAGACACTCGAGAAGACACGCATCGGCGGCCTCGCGGCCGGGGATCCAGTCAATCTCGAACGTGCGATGTCAGCGACTGGCCGCCTCGACGGACATATCGTTCAAGGCCATGTCGACGGAGTGGGGCGCATCCGGCGCTTCGACCGAGAAGAACACGAGGCGTTGTTGCACGTCGAGTGCGATCCGGAACTTGCTAGTCAGCTCGTCGATAAGGGTTCGGTCACGATCGACGGTGTCTCCCTGACTGTCGTCGAAGTCGTCGCAGATGGATTCCATGTCGCCTTGATTCCCCATACCCTTGAGGTCACGACGCTCTCGGAGCTGGCGATTGGCGACTCGGTCAATCTCGAGGTCGACCTCTTTGGCAAGTACGTCAAGCAATATCTCGATCGTGTGCTGCCCGATCTCGTAGCGAATACCCAGGCAGCGGGGCGCAAAGCGTCGGATTGAAAGAATGAGCCGAATAATTCGAGTCGGATGGATCGGCTTGTTCAGGAAAAGGGTTGCGGCTGGTGCGGGTGTAATGGGTCTAGCCGGGGTCGTGGCCCTGCTGGGTTTCGTGGGCGCACGGCCCGCGCTTGGCCAGACCGAAGCGCAGGCCTGGCAGGCGACGCTCGATCGAATCGCCTCGGCGGTCGTCGTGCTTAGGGTCAGCACACCGCGCGCCTTTGACGATCAGGTTCCAGGCACCTCGACTGCGACGGGCTTCGTCGTCGACGAGGAATTGGGGCTGATCCTGACCAATCGCCACGTTGTCACGCCGGGTCCCGTTGTTGCGGAAGCCGTCTTCCAGAACAATGAAGAAGTCGAGATCCAGGCGATCTATCGCGACCCTGTTCACGATTTTGGAATCTTCCGATACGACCCGAAAGACGTCCGCTTCATCAAACCCGGGCAGCTCGAACTCGCTCCGTCGCGCGCCCAGGTCGGAACCGAAATTCGCGTTGTCGGGAACGATGCTGGGGAGAAACTTTCGATTCTTCAGGGGACGATCGCCCGGCTCGATCGCGACGCCCCCGTCTACGGTCGTGCGACCTTCAATGACTTCAATACTTTCTATATCCAGGCTGCTTCAGGGACCTCCGGCGGCTCTTCGGGTTCGCCGGTCATCGACATCGATGGAAAGGTCGTGGCTTTAAACGCCGGTGGCAGTGTTCGGGCGGCATCGAGTTTCTATTTCCCCCTTGATCGCGTGAAACGGGCGATCGACTTGATCCGCAAGAATGAAGCGGTGACGCGGGGGACGATCGAGGTGGTTTTCGGCTATCAGCCCTTCGACGAGGTTCGGCGCCTCGGTCTTCGTTCCGAGACCGAAGCCCTTGTCCGGTCCTCCTTCGAGACGGGGACGGGGATGCTCGTCGTTCGTGAAGTCGTTCCCGGTGGGCCGGCGGTGGGTGCCCTCGAAGTCGGCGACGTGATCGTCCGTGTCGGAAGCGAATTCGTGAATTCGTTCATCCCGATCGAAGAATTACTCGACGGGCATGTGGGCGAGACGATCGTCTTCGATCTCGAAAGGGGCGGCGTTCCACATCGGGTCGAGATTCCGATTGCCGATCTCCATGAGATCACGCCTTCCAGCTATCTGGAGTACGGGGGCGGCGTATTGAACGCGCTGTCATACCACCAGGCCCGCAACGCTTCCGTCCCAATCGGTGGGGTCTACGTTGCGAGTGCAGGCTATGCCTTTCGAACAGCCGGCGTGCCTCGCAATGCCGTGATCACCCATCTCGGGGGTGAGCCGACGCCGACGCTGAAACGCTTCGAAGAGATCCTGTCGCGCCAACCCGACCAGTCGCGGTTCTCGGTCCGTTTCTTCTTGCTCGCGCAACCGCACTCAGAGCGGGTTGCCGTGCTTCGCAACGATCGGCGTTGGTTCTCGATGAGGCATTGCGTTCGCGATGACGAGACGGGGCATTGGCCCTGCACGGCGTCGAGGAACGCTCCGCGGGCGATGCCGCCAAAGGGTGGCGAGACGGGATTCGATGTCGACGGCCCGTGGGCGGTGCGGCGGATTGCGTCTTCGTTGGTGATGGTCCGTGCGTCGATTCCCTATCGACTCGACGGTGTGCACGGCGAGCAATTCCACGGCACGGGTTTGATCGTTGATGAAGATCTGGGATTGGTCGTGGTCGATCGGGAGACGGTTCCGATCGCTTTGGGCGATTTCACATTGACCTTCAACGGTTCCCTCGAAATACCGGGCGAGCTCGTCTACCTGCATCCCGAAAACAATCTGGCGGTCGTTCGCTACGACCCGAAGTTGATCGGCGAGACGCCGGTGCGTGCCGCTTCGCTTCGCCATGTCGAGTTCGAGGTTGGGGACGAGGTCTGGATGGTTGGCTTGACCTCGACGGAGCGAGTGGTTTCCAGGCGAACGCGCATCGCGCGGCGCGAGCCGCTGCAAATGGCGCTGACGCATCCACCGCGATTCAGGCAAGCGAACCTGGAGATCACCACCCTCGAGGATGCCGCACAGACGGTGGGTGGCGTGCTCATGGATCGTTGGGGGCGAGTTACGGCGTTTTGGGCCTCCTTCAGTACGGGGAGCGGCAACTCGCCGGAGGGGTTCTTCGCGGGGATCTCGGCGCGACACATCAAGCGCATGATTGATCCGCTCCGCGCCGGGAAGTCCGTCGCATGGCATTCGCTCGGCCTGGAATTCGAGCCGCTCACGTTGGCCGCGGGCCGAGATCGAGGGCTGTCGGACGAACAAGCACGTCGCCTCGAAAAGCATGACCCGGAAGGGCGCCGCATTCTGTCCGTCGTACATCGCAGTGCGGAGATGCCCGGCGAATCACTCTTTCGCGAAGGCGATCTGATTCTATCGATCGATGGCGATCCGGTTACGCGAACACAGGATCTGCGACGAGCGAATCGCGCTGGGCATTTTGTAGTTGGAATCTTGCGCGAAGGCGAGGAACGGTCGATCGAAGTCTCACCGCTGGAGATGTCGGGGGAGGGTACGACGCGCGCGGTGCTTTGGGCTGGCGCGCTCCTGCAAGCGCCCCATCACGCGCTCTCCGCGCAATTTGGTATTCCACACGGTGGCGTCTACGTCTCACGCCATTGGTATGGGTCACCGGCAACCCGCTACCGCTTGGCCGCCACCAGCCGCATCGTCGAAGTCGATGGCAATCCGGTTGCAGACCTGGATGAATT
>CAZMFM010000125.1:1925-13169 GCA_964565565.1 uncultured Spirochaetaceae bacterium | reverse complement strand
GACCGACATGCACGCTCGAATCATCGTACTCGAGGTCGATGGCCTCGCGCTCGGGGTCTGGGTCGATGCGGCAACGGACGTTTTGACCCTCGACGCCAATCAATTGGAAGACGTACCCGATCTGGCGACTCAGGCTGGATACGACGCCGTTCGTTATGTCGTACGTCGCCCTGATGAGGTGCCTATCATGGTCTTGTCCGTCGATTGTCTAATCGAGAATATCTATCGATCCGCGCTTCCCGGCGCTGAGCCCGGACGGGAAATGGGACACGCACACGGGATCGGAGAAGCCGAATGAATTCCCTCGATTCCCAATACGGATCCCGCGCCTTCCAGATGCGCCGTCGCCAGATTGAGCTCGGATCATGGGTTGCCGCATCCGCTGTGGTGGCCGGGTATTTGATTGCACAATTTGAGCTCTCCGTTTCGGAGTCACTCGCGTTGGCTGGATGTCTTGCTGCCGGGGCCGGGATCGCTTTTCTGATCGGCGAAATGGCTCGGCGAATGCAGGATGCGCCGATCCTTCGCTTTCTGGATCGGGAAGCCGACGATGAGGGAGGCGCGCTGGACGTGTCGATTGGTTCCTCCGCCTATCACGCGATCGCTTCGACGCCGTTTCGGATGCGTCGGGCAAGAATCTTCGCTTGTCTGGCTTCGGTCATCGTCGTTCCGCCGTTGATGTGGATGTTGGGATTCCCGTCCTGGCTCGATGTCGAACGGATCCAAAGCTTCGCGATCATTTCGATGATCGTCTCGATTCTTGGTGGGATGATCTGTTTCTATTGGGCGAAGCAGGGTTTCGAGCCCTGGCGACGGATCAGCGCAGAATCCGCCGGCGATTCGGACCTTCATGATTTGTCGATGCCCCACGACTCGTTGCGGAAGAACCTGTTGCTTGCCATCACGTTTCCGATCGTCGCCAGCCTGCTGCTCTTCGTTGACGTCGTGGGTGAGAACGCCCGGGACATCGACGAAGAACGTGCGGCGCGATGGGCATCGCTCGTCGTCGATGTCGTTGCGGACACGGATTCGGGGGACTCGCTCTCGGATCGAGTGGCCCGTCAACTTCCCCCGAAAGCCTTCTGGCCGATGCCGATCGAGCTCACCGAGTTTCGCCCCGATCGAATCGATCCAGATTCGCTCGGCAGGCAACGTTCGCAGCGATTCCACGAATTACTCGATCGCCAGATTCAACAGGGTGGAACGACGGGAGTCGTCAATCCACACGGTGGGTCGGAGGTGGGCGCATTCCGCCGGCTCGATGATGGGACGACGCTGGTCGCAACCGTTTCGCGTGCCGATTTCGTGAGCAAGCAAGACGGATTGAATTGGGTCGTCTGGGTCGTTGGCCTGTTCATGTTCTTGATCGGAGCGGTCGTTGCGGGATTCGCGTGCAGCGACCTCACGCATTCGGCCGAGCGATTGAAACGGGCGACCGCGAGGATCGCATCGGGTGACCTCAGTTCGGGCATTCGATTCGAGTCGGCGGGTGTTTTCTCGGCGGTCGGAAGAGAAATCGACCTCGTCAGGCAGAGGTTGCGTTCGGTGGTCTTGCAGATGTCCAAGACTGCTGAGCGTGTGGACCAGGTCACGTCTGGGATCTCAACGATCGCCAGCGACGTTGTCGCTTCGAGTGCGAACCAGGTTCAGCAGATTAGGCAGGCCAGTTCGCTCATGAGGACGATCGACGATGGCTTGGGAATGACGGGTCGGTCCGTGACCGGTCTGACCGGGTCGATCGACGAGTCGAGTAGTTCGGTGATTGAACTCGGTGTGGCCGGTGACGAGCTGAATGAAACGGCCTCGGTGCTGTCCACAAAGGTTGATGCGGTTTCTGGCTCCATCGAACAAATGGTACGCAGTGTCCAGCAGGTTGCCGGAATCTCGGACAGACTCGCGGCGGCTTCGGAAGAAACCTCTTCGAGTATGGAGGAGATGGCCAGCTCCATGCGCGCCGTCGATACCTCGGCGGAGACGACGGCGAATCTCTCCAATGAAGTCGTCCGGATCGCCGAGCTGGGCCAGGCCAAAGTCGTTCAGACGATTGCCGGGATGGAGGCGATTCGAGAGGCCACGGACGCAGCGGAGAACGTGATTCGCGGTCTTGGTACCCGGACTTCCGAGATCGGTGGAATTCTCGATGTCATCGACGACGTCGCAGATGAAACCGGGCTACTGGCTTTGAACGCCGCCATCATCGCGGCTCAGGCCGGCGAACAGGGCAAAGCGTTTTCTGTCGTGGCCGATGAGATCAAGGAACTCGCCGATCGCGTGTTGGCCAGCACGAAAGAAATCGGAAGCTTGATTCGGGCGGTTCAGGCGGAAAGTGAGAATGCCATCGGTGCGATCGAAGCGGGATCGGCCAGCGTGATGAGTGGCGTCGACCTATCCGCGGAAGCCGGCCGGACACTCGAAGAAATTACGGTCGCCTCGCGAGAGAGTGGGTCGCGCATCACGGAGATCGTGGCCTCGGTCCGCGAACAGACAAAGGCGGCCTCTCATGTCGTGGCGCTCATGGAGCGCGTTCGGGAGTCTGCGGAAGAGATTGGCTCCGCTGGGAACGAGCAGACGCGAGGCAATGAGATCGTTTACGAGTCGGCGTTGACGATGCGCGAAGTGGCGCAGCAGGTTCGTCACACGACAGAAGATCAGTCCCGGGGTTTCCGACATATTCGCGAGAATGTAGAGGGGATGCGCGGCACCGTGGAAGAGATTGCAGGACTGCTAGGCGAACAGTCCGGAACCAGCCTTCAGGTCTCCGAAATCCTGGACGGGGCTTCCGAGAAGACCCGATCGAACGAAGAGGCCGCAGAAAAAATCCGTGTCGCGGCGCTGGAATTGGTCGCACACGCGAAGACGCTGCGAGAGGAATCCGAACGCTTTCGCGTTTGAATGATTGACTGAGTCGCTCGACGCGACTTCTAGGGGAAGTACGATGGTTGCTGGATGTCCTAAATGTAGTGCTCGATATCGCGTAGACGCGAACCAGATTGGCCCGGACGGAGCCAAACTTCGGTGCACGAAGTGTTCCGCCGTCTTTCTGGTCCGTGCCGCCAAGGAACCGGCAGCGCCGAAGGTCGTGCTCGCGGCTCCGCCCCAGCCCGAACCGTCGCCAGAGCCGGAGGTCGATTCCGCGCGATTGGTACTGATCGCAGATCCCGATGAGGAGAGAGGGAAGTGCACGGCGGAGGCGATTCGAAGTTGGGGCCTCTCGCCGATTCTCGTTCATGATGGTGTCGAGGCCATGTTGACGATTCAGCGTTTGTTGCCGGCCGCGATCGTGCTCGACGCCGCTTTGCCCAAGATGTTTGGCTTTCAGGTTTGTGAGGTCGTCAAGCGAAACGAAAGCCTTCGCGAGACGACGGTGGTGCTGGTCGGGGCGATCCATCACCAGAATCGCTATCGCCGAGATCCGTCGGAGCTTTACGGCGCCGATGTCTATGTTGAGAGCCCGGATCTCCCGGACGGCCTGTATCCACTCCTGCGTGATGCGGGCCTGGTGATCGGTGACTTCGAAGCCAGCGAAGAGGACGAGACCGCTTCGAACATCACTTCGCCGACGCAGCCTGAGCGACCCGCTGCAGCAAGAGTCCCCGATCCAATGGCGGAATCGGGTTCATCGACGTTGTCGAATGCGGCACCGGTTGCAGAACAGACACAGCCTTCGATGCCCGAGCCTGAATCCCTGGCTGAGCCCGAGCCTGCACCCGTTCCCGTTCCCGTTCCCGTTCCCGAGCCCGCACCGGCCCCCACGATTTCTCCGCCGGCCATCGATGAGGATCCTGAGCGAACGGCCGAACGTGAGCGCGCACATCGACTCGCGCGGATCGCGGTCTCGGAGATGGTCTTGTACCAGCCTGAAAAATTCGATCAGGCCAGTCGCGACGGCGTGCTCGAACAGGCGCTCGATCTCGAGATCCAAGAGGCGCGCGCGCTGTTGCGTCAGCGAATCGGCGAAGAAGTGCGCGCCGAATGCGATTTCATCATCGAAGAATTGAATCGCGTCGCAGCTGATCGGAGTCAGCAGGCATGAGCACGGCCGTCTCGCAGGCTGAACGGGCATCGATCCTCGCGTCGCTTTCCAGCGCCGACGAGGAGGTGCGCCGGCTTGCGGTCGAGCAGCTCCTGATCCTGCCCCTTGAAGAAGCGGCTGATCAGCTTTACGAATGTCTCGGCGACATCGGCTGGCGAGTCCGCAAGGCGGCCGTGGAACGGCTCGTAGTTTGTGGTGGCCAGGCGGTGGTTCAAGAAATGTTGGTCGCCTCCTTGGCCGACGGAGAGAATCCGGGCCGGCGCAACTCAGCCTTCGAGGCTTTGGTTGGATGTGGGTCTCGAGCCACCGCGCGCCTGATCACGGAGATGTCCAGCGCCGACGCCGACGTTCGAAAACTGGTGATCGATGCGCTCGCTTCGATCGGGGATCCGGTGGCGTGCGAGCCGCTCGTCGAGGCGATCGACGATCCCGATGCAAATATTCGCGCGGCGGCCGTCGACGCGA
Organism: uncultured Spirochaetaceae bacterium; assembly: GCA_964565565.1. Taxonomy (GTDB): domain Bacteria; phylum Myxococcota_A; class UBA9160; order UBA9160; family UBA4427; genus UBA4427. The sequence goes on along the minus strand of CAZMFM010000125.1, from coordinate 8,671 downwards.
TCGGCATCGTTGGTGGCGCTGGAGAGTTGGAGCGTCTCATCGGGATCAGTGCTCGGCGCGATGAAGACGTGTTGGTCCGACTCTCCGCGTTGCGCGCGCTTTCCCGAATGGAGGCCGTCGTCGATGTTGCAAGACTCGCGGATTCACTCGAGGACTCATTGCTCCGTCCGGCCGCTTTTGAATTATTGGGAAATTCGCTGGACCCATCGGCCCATGACGCGCTCTTGAAGGGTTTGTCGGCGACCGGGCGATCGAGCCGGGAGAGTGCCATGGCGGCGCTTCTTCGATGTCTCGGACGACTGGATGACATCGAGGCCGTTGCGTTGCGCGCGCGACTCAGGGAAGCCGCGACCGCGACCGAAGGCTTGGTCGAGGAGAGCTGCCGACGGCTCGGGACGGCCGACCTCAGTCACCAATTGGTTCTGATTCAATTCCTCGGCATGGTCGAGGATCCACGGGTCGTCCTGCCGATTCTGAAAGCGGGCCGAGACGAGGCGATCGTAGAAGTGGCGGCGGCGACGCTGGAACCGATGGGCGAGAGCGTACCGGAAGCGCTCGCTCCGGTCTGGGATGAGCTCGACCATGGTTTGAGGGGGCGTGCCTGCACGATATTGGGGCGGATCGGCGGCGAATGCGCGGAGCGATTGCTGACGTCGAGTCTGGATTCTCACGATGGCCAGCTTCGCTGTTGCGCTGCGAGCGCGATCGGGGAGGGCGGCTTCTTTGGACGCGTGCCCGACCTCGTTCGATGCCTCGAAAGCGCCGCCGGAAACGATGACTTCGAAGCGGAGGATGAGGTTGGGATCTTCGTTGCGTCGATCGTTCGTCTGGCCGAACGGCGGGAAGCCAATCGACCGGGCATCGAATTCGAGTTGGTCGAAGTCTTGTCGAGCCGACTGGAGGGAGCCTCCGAGCCAGTTCGATTGGCGATTGCGCAAGTGCTGGCTCGCTTGGGACGCGAACAGGACAAAGACGTCATCGGCTTTTTACTGAAGGATGAGTCCCCGGCGGTTCGCCGCGCCGCGGTCGGCGCGCTCAGTCGATACGACTTCGAGACGACGCGAGAAGGGCTTCGCATCGCCCTGGCAGACGAAGCGACGATCGTACGAACCGAGGCGGCGAGGGTACTGGGCGCGTGTGGTCGATCGGAAGCGGTGAGTGAGCTGCGGCAATTGACCGAGGACGAGGATCCCAAAGTTGTGGCCGTCGCGGTGCGTTCACTCGGGCGACTCTTCGCCGACGCGCCTGCGCAGAGTGAAGACATATACGTCCTGGTCGGTGCTGCGCTCAAGGCGGGACCGATTGTTGCGCTCGCGGGTTTTGATGCATTGCGAGAGATGGGTGGGGAGCGTGCAGGCGCTCTGGCTCGTGAGGGTCTGGTGCACGGCGAGGCCGATGTCGTACGCGCCGCCGTGGCTTGTCTCGGTGCACACGGTCTGGAAGATGATCTGATCGAGATCTTTCCCTTCGCCGGGCACGCCGATTGGTCGGTGCGTGCTGAAGTGGCCGAGGTGTTGTCGGCACGTGGTGTTCGCAAAGGGTTGCCGGCCCTGTTGCGTCGTCTCGAGGTTGAAGACGATGCGTTCGTCAGGCAGGTCGTTCTGCGCACCATCGGTCGGCTCGAAGGATGACGAAACCAGTGAAGCCACCGAGCAGGGCGGATCGCCGCGAAGACTCGAAGCTGACGGATGCGGAGTTCCGGCTCTTTACGGATTTCCTGCGCGGTCGCTGTGGTCTCCATTTTGATGAGAACACGCGCTACCTGGTCGAAAAGCGGCTGGCGCGTCGAATCCGGGAGGCCGAATTTGGATCCTTCGCCTCGTATTTCTATCAGCTTCGCAATGGCCCGGCGGCTGAAGGCGAGTTCTCGACGATCGTGGATTTGTTGACGACGAACGAAACATATTTCTTTCGAGAACAGTCTCAACTTACTGCCCTGGTTGAAGAAATCATTCCCTCCGTATTGTCGCGACAGATCAGTTCACGGCGACCGGTCTCAATTTGGTCCGCGGGTTGTTCGAGTGGTGAGGAACCCTTTTCGATTGTGATGTCGGGATTGGAAGCGGGTCTGGTTCCGGGCCGCGATTTTCGAGTCTACGGGTCAGATATCTCAAGAGCCGTTCTCAGCCGAGCGCGGCGCGGCGTCTATCGCGAAGCCTCCTTTCGCGAAACCAAGGAGACTGTTCGCCAACGCTATTTCGCACAGAAAGACGGCCTCGCGCGAATTGCCGACAGTGTCAAACGCCACGTTGATTTTGTGCACATGAATCTGCTCGACGCGTCGAAGGTCTCTTTGCTCGGAAACATGGATGTCATTCTCTGTCGCAATGTGATCATCTACTTCGATCTCGAAACGAAAAAGCGCGTAATGAAGACCTTCCACGACAAGTTGAATCCGGGCGCCTATCTGCTTCTGGGTCACTCGGAGTCCCTGATCAATGTCACGGCCGACTTCGAGCTCAAACATCTTCGACATGATCTCGTGTATCGCCGGCCGGTACCGGGGGAGGAGCGCGTAGACTCCTGGCATTCGCTCGCGCGCAAAGGCGTTGCGGACGTCGAGAGGTCGACGTTCGAATGATGAAACGACTCGAACTCATCCGGGTGTTGGTGATCGATGACTCGGCCTTCTCTCGCCAGACGATCACGCGCATGCTTGAAACATCGCCTCTCGTCGAGGTTGTCGGTGTGGCGCGAGACGGGGAAGACGCGCTTCGCAAGACACTCGAATTGAAACCAGACTTGATCACCCTCGACCTCGAAATGCCTCGCATGGACGGATTTACGTTCCTGCGAATCGTCATGGCCAAACGACCGACACCGATCATCGTGATCAGCGGTCGCGCCGGGGAGGAAGACGTCTTCAAGGCGCTCGATCTCGGTGCCGTCGACTTCATCGCCAAGCCGACCGCGCGGGGAGCCATTGAACTCCAGTCGATCGAAGATGCGTTGATTCGGAAGGTTCACGGCATTCGCGATCTTCGAATCGATCGTGTCTCCGAGCGCATCCAGGCGGCGCCACCCGTCTTGCCGGAAAGGTCGCGAGACGAAGCAGAAATCGCGCCCGTTGTCGTGATTGGCTCTTCGACAGGCGGACCACCGGCGTTGGTCCAGATTTTCGGAGCCTTTACCGTCGCGCCTTCGTGTGCATTTCTTGTCGCGCAACATATGCCGGCGGGGTTTACGCGAGGCTTTGCCGAACGTCTCAATCGGTTGACGCCGCTACGCGTCAGCGAAGCGGCGGGCGGCGAAGAACTCGAACCTGGAACCGTCTTGATTGCGCCGGGCGGTCAGCACCTCGAACTCGAGCGGGTCGGCACACGGGTTCAGACCCGGCTCGATTCGCGCCCCGGATCCGCGAGGTACACGCCCTCGGTCGATCGGCTGTTCAGCTCTGCGGCGAAGCAATTCGGGGAGAATCTGCTCGCCATCGTCCTGACAGGGATGGGAGACGATGGCCGCGAAGGAGCCTGTCAAGTCAAGGAGGCAGGCGGACGAGTGATTGCAGAGTCGGAGGAGACAGCGGTGATCTACGGCATGCCCAAACAGGTCGTTCTCGCGGGTGCTGCGGACGAAGTCCTACCACTGCAGAAGATTCCTTCTGCCGTTCAATGCGGGGTCGGCGGCAACCGATCTCGTCTGTCGAGAGGTCGAGGTCGGCGATGAGCGAGATGAACGACGACAACAACGACAACAACGACGACAGCATCAATGGTGATAGTTCTCGAGACGATCGAGGCGAAGCGGTTCTGGCCATTTTTCAGCGTGGCGCCGAATTTACCAAACAATTGCTCGACGAGAATTCGCGCTTGCGACGTGAGCTGGGCGAAGTGCAGCTGCGAACCAGCCATGCCGCGCAGAGCGACGATGAGTGGAGCAAGCTTCGAGAGGAATTCAATTCGAAGATCGAAGAGCTCGAGAACCAGAACCAGACGATGCTCGAACAGCTTCGGTCGATCGAAGGTGAGAATCTGCATTTCGCCGAACGTTATGTCGAGGTCGAGGAAGAGAACAACAATCTCGCCAATTTGTACGTCGCCAGCTATCAGCTCCATTCGACGCTCGATTCGAGCGAGGTCGTCAAAGTCATTCTCGAGATCGTGATCAACTTGATCGGCGCAGAGATTTTCTGCGTCTACGTTTGCGAGGAAGGCAGTCATGATCTGGTTCCGGTCGCGGCCGAAGGTGATCGGGTTTCAGATTGCCCGATGCTGCGAGTGGGCGAGGGATTCGTTGGACAGAGTGTGGCCAGCGGAGAGGTCGCGATTGGCGACCCGGCCGAAGAAGGCGGTCGCCCCAGTTCGGGGAGCGCGCCAGTCGTTTCGATTCCCCTGCGCGTCGATGATCAAGCAGTGGGGGCGATCGTGATCTATCGGCTGCTCCAGCAAAAGGATGGTTTTTCGGCTTTGGACAATGAGCTCTTTACGCTCCTGGCCGGCCATGCGGCAACGGCGATCTTTGCCTCGCGACTCTATGGGCAATCGGAGCGGAAGCTGACAACGATTCAGGGATTCATCGATCTGTTGACGAATTGAATTCTGCGCGGGACGGGACCGAAGGGCACCATCGCGAAGAGCAATACCCCGAGCAGCAAGAGAGCAAGCAGTGCTGGCGGGAACCGAAGGTTTTGATGAGGAGTTCAATATGGCGGGTCAGCGCATTCTGATCGTCGAAGACAGCCCGACGATGCGGCAGCTTCTGGTGTTCGCTCTCAAGCGGATGAAGGGCGCCGAGATCATCGAAGCACAGGACGGAATGGACGGTCTGCGCAAGGTCACGAGCGATCACTTCGACCTGGCCTTCGTCGATATCAATATGCCGATCATGGACGGACTGAAACTGATCAGCCTGATTCGAGGAGAGCCGAGCCTGGCTGCGATGCCCATCTGTGTCATCACGACTGAAGGGGCCAAGGAAGATCGGGAGCGCGCGATTTCGTTGGGCGCTAACGAATATCTGACCAAGCCGATTCAAGCAAACAAGGTACTGGCCGTTGCCAAGAGTCTGTTGAAGCTGACGGACTGAAACCCGCAAGCCGAATTTGAGCCGCACGCGCTGCCACATGCTATCGGTCTATCATGCGTCGACTCGAAGCAGCAGGCCGCCTGAAAATCGCCCTCGCCCTCGCCCTCATCGCATTCATTTCACTCGCTGGCTGTGGCTACCAGAGTCAGCTCGCTGGAGCCAGGCCGGAACCAACCGCCGATGAGCGGTCGTCCTCGTCGGTCTCGACCGCTGAGCGCCTTTCGACTTCGACCCGCATCGCGGTTCTGGCACTTCGCAATGACTCGCCGGAGCCCTGGCTCGACCGAATCGTGACCGATGCCTTGCGCCGCGAATTCGACATTCGGGGCCGCTTTCGTTTCGCGAACGATCCGAAGGGCGCCGATGTCGTCTTGCGAGGTCGGATCGGGCAGTTGGGAACGACCAGCAAGAGTTTCTCGCGATTCGTGGCGGCCGTCGAATACACCTTGACCCTTCGTCTCGATCTGGAGGTCGTGTTGGCGACCGGTGACATCGTGCGACTCGACTCCGGGATGTTGAGCGAATCCGATGTCTATCTGGCGAGCCCGAATATCGAAGTCACGCGAACGAACCGGCTCGAAGTCTTGCGTCGCCTTTCCGACGTCCTGGCTTCGCGTGTCGCCGATTCGATCGAGCTGATCAGACGGCCCATTCCCGAGGCCGGAATCGGGGAGGGCGGATGAACGGTTCTGAACTCGCCAAGGAACTCGCGGCAGGCCAGATTCGACCGGCGTACCTGATCGCTGGAATCGAATTGCTCTTGCGCGATGACGCGTTGGCCGCGATCGAGTCGGCCGTACTGGGATCTGGCCCTCGAGACTTCAATCTGGATCGCTTGGACGTGGCGAAATCGACGCCCGGACGTCTCGAGGAAGCGCTGGCCAGTCTGCCGCTGCTCGCAGATCGCCGTTTGGTCGTGGTGCGTGAAGCCGAGGGTCGTGGTCCGAAGCTCGATGCGGCCTGGTCGGCGGTCTTCGAGGATTGGCTTGCGAAGCCCCAAGAGTCGGTCGGTGCGGTGCTCGTCGTCGTCGTCAGCAAGGTCGACCGGCGCACGAAATGGGTGAAAGCATTTCGCGATCCTGCGGCCACGATCGATTGTGCCCCGCCGAAGGGTGCGCGCGAGCTGTCGAAATTCCTGAAAGCCGAGGCCAAGGCCCAAAAGGTGGAGATCTCGGCGGATGCGGCGGGTCTGCTTGGTGAGCGTGTCGGACCGCAACTCTTGTTGTTGCGACAGGAGATCGAGAAGGCGGCACTGTTGGCGGGCCCCGGCGAGCCCATCGAGCGCAAGCACGTCGAGGCTTCTGTGGCCGCCGTCGCCGAGGAACCGATCTGGGATCTCACGGACGCGATCGGTCAGGGCAAGACCGCCGACGCCGTGGATCTACTGGCACGCCTGCTTGGCCATGGCGCCGCTGCGCCCGCGATCCTGGGAGCGTTGGCCTCCCACTTTCGGAGGCTGGTGCGGGTAGGGCACGGCGAGTCGGTGCCCGGCCCACCCTTCGTCGTTCGAAAGCTCGAACAGCAGGCGCGACGCTACACGGCACGCAGATTGGTGGCCTGCCTGCGTGCGATTCATCGCACCGATGTCGAATTGAAGGGGGCCAGCATCATGCGGCCCGACCGCGCCCTCGAACAGCTGGTCCTCTCACTCACGAGTTAGTGGAGTGATCGCTGCCCGTTGGCGCCGGACCAATACCGAACCAATACCGAACCAGCGCCGG
>CAZMFM010000125.1:0-1825 GCA_964565565.1 uncultured Spirochaetaceae bacterium | reverse complement strand
GCCGGCCGATGCCGAACCATCGCCGAACCCATTGCTGCATTGAGGCCGCCAAGGAAGCCGACAAGCAAGCGCTAGGAAACGGCGTTGAGCCGCTTGGCCAGTCTGCTGATGCTGCGATCTGCGCGTTGCCTCGGGATGACACCCTTGGTGACGGCGCGGCGGATTTCGCGCTCGGCGATCTTGAAAGCATCGTTCGCGAGCTTTTGATCCCCAGCTTCGAAGGCGTCGCGACATCGCTTCACCATCGTACGCATCTGGGTACGAATATGTTGGTTGCGCTTTCGCCGACGCTCGGACTGACGAATGCGTTTGAGTGCGGATTTATGGTTGGCCAAGCGGCCTCTCCTTGCTGATGGGCGGCGCATCATACTCATGGATGGCTGGATCGTCTAGGCCGTCTGCCCGACAGAGTTGAAGTCTCCTCGAACCCCTAGGGGAATCTCTTCAGGGGCCGGCGCAATCGGCCGATAAAGAAGGCCGTATCGATTCGCTTTGAAGGAGTTCCGGTTGGCCATTCGTCGATCGCTTTTGTTTTTGATTCTAGTCCTGTCTGGAGCGCTGGCGTCGTCCGCGTCTGGGCAGGCTGCGGTGGATTCAGGCGTTCAGGGGAACGCCGGCGAGATCAATGATCCGTGGCTATCCGAGCAGGGGCCGGCGGTATCGAAGCCGGTCGAGGTGGCTCGTGATCAGGTCGGGTTGGCCTGGTCGAAATCTCCCGAAGCCGCTTATGCTCGAACCGCCGCTTTGCGTCGAGTTCGTCTCGAGCTTGGTATTTCAGACCTGGTCGCGCCCGCCCGTGTGATTCTCCAGAGCGCGACCGACGAGGATCCCGAGATCTACACCGAGTTCGCATTGGATCTGGCGCCTCACACGCCACTGTTCCAGGTCGCCCACGTTCGCGCACTGATCGCCGCTGGGGACGTCGGCGGAGCGGTCAAGGCCACGGGTCAAGCCGCAGTGTCCGTTGTTCAGAATCTCTCGTCCCAGCTCTGGCTGATCGAAAATCTATCCTTTGTTCTCTTGATTGTTGTACTTGCCGCATCGCTCGGCTTCATTGGTCTTGCTGCACTCCAGGTCTTTCCTCACGCCGCCCACGATCTCGGAGATCTCTGGGGGGGGCGTGGCCTGCCGGCGTTTGCGCGGACTGCGCTGTTGGCGGCACTCGTGTTGGCGCCTTTGGTATTCGGTGAAGGCATACTCGGGCTCGTCCTGGCGCTCTTTGTCGTTGCCTTTGCCTACAGCACGTCTCATCAACGAAATATTCTGGTGCTGGCCGCCATCTTGTTGGTGATCGGCCTTCATCCGCTGTCTCAGTTCGTTTCGGTTGCGACGACCCTCGTCGATCAGGATCCGGTTGCGCGGAGCGTCATGGCGGTGGCTTCTGGATTGGAAACCAACGCCGACCTCGAGCGGCTCGAGGCCGTCGTGGCCGAGGACCCCGCTGCCGCGCATGCGCTCGCTTACCGCGCGCGGCGCTATGGACTTCAAGAATCTTCGCGGACACAATTTGCCGCGTTGGGCGAGCGCTATCCCGGTGACGGATTTGTCCTGGCCGCGTTGGGCAATATCGAAATGCGACGTGGAAATATCCAAGCCGCAATCGGTCTCTATGAACGGGCTTCGCTCCAGGTCGATTCAGCAACGCTCCTCTTTGATCTGAGTCAGGCCTACGCCAGCGCGTTCCAGATGGATCAATACGAAACGACGCTATCGCGCGCACAGGGCTTCGACCCGGCAGTCGTTGCCGGCCTCTCGAACCTTGACGACGCGAAGCTGGTCGCGGACCTGCCCTTCCCGGAGGATCTGCTTCGTGACCGGTTCCGTA
>CAZMFM010000124.1:0-13322 GCA_964565565.1 uncultured Spirochaetaceae bacterium | reverse complement strand
TTCTTTGACGCCGTAATGCCGAACGCGAAGATCATTTTCGTCACGCGGAGCGGCCGAGAGGCGATCCCCGAGATGGTGCGTGGATGGACAATGAAAACCTCAATCGTCGGGACCGCTCGAAACACCCGGCGCTCGATCAATTGGCGAACCTTCCCGCAGCTCGCGATTCGGTTTGTCGTCAACTACCTAACGAGCATATTCAAAGGCCGCCGATCGACGTGGGGCCCCGCCGTGCCCGGACTTAAACGATTCGGCAAGGACAAGACGATTGCTGAGGCGGTTGCCTTCCAATGGTGCGAGCTCAACCGAATCGCTCTCGAAGGACTCCGCGGCCTACCTAAGGAGAGATGGGTACAGGTCCGCTTCGAGGATCTGATCGGTCAGCCCGGAGAAGAATTCGCAAAGCTCGCGCGGTTCGCGGAGGTGGCGTCGCCCGATGTCGTATCGGCGTATGCCGCGAGCTTTGTCTCTCCCGACAATATTCCGAAACAATCGCAGTGGACGTCGGCGGAGCTGAGTGATGATGATTGGGGGAGAATTGATCTCATCATCGCATCGCAACAGGCCGAGCTTGGATACGCTAGGCCTTGAGTCTTCCGGACTTGACCAGCAACATCCAGTGCAGGAACCGATTCCAAGGTGTAACCGTCGCATCAACTGCGTGGCGCTTGTAGTACTTGCGCCAAATCGGCCGGAGATCTGCCGTTGAGACAGGTCCTTCCGACACGTCTCGAATGACGGCGATCTCCGCGTCATCGATTCCGTAGTCGAGCGCGAAGGCGTCGAAGTCCGAGGTCTTCAACAAACGCAGATCCCAAGGTTTGACGCGAAACTGCTCTAGCACGATGTGGAGTATGAAGATGCGTGCTTCGTCGTCACGCGAGGCGATCTGAACCGGTCGGCCGTCGAACATCTTCTGTTCCGAATTCTTGATGATCTCATCCGCCCGCAGACAGCACAAGTTATGCCAACCAACCGAACGATGGAGATGAAGTGGCGTGAAGGGCTGATCGTTGGCGTTGAGCATCAGCTTGTTTTGTTCGTAAACCGCATGCTTGAATCGATCACGCGGGGTGATGTGGAAGTCGTCCGGGAAAGCGTCGGCCTGAACGTCGAGCAGCCTGTGTTCGACCAGGACATCGATGTTGCCGTCTCGATATTCCTCGTTTCCACCATACGACTTGATGATGCAATACGAGATGCCAGCGGCGCGCATGCGCTCATCTACGTGAGCGGCTGTTGTCCAGAACTGATTCATTCCCACTCCTCTGCCGACTCTTCCTCGACATCTTCAAAGGGTCGGGTCGAATCGACCCGACGAAGCGGCGCGTTCGCTGCCTCGAGAATTCCGGCGATCTCTTCATATCGGCGGCTCTTCCCTAAATGAACAGCTCGGCTCAGGTCGACATCCACGATTCTTGCGAATTCTACCTCTGGTCCCGCACTCACGTAGATCACCCGCCAATTGGGGAAGAGCCAAGCCGAGACCAGCACGAGACGCCGCGGTGTCGCCAGGCGGAAGGATCCTAGAATACTTACGAGATCGTCGATATAGCTGCGGTCTACGATGAGATAGTCCGCTCGAGTGAGGAGCCCTCTCAGGCGCATCTCGATCGCCATCGCGATTTGATAGAAGTACAAAAATGCAACCAGAAGAGAAGCTCGTGGGCCCGAAATGTGGCCGACACGCTTCTGTGACGCGTTCGACGGCGACTCGGCCTTCTCCTCAAATTTTCTGGCCGACACCCCGGAGGCACGATCAACGAGGGTGCGAAGGGCCGTTCGGATCAAGAGGCGGTAGTAGTGAATTCGCGTTGCAGTTACGCCGCGCGCAAGCATCTTGTCTCGCATTCTTGTCGAATACGTCGTCTTTCCAGATCCGTCGTTGCCTACAATGAATATGATTCTCGCCATCGTCAGGGGCTCGGCGGCGCCGAGTCCGCGCTCCGGGTTACAAATTCCTCGCCCGCCTGATTTCGAATAGCGATTCCAGAGAGGACAAACGAAACCGGGCCGGGAAATGACTCGAGGCCGAGAAATTCTTCGAGCGGGAAGTACTGACTCGTCACGTTTCCTTCCCTCATCTCAAATCCCGGTTCTTCGCTGATCACGATTCGTCTTCCTTCGATGTGGTCGACTCTGTAGGGCCAACTCCAACCGTTGCCCCACTGGACAAAAAGCGTCGTTCCCTCGAACGACCTTCCGGTCGGCAGGTCGACGTCGGCAATGAAGGCATTCTCGGCGTGCCCAGATTCTCTTCGTTCGACGCCGACGACCCTGCCCCGCCGAGAATATTCCGTAGCGTCGGAAGAAAGAAGTTCATCGCCGACTTGGAGCATCGAGCCCTGAGCCAAGAAGAGCCACTCGATCGCTTCTCCACGCATCCGGATATGCGCGAAGCGACCGCGCATTCGAATCGACTGACCAGCGATCTCATGGGTTGGATAGTCGGGGCCTTCATCGAGCGTGTGAATGATGAAATCTTCGGCGCCGTCGACGAGCCGAACGTGCGCAGCAACTGCACTCCCAGGGTCACCTTCTAACTCGACCTCTTCGACCGAGAGAACGGTCGGTTTCTCATCGACGATCTCGTGCACGGCCCAGAATATCTCTTCACGGCCCGCATCGGTTTTTCGCCTAACGACGAGATGGTCCTGCAGGCCGCCGTACTCGTACCGAGGTCCAATCGCCTCGAAGATCGTCGTGGCCGGGCGAGCCGCCATCAGCAGTCGGCTGGAAATGCCGGAATACTCAAAACGAGCCTCCCATGAAGCCGACGTGATTGCCTGTTTCTTGAAGCGCAGATGACCGAGCTGACCGACTGCGGGTCGGGTCGCCTCGCTCGTCACGAGCCGATTTAACCCATGTCCACCGTGCAGCATCCAGTCATATTGGCGGCCGCCTCGAACACGAAAGAGATCGAGGAGGTAGAAATCGTCTCTCGTCTCGTCCACCCCGGTTTGCACCATCGCCAGCAGCCTCTGGTAACGATCGGCCCGCCCGCGGTAGGCATCTGCCGCATCGACCTCCACCACCTGAACCGAGTCGAAACCTCTGAACCCTGGTTCCCAAAGGCGGACGTCATTATGCAGGTTTTCGGAATCCTCATTCCAACGCCTGCGAACAACCCGCTCCATCGTTCGCCCGATTCCGGGAACGTAGGGAGCCATCGTCCAGTCGATGAAATAGTCGCCCTTTTGCTCGGCTTCATCGACGACAACGAGATTGTGGCTCAGCGTCGACATGTTCCACTCTCGCACCGGCTTTCGATAGGCAGTCCCGCCAACGACCTCGGTCCCGCGACCGAATAGAATGAGATTGAGCGCGTCGCGATGGCGATGACTGAGTGTCGGGCTGAAGTCGAGACGAGCCTGCGCTTGGCTTGTGCCCTTTCCCCGCGCGAGAATGGCGTGACCGATTCCGCCCAGTAGCTGAGATCTCTCGGGAGGGCGGCCGCGAGGCTTCCCGTAGTGTTTCGTCTCGTTCAGCACCGGCCACTCCCCATTCGGAAGCGTCGTCTCACGAAGCGAGTCTTCCATCCGCCTCAACGCGTCTCCGTGCGCGGCCTCCAGATCGAAATCGTCGATTCGAACCGGATCCCAGCGGGTGTCGAAGGGGACGTGGACATAGCCGGGCGGGTCAGAATAACCGTTCAGATAGAAGGCCTGTCGGGGCTTCAACATCCGATCGGTCATTTGGGCGTGGTAGGAGTATGTTCCTTCCGCAAGAAAGTCGTCGCGGGTGTAATATTCATGAAGGTGTTTGGCGAAGAACCAATATCCTAGATGAGCGAGCTCCGGGTCTTCCAGGACACGACCGTAGATGACGAGCCCAAGCGGCCGGAAGAATGCCCAATTCATCGTGTACATCCGGAACCGAAGATCCGCCTGTACGATCGAAATCAGGAGATCGCGAACCTCTTTTTGACTCGAAGCGCCGAGCGCATCAAACTGGGACTTTGGCAAGAGGTCATAGGCGAGAGCGAGATTGATCGAGGTGTCGAAGTCTGCGTGATACCAATTCGTCCAGATTCCGCATTCCCCTTTACAGACGACGTAGTTCCAAAATGGAAAGACTTCGGCATAACGCATCAGCAAGATTGCTGAGCGTCGACCGTAGTCGGTTTTCTCATCACTATTCGTATTCGTGAGGTGGTAGAGAAGGGCGAGATTGTAAGTCGCCTGAGCACGTTCTCGGATCGCCGCTTCGTTTTCGGCACCACCTTTCATCAAGCCTATCTTGTTCCGAAGTTGTCGGTCCGAAAGGCTGAGGTAGGGACGAACGCTTTCGCGCAGCTCTTCGATACTCGCCGGCGCTCGCCCTCGCCCCAGACGTCCATACGCAGCTTGTTCGAGACCCGGATTCCAAATCGGTGGTGAGGCGGCAGCCGCGGCGGTCGATATCAAGAGCAGGACGAGAGGGCAAACGCCGGCAAAGGCGAGTTGGCGGTCGAACATCGCGCGCATCATTCAGTACGAATACCAGAGTCGAGGTTCACGACGCTTGGACTCCCCTATCACCCCGAATGGAAAGAGGACATCCCGGCTCCGCTTGGGGGCCGATCCCCTCTTGCGATAGTCTCTGCCGGCGACCGGGAATGAAATCGCAGATCGTGAGGACCGCACGGCCGGCCAGCCGCCTTGCGGGCCGTCGATTCGAATTGCGTAGGACATGCTCTTCAACTCTCTACAATTCCTAGCACAATGGGAGTCTCCCCGGCTCTGCCCTTCCCTTGTCCCATATCCACCGGCCCTGAACACGGAGCACCTGACGGGTCTTTCTCTGCGTCATGGCAGCGGGCGCAGCAGTCAATGGTCGCGAGTTTTCATCCGAGCGGCTCAACGCCGAGGTGCGCACCCATCCAGATCTGAGCGGGTCCGCGCTATCTCGGCGCGTGTGGGACTGGCTGGATTGGAAAGGGCCCGACGGTGAACCGAAGCAGGTGGGTTGTCACGTTGCCCTTCTGAGACTGCATCGCCACGGGTTGATCGAACCGCCCGAGCCGCAAGGTGGGAGACCACGCGCCGTCGAGGTGACGCGCGGCCATCAGGCCTGCTCCGATTCAATTGATTGCTCGCTCGCCGAGCTAGGCGAGCTGAGAGTAGTCCGGGTGACCCGCTTCGAACGCGAGCTCAACTCAACGTGGAAGCGTATCACTACTTGCGATCGATCTCGTTGTGGCATGGCGCATCCTGCACCTCACTACGCTAGGTCGACAGGATCCAGACCAGCCTTGTACCGCATTCTTCGCAGAGCATGAATGGAAGGGAGTGGTCGCCTTCAAGCGGGTCCAGAAAACGTTCCCGAGATCATCCCGACGATGCGCGAGGTGACGCGCATCGTCGCCGGGCTCGGAGGAATTTTGGGGCGCAAGGGCGATGGTGAGCCCGGAGTCAAAAGTCTTTGGGTTGGGCTCGAGAGTCTAGACACGATCTCACGGCTTGGCTCGCGTTCGGACCCGAGAGAAATACCCGCGCGCCGCCGACCGCCTCCGTGTCCAGAGACCTCGGATATGGGACAAGGGAAGGGCAGAGCCGGGGGGCTCCCTATTGGTCTAGTATCGGGGGGGGCGACGGGGCTCATTTTGCCTATCCCCCATCGAGCATAGATTGGCAGAATAGCTGGCATTGGCGGTGCGGAGAACTCGGCGTGTTTCACCTATCCGCCACGATGAATTGGAGTACTAGATGAGTTCGTCTCAATGTCCGTTGTGCAGCAGTACCGATACGATCTATCGGTTCGAGATCGGTGATTTCGCGCTGCGATGTTGCAATGGCTGCGATCTTCTCTTCATCGATCCATACCCTTACGAGACGGGCCGTCAGCACGCGATGGTGTCCGAAACGGAAGAGCCGGAACTCGATATCACGGATCCAGAAACACACTACAGGGGAAGTACCAGGCGTTATCAGAAGAGTCTCAATATGGTCTCAGGGTATTGCGAAGACGCGACTTCAATCCTCGATGTAGGTTGCGGCACCGGGCGTCTGCTCAAATTGCTGGAAGGGCACCCAGGACTCCGCCGCGTCGGAATCGAGTTGAACGAGGGACGCGCGGAGTTCGCTCGAAAGATCACGCGTTGCGAAGTTCACCAGGTTCCCTTTGAGCGCTTTTCTTCCGACACGGCCTTTGACCTGATCACTTTCATGGATGTTCTCTCTCATATCCCATCGTTAGATGAGATGTTTTCCGCGATCGACTCCCTTCTGTCGGCCGAAGGGAAGGTCGTCATCAAGACGGGAGAGCTGGATAGTCACCACGTCGAAAAAGGGGCGAACGATGACTGGTCGGTTCCGAGCCATGTTCATTTTTTGGGACTACGGACGATCGATGCCATCTGTGAGAGGTACGGATTGATCTCGGTCGAGCACCACCGAGTCCCCTTTTCGCAGACTACCTACAGCATCGATCGATTTCGGACTCCCGGAAGAAGCCGGGCAAGGAACCTCGCCAAGACAGCGGTCGCCTTCACGCCTTTTGCATTGCGTGCTCTCAGGTGGGCCAATGAACGCCGATACCCGGGGCAGATCTATTCGTCGTGCATCGTGCTTGGGCGAAAACCCTAGGGGCGACGCACGGGGATAGACCTTGGGTTCAATGGGTCGTCGCAACACCTCACGATTGGGGAGTTGCAATGGCGAAAAGCAAGCGTCGACGATCGGACCGCGCGTTACGTCCACGGATGCGTTCACCTAGCCGTCCGCCGGCCAGGCTTGAAATAAGCGATTGAAACGAATTGAGGCGCGCCTCGTCGTTGCGTTGGTTGGCTTCGTAACCCCAACGCAACGCACGAATCGCGCCTCAACCTGTTTCGAACGCATATTCCAGGCCTAGCCCCGCAATGGAAACGTAGGGAACTCCTTAAACCGAACGGGCGAGTCTCTCGGTCAATTGCCTTCAGCCTTCTCGATAGATCCGCGGTCTTCGGACTGCGCGACGAGCTGATCGAAACGTGCACGCTCACTATTGCTCGCGACGAACGCAGCGATGTCGCTCTGTACCGCGTAGAAGTCTCGACCGAAAACGTCGATCGCCTCACTAAAACCCGCGGCGCCAAGCGCGGGACGAACTACCTTGCTCGCGGCCGGCAGGAGATAGGGCATCTCCGTAATCACAGAAGGAATGCCGCGCGATAGAAGACGTAGAGAGCGGTTATTCAGCGTGATCGCGGCTGCCCCGTCGACGGACGCGTCGTAGGGTGCGATCGAACAACAAACATCCTCGAGTGGAATCTGATCAAACGCCATCGGGGGGAGCTGCTCGACGTTGGCATGCCTGGTGATCTTTTCCATCGCCTCCTTGGAGGCGCTGTCTTCTACTTCGCCCACGAAGCGGAAGTTCATTGTCGAAGATTCCACCAACTCCTGAACCATCGGCCAGTCATTTCGCGAATTGATATATCCGAAATAGAGCACCGTGTTTCGCGGGCCCGTATCTGCTGGGGCCACATACTCACTCTCGGCCCAGGGTAGAAAGAGCTCCGTCGTCATTCCGACTTCGCCCTCATAGCGTTTCGCAATCGCAGAAGAGACGGTCAGGACGGTTCCGGATTCTCTTGCGCATCTTGCTTCGACGCGGACGGCCTCTCGGCGCATCCACTTTTTCGCCATCCCGACGAAGTCGTCATTCAGAAAGAGAATCAGCCTTTGGTCGGGGAAAAGGCTTCTCAAGAAATCGTAGTCGTAGTTGAAATTCACGACGACATCGGGCGAGGGAAGCGAGAGTCGTTTGATCGTCAACTCGATCTGACTCTTGGCGTATGCCCCGCTCAGCCTTTGGAGGGCTGCGAGCGGTCTGAGCTGATGATGCAAGATCTCCCGCGTTCGCACACAGGTGAGACCCACTTCGGGGCTGTGCGAATCGAACGAGCCCGATCGACGCGACCCATCGAAGAAGATCACCTCATGACCTTCGCGGAGCAGCATTCTCGCAAGCTGATGTCGGATACGAGGCGGCTCGTCCCAATCCGTTCGAGTGAAGAAGTAGTAGATCAAAGAAATCCCAGGCCAGAATGGAATGGCAGCCGAGTGTAGCCTCGCATTCCGACCTGAGAAGCCTTCGGGTGGATGGCAAACGCACCCCATGTGCATTTCGTGTGCTGCCACACAACCCTCAGGATCAGCCCAGATTTGCCGCTTTAATATGTGGCCTGTAGAGTGCCACGCGGTTGTCTGAAATGATTGATTCCGGCCTGCGCAAACGCGCTTGCCCCGGTCCGACCAAAGGCATCGCGCCAAGAATTGGAGAGATCATGATCCGCTTTGCCCTCGTTGGATGCGGCAATATTACGAAGAAGCATGCCGCGCTCATCGCCGGTGGGCAGGTGCCCGGAGCGGAACTTGCCGCGGTCTGCGATCTCAATGCGGACGCAGCCAAGAAATTCGGCGAGGAATACGGCGTGCCGTGGTTTGATGGCATGCATGAAATGATGGAGGCGGTCAAAGACGAGGTCGACGTCATTAGCCTTCTTACACCGGCCGGTGTTCACGCGGACAACTGCCTAGAGCTCACGCAATACGGTAAGGCGATCCTCGTCGAGAAGCCGATGGCGCTCACGCTTCGCGATGCCGATTTGATGATCGAGGCTTGTGACAAAGCGGGCGTCGGCCTCTTCGTCGTCAAGCAGAACCGTCTCAACCGACCCGTCGTCAAGGTTCGGGAGAGTCTCGAAAAGGGTCGCTTCGGACAGCTCGTCCTCGGAACCGTTCGTGTCCGCTGGCGACGAGACCAGAAATACTACGACGCGGCCGCATGGCGCGGAACCTGGGCACAAGATGGAGGCGTCTTCGCGAATCAGGCGATCCATCACATCGATCTACTGACGTGGATGATGGGAGACGTGGAATCCGTCTACGCGAAGTCGACAACCGCGCTCGTGGAGATCGAAGCAGAGGACACGGGCGTCGTGGTCGTCAAATTTCGAAACGGCGCTTTGGGGATCATCGAAGCGACCACCGCAGCCCGGCCCGACGATCTCGAAGGATCGGTTTCGATTCTCGGATCTGGTGGTTCCGTGGAAATTGGTGGCTTCGCAATGAATGATCTGCGGACGTATAAATTCGTCGAACCCGAGGACGATGATGCAAACGTCTTCGAAGAACACGGTAAGAATCCGAGCGACGAATTCGCCTACGCTCATCAGGAATATTTGCGCAACGTCGTTCAATCGATGGAGAGTGGGCGGGCTGCACTCGTCGACGGGCTCGAGGGGCGGAAATCGCTCGAAGTCGTTTCTGCGATCTACGAGTCGATCGAGACGGGCCGGGAAGTTTTCGTCCGTTTCGTGCCAAAGAATTGTCGACTCGGGCTCTCTTAGAATCGCGTCCAGAGCTGCCCTTCCGACCGCCTGCGGCTATTTTTTCGGAAGCGCCTTCAGGAATTTTGCAGGATTGCCCGCGTAGATTCCCGGTTGCGTAATATCTTTGGTCACGACCGATCCCGAACCGATCACGACGCTGTCGCAGATCGTCACGGGGAGTAGCGTCGAGTTATTTCCGATCGAAACGCCGTTGCCGATGACCGTCGATCCCCACAACTCCTGATTGCCACCTGCCGGGCCACCGAGAATAAAGGGGTCATTCACAGTCATCACGCCATGACCAATGAAACAATCGTCGCCGACGGTCACAAGTTCACATAGAAAGGCGTGCGACTGCACCTTCGTGCGCGCACCGACCTTCACGCCACGCTGAATCTCCGTAAACGGGCCGATGAAACAGTCGTCGCCGATCTCACATCCGTATACATTCGCAGGCTCGACGATTGTTACGCGTTCGCCAAATTTGACATCGACGATGCCCGCTTTGTATTTGGTCGGTTCACTCATCAGGGCTTTCTTGGCCTCCGGCCTAAGGCTCGGCGACTTCGAGGAATGTCGACACGATTTCCTGGGTCTGTTCTTCCGTGAGTTCAGGGAACATAGGCAAACTCAGAATTCGGCCCGCCGCCTTCTCGCTGACCGGAAGCTGTCCTTCCGCGTAGGCGAGATCGGCCAAAGCCGGCTGGCGACTCATCGGAACCGGATAGTGAATTCCATTTGCGATCTTCGCCTTGTTCAGGTGCTCTTGGACAGCGTCTCGGTTGGAAACTTCAACGACATAAAGATGGAACACGGAGCGTGTCCCCTCGCCGCCAGTTCGTTCGATCGTCTGAAACCCTTTCGGTTGTAGGAGTCGATCGTAGCGATCGGCACTCGCGATTCGATTCGCAGTCCAGCCCTCGAGATATTTCAATTTGACGCTCAGAATCGCCGCCTGCATGCCATCGATCCGGTAATTTCCAGCGACGATCTCATGAAGGTATTTCCCCTGGCGACCATGATCCGCATGCATCTTCGCGAGCCTCTCGACTTCTGCATCGCGGCAGATGATGAATCCCGCGTCGCCGTAGGCACCCAAATTTTTTCCCGGATAGAAACTGAATGTCCCCGCGCCGCCAAATGTGCCGACCGCCTTTCCCTTGTAGGCCGCCATATGCGCCTGGGCACAGTCTTCAACGATTTCGAGGTCATGTTCCTTCGTGATCGCGCAAATCTCGTCCATCTGGCACGGATTGCCATATAGATGAACTGGCATCACGCATTTCGTCTTGTCCGTGATCGCGCGGCGAAGGCCTTCCGGGTCCATACCAT
The DNA here is from genome assembly GCA_964565565.1 of uncultured Spirochaetaceae bacterium. Taxonomy (GTDB): domain Bacteria; phylum Myxococcota_A; class UBA9160; order UBA9160; family UBA4427; genus UBA4427. The sequence continues at coordinate 2,692 of CAZMFM010000124.1, read as the reverse complement.
GCGATCCTGGCAACGAGTCTACGAGGATCGGCGTCGCGCCCGCATCGCAAATGCCTTCGATTGTGGCAAAGAAGGTGTTATTGGCAGTAATGACTTCGTCGCCGCGGCCAATGCCGAGCGCTCGCAGAGCGACCGTAATTGCCGATGTTCCGTTGGAACATCCGGTGCCAAAACCGCCGCCATGCACCTGCAGGAATTCATCCGCGAATTCGTTGGCGAATTTGCCCTGAACAAAGGCCCGGGCGTCGAGCACATCGTTGATCTTTTCGGTGATTTCGACTTTGATCGAATCGTACTGTGCGGCCAGGTCGACAAATGGAATACTCAATAGAAGTCCTCTTACTCGCCGTTAAGCGTAATGGTACGGCCGCTTCGTGCGGACTCCAGGATCGCAAACGTCACCCGGGTCACGGCCAGTAATTCATCGAGTTCGAAAGCGGAGGGTTCTCCGGCCCGAACTCGCCTAATGGTGTCCTCGACCGCGGCCTGCTGGCCCTTGTCCTGGTTGAGGGTTCTCTTGCCCTTCGCGCCAGGGATCGTCGTCTGGCGGAAATTGTCGCAGATCGCCGTTCGGCCCTCGGCCGAAACCTCGAATCGTTCCTTTGGCAGCTCCGAGCTCGCCTGCGCGAGATATTGAATCGTTGCGACCGAGCCATCGTGATAGCCGAGCATTACAACGATGGAGTCATCCACCTCGGGATCCCGGCCCATCATCATGGCCGTCACCCGCCGCGGAACGGAACCGACGAGGAAATCACAGAGTTCGACGAAGTGGCACATCTCGCCGATTACTCGCCCGCCACCGACCTTCGGATCCGTCAGCCATGTGCCACCCGGCGTCGCACCGGCGGCAATCGTGTATCCGATCGACATGGGACCGCGCCGGCTTGCGAAGAGATTTCGGATCATCGTGCTATGCGAAGAAAATCTTCGGTTATATCCAACAGTGAGAAATCCGCCGGTCTCGCGAACGGCGGTCTCGAGCGAATTGAGTTGTTCGGGGTCGATTGCCGCCGGTTTCTCGAGCCAGACGGCCTTGCCCGCGCGCAGCGCCGCCTCGCCTAGCTCCGCATGCGTGTCGTGCTGCGTTGCGACGAAAACCAAATCGACGTCGTCCGCAGCGAGCGCATCCGCAGGATCGGATGAACACCGAGAGAAATTGAAACGCTCGGCCGTACGCCGAGCCGAAGGCCCCGTCGCCGTAACGATCGTTGACCGCACAACGTTGGAGCATCGCCCAACAGCTGGTAGCAGGATCGATTTTGCGTAGTTCCCCGCGCCGAGAAAGCCGATTCCGAGATCGCCCGACTTCGCGGCACGCTTCGCATCCATTGGCATAGACCGAGTCGCGACCGCATTCTTGTCGTAGGCAAAGACCGTACAAAGTTGGCTGCGATCGCCCTTGGCGAGCGCCTCATAGGAGTCGCACGCGTCGACGAAATCGGCGTGACCAATATCCATCTTCAGAGGATCAACCGAGCCTACGTCCGCCAGGGCGAGAAATGCCTGCATGTTTCGGTTTTCGGTCCAACGAACATAGGGCAAGGGATAATCGAGCCCGAGTTCTTCGTAGCTCCGGTCGTACCGGCCTGGGCCATACGACATGCTCATCCGCAGCTCGAGTTCTTTCTCGTAGAACGTGCGCCGATCAAGATCCATGGCCGTCGCACCGACCGCGACGATGCGGCCGCCAAAGCGACAGAGTTCGGCCGCCAACTGGATCGGCGCGGAACTGTCCGAGGCTGCGGCGATGACGGCGAGGTCGACACCATATCCGCCCGTCGCCGCTTGCTTCCAAGCTTCGTGGTCATCACCTGGCGCACAGACCCATTCAGCACCCATCTCGAGACCCTGCGCCATTCGTTTCGCATCGAGATCGACGCCTAATACCCGACAGCCATTCGCCTTGAGCAGCTGGACGACGATCTGACCGATCAATCCCAATCCGACGACGGCGACGACCTCACCAAGCGTCGGATCTCCGACACGCACGCCCTGCAAGCCGATTGCGCCGAGCGTCGAGAAGGCCGCGCAATCGAGCGTCACCGATTCAGGGACATGCGCGACGAGGTTTTCGGGTACAACAACCCATTCCGCGTGGTTTGCGTATCCAGCTCCGGCAGCCGCGACTCGGTCGCCGACGGCGAAGCCGATGACCTCGGCCCCCACTTCCTCAATCACCCCCGCACAGGAATATCCGAGCACCTGCGGCGAGTCGAGCCGGTTCATGACGGCTCGATAAGTGGGAAGCGGGCCATCGTGTTTCACTTTGCGCAGCACCTGCTGGACGAGATCGGGGCGGCTTCGAGCCTTCCCGAGCATCGACTTACGCGCAAAATCCATCGCCATCTTCTCGGTGCCGGGACTCATCACGGAAAAATGGTTGCGGATCAACACTTGGCCGGGCGCCACCGCCGGCGTGGGGACCTCTACCCGCTCGAGTGTTCCGCTTTTGGGGCTCTGAACGAGCTGTTTCATGTCTTCTCTTTCGGCGCGATGACCGACCCAAAGTGAGTCAAATTTCGGAAGCGACCCGCTTTTTCGAGGCGTCGGCTCGGTTTCGCCCCTTTTCGAAAGGCGCCAAGCGTATCTGGTCAGCTATCGCCCTGCCTGATTTTCTGAGAGGGCCCAAAATGGGCTCTTCTCCTGCGCAGTCGCCGAAGAGTGTGCGATACGCCTCGAGCTGTCCCAC
>CAZMFM010000123.1:0-13739 GCA_964565565.1 uncultured Spirochaetaceae bacterium | reverse complement strand
TCAGCGGCGTTCGCGCTTCATCGATCAGGATCGAGTCGACCTCGTCGACGATCGCAAAATGCAATTCGCGCTGAACACACGCTTCCAGCGAGAATTTCATGTTGTCGCGAAGATAGTCGAAGCCCAACTCGTTATTCGTGCAATAGGTGACATCGGCGCCATAGGCCGCTTGACGCTCGACGTCCGATAGACCATGGACGATCGCGCCGACCTCGAGACCCAGGAAGCGATGCAGCTGTCCCATCCACTCGGCATCACGCTTGGCGAGGAAGTCATTGACCGTCACGACATGCACACCGCGACCGGTCAGCCCGTTCAGATAAGAAGGGAGCGTGGCGACGAGCGTCTTCCCTTCGCCGGTTTTCATCTCGGCGATCCGCCCGTTGTGGAGCATGATGCCGCCGATCAACTGGACGTCGTAGGGTCGTTGTCCGAGCGCTCGCTTGCTCGCTTCACGAACCGTCGCGAAGGCTTCCGGCAAGAGATCGTCGAGGGGCTCGCCGTTCTCGAGACGCTGGCGAAAGTCCGTTGTGCGACCTCGCAGGTCGGCATCCGAAATTCGCGTCACCGTATTTTCGAGGGCGTTCACCTCTTCGACGAGCGGAAGCAATCGTTTGATCGCCCGGTCGTTGCTGGTACCGAATAATTTGCTCAGAATACGTTGCATCAGCCCGATCCGATCCCGGCGCAGTTCGCGGAATCGGGAAATCTCCCGAACGGGAACGGCGCGGGGAGTTCCTGGAAACGTGATTGAATGAAGCGGGAGCGTAGGAGAGGCACCCGCAGGCAGCAAATCCGCTGGACGGCGGCCGTGCACGCACACCTTCCAACGATGTGCGCGCGAGTCATTCGCTCGATCTCTCAGTCAAAGATGTAATCGAGCGGATTGCGCGGCTTGCCTTTCACTTCGACGACGTAGTGAAGGTGGGGTCCCGTGCTGCGTCCGGTGCTTCCGATCAAGGCAATGCGATCACCCCGTTCGACGGTATCACCGGTCTTCACGAGAATTTCCTTGGTGTGTCCGTAGACCGTCTTCACGCCAAAGCCATGATCCAGCACCAAAGCGTTGCCGAGCGGTCCCTTGCGCCCCGCAAAGGCCACGCGACCGCGAGCGGGTGCATGAATGGGCGTGCCGTCTGCCGCGGCGATATCGATGCCACTATGCTTCTGACGCCGACCGGTAAAGGGGGAGACCCGCGTGCCAAAGCGAGAGGTCAACCATCCCTTCGTAGGCCAGATGGACGGGCTCGAAACCAGGCGTTGGCGCTTATCGTCGAGTTGTCCGAGCAAGACTTCGAGGGACTCTGCGCGCGTATCCGCGCCCTCGACGAGATTGACGGCTCGATGGTCGAGTGATTCGAAGAACGCTGCATTCGTGGAGGCGGGATCCAGTCCCGGGATCGGCTCGTCGCCACCCTGCCCTCGATGCGTCGCCGTGGATTCGCTTTCCAGGGAAGGATCCAGGCCGATCGGCACACCGACCGGAAGCGCGAGGTCGTCCTCACCAGCGGGAGCGAGTTCGACGACGTCTTCGCCGCCGATGCCCGCGGCGCCGGGTAGATTGGCGATGATGCGAACCTTGCGTTCGAGGTCGGCGACGCGCGTGAGCTGTCCATCGACCTGCTCGAGGCGATTCGTGAAGATGGCGATCTGTTCGCGTTGTTCAAAAGCTTCTACGCGAAGGTCGGCCAACTCGGCGTTGTCCGCCCGAAGCCGCCAATAATCCCAGATGCCGACAATGCCTAACAAGGCCACTACGACCGCAGCGATCGCCGCCTGCTTGACCCGATCCTTGGGAATCGAGAACTGAACCGGCCGTGACCGGGCGTCGCGAACCCAGATGAGCTTATACGAATCCATCGACTCTCCATCCACTTCGGCGATTGGCCGAAACTTTCAGACCACATTGACCACGAAGACCAGAACCGGGCGCGCCGGATCCGGAACTATCGTGGCAGGCTTACCCCGATACGAAGCTTGCCCATTTGAATCTCATCGTCGTTCTTCAGCAATTGCCGTTGGACCGGCGCACCGTTGACCATCGTGCCATTCGTGCTGCCCAGGTCCTCGACAAAAAATCCGGCTGCGTCGAAACCGACGGCCGCATGGGCGCGTGAAATCGTCACTTCGGCCAAGGCCAGATCGGCCTTGCGACCGCGACCAATCACGATCCGCTCACGGTCGAGCATGATTTCGAGGCCTTCGTAGAAGCCGGAAAGGACGACCGCCGACGCCCCGGAAGGCGGACTCAGCCGAGGCCCTGCCGCCTCTGATTCACTGGAATGGTTCACCGCAAACGCCTTCGAGATCCGTTGGGTTCTGGGATCTTATCGGCGCTCTCGGGAGCGTTCTTGACCGCGCAGCGTCACGCTTTCGCGCCCTCTAGGGCTTTCTGGGGGCAAAATATCCCGGTTAAGGATTGAGAAGCGAACGCGCATGTTCGCGGGTGACCTCGGTCACTTCTTCCCCGCCCGCCATCCGGGCCAACTCGTCCACCCGGAGGCTTCCCTCGACCCGCTCGACCTGGGTCCTCGTCCGCCCCCGCTGGACCGCTTTCCGGACCACGAAATGACGATCCGCGAAGGCCGCGATCTGGGGCAGATGGGTGATGCAGAGAACCTGGTGCTCGGTCGCCAGCTCAGCGAGCACCCGGCCCACTCGTTCGGCGACTGCCCCACCGATTCCGGCATCGACTTCGTCAAAGACGATCACCATATTGCGATCCGCCTGGCGCAAAGAGTTCTTGATCGCCAGAAAGAGCCGCGACAGCTCACCGCCGGACGCCACCTTCTGGATCGGCCGCGGCGCCTCGCCCTCGTTCGCCGAAAAATGGAACTCCGGCCGCTCTCGACCGCCGGGCCCCGTTTCGAGTCCCGAAGGCCAGGCCTCCTTGGCGATCTCTTCGAGTGCAACGACAAAGCGAGCGCCCGCCATCGCGAGATCCCCGAGCTCCGCCTGGACCGCCTTCGCCAATTTCTTCGCCGCACGCGCCCGGGCCTTCGAGAGTCGCAAAGAGGCTTCGTTGGCCGCCGCGACCGCGTGGGCTCGCGCTTCTTCGAGTTCGCGAATCCGCTCATCGGCGCCGGTGAGCGACTCGATTTCGCGCTCGACTTCTTCACGATGGGCGAGCATTTCCTCGATACTCTGACCGTATTTTCGACGCAACTTCTCGAGACCCGAGATCTTCTCTTCGACCTCCGCCAGCCTGCGCGGATCGATCTCCAGCTCGGTCAAGTAGTCCGAAGCCGTGGCCGCCAGGTCACGCAACTCGGATTCGAGATTGTCGAGCCGTCCGCCCATATCTTCGAGGGACGGATCCATCCGTGCGGCATTCGCGAGGGCGCGTCGCGCGATCGCGATAGCCGCTTCCGCCGATTGGCTTCCCTCCCCGTTTTCCATGCCACCGAGCGCCGCACTCGCGCCCGCCATCTCCTCGGCCAGACGTTCGGCGTGGGTCAGACGTCGATGTTCCGATTCGAGTGAAGCGATTCCCTCCGCATCGAGCTCTTCGTCTTCGAGTTCAGCCTGTTGGTATTGCAGGAAGTCGAGCCTTCGCGCGCGCTCCTCTTCCGCCGCGCGCAGGGCCGTGATCTCCCGATCCAAAACGCCTACACGAGCGACCTCGCGCGAAACGATTTCGCGCAGGCTCGCCTTGCCCGCGAAGGCATCGAGCGCCTCCGCGTGAACGGCCGCATTGCGCAACGCCTGGGAACCGTGCTGACTCGAAATTTCGAGCTGCCCGCCAAAAAGATCGACCAGCGTCGAGACCGGCACGAGCTGGCCCCCGACGCGTGCGCGGCTGCGACCATTCGCATGCAAGGAACGTCGAACGATCAGCTCCCCATGACTGACTTCGTCTGCGCTCGACGCCTCGGCGCTCAGCTCCGGGGCCAGACCGCGCTCGATCAAATCCCGCGCCACATCCTCATGGCCGTCCATCCGGAACAGGGCCTCGACCGCGCCTTCGTCCGCCCCCCGCCGGAGGCTATCGCCGGCAGCCCGCGCGCCCGCGAGCAGCGCGAGGGCCGAGAGCACGATCGACTTGCCCGCCCCGGTTTCACCGGTCAAGACATTCAGGCCCGACGAAAACTCCAACTCCACGGATTCGACCAACGCGAGATTTTCGATCCGCAACACTTCGATCATCGAAACCATCCACTCCGGCCCCGGATGCGGGACGCCGGCTTATGATCCCGCGTCCCGCGAGCGGACTCAAGGGCGGACTCGACCATAGACCGAAGCCTGGCTCCCGCCGAGACATCGCCGATCCGTTCACACCCCGGCGGGTCAGGAACGCGGACACGACTTCTGCCGTCCGAACTCCTAGGATCAGGACATGAGTCCGGACGAGACCCTCGACCTCTTTCCCGAACGAACCGAGCGACGACTCGAAGCCCACGCGCCGCTGGCAGAACGGATGCGCCCGCGGCGACTCGAAGACCTCGTCGGCCACGCGCAGCAACTCGCCCCCGGCCGCCCCCTCCACACGCTCGTGACCCAGGGCGCGCTGCCTTCCTTGTTGCTCTGGGGGCCCCCGGGCAGCGGCAAGACGACGCTCGCCTGGATCCTCGGCGAGACCCAGAATGCGCGTCTGGTGCCACTCTCGGCGGTGACCGCTGGTGTCGCCGAGATTCGCAAGGCGGTCGAATCCGCCCGCCGAACGCAATTGCGAACGCTGCTCTTCATCGACGAGATCCATCGTCTGAACAAGGCGCAGCAGGATGCGCTGCTTCCCCATGTCGAGGCTGGCACAGTCACGTTGATCGGCGCCACGACGGAGAATCCCTCTTTCAGCGTGATTGCACCGTTGCTCTCGCGATGTCGCGTGATCACCCTCGATGCGCTCGATGCGGAATCGATCGGTCGCGTCCTCGACCGAGCGCTCGGTGACCACGAACGAGGGCTCGGCGCCTCGAACCTCGAGCTGAGCAAGGAAGCTCGAGAGGCCTTGATCCTGGCCTCACAGGGTGACGCCCGGCGTGCGCTGGGAATCCTCGAGGCCTGCGCGGCCCTGCATCTTTCAAGTGGACGACGAAGCGAACCGGTCTCCCGCGAGACCGTGCGCGAAGCCGGGGGGCGAATCGCGCTCCGGCACGACCGCGACGGGGAAGAACATTTCAATGTCGTCTCGGCGCTGATCAAGAGCCTGCGCGCCAGCGATCCCGATGCGGCCCTGCACTACCTCGCGCGACTGCTCGAAGCCGGGGAAGACGCGCTCTACGTGTCACGAAGGCTCGTCATCTTCGCTTCCGAGGACATCGGCAACGCGGACCCCGCGGCCCTCGGGTTGGCCGTCGCCAGCCACCAGGCACTCGAACGGATCGGAATGCCGGAGGGAAGAATTCCGCTGGCACAGGTCGCGACCTACCTGGCCTGTGCACCGAAGAGCAACGCCTCGTATATCGCACTCGGAAAGGCTGTGGGTGACCTGGCGGACCGAGGAGCGATGCCGGTTCCCATGCACCTTCGCAATGCGCCGACGCGCTTGATGAAGGAGCTCGGATACGGCGAGCACTATGTCTACCCCCACGACGTCGACGACGCCTTCGTGGCGGAGGAGAATCTGCCCGAGCCGCTGCGTGGGCGCGTCTACTACGAGCCGACCGGGGTCGGCGGCGAGGAGGAGATTGCACGCCGATTGCGCACCTGGCGGGCGCGACGGAAGGCCGAACGCCCGTAACGCTCCCGTCCAGACGCGCAGCGCTGGGTAGCAGTTCCGTCCGTCCAGACAGCCACCGAGCCGAATCGACGCGATCTGAAAGTATGTAAAGAAAAAGGGCCCCTGCGCGTTCCAGTCGCAGGGGCCCTTCGTCTTATCTTGATGGAGCAAACGGATTGTGCTGATCAAAGGAGAATCAAGGAGAGAAACACACGATGTCTCAATTGCAGGGTCTGACCCCGGCTCACGTTCAGCGGTTCCCGACCGACCCGGATTTCGGAATTGCTTCCCCGGGGTGGTTAGCAAGGCCTTGGACCCGATGGACCCCATCGAAGGCGCCCGGGCACTCCAAATGAGAGGGCCGATCGTCTGGCATCCGCTGACCCGAGTGGGTCGCCGGACACTCGCTCGCCGGTCGATGGGCCCAGACACACTGCATGGGTCCGGGGCTCGCCCCGGACCCCTCTGCGTGATCGGTCTCGCCGCAGGCCCGAACGGCGGCCGAACCCTGGGCGATCAGTCCCGGATCCGTGGTCCTGAACTACGCTGACACGATGTCCTCCGCGATGTCCTCTACGAATCCTTCAGACCGCTCCCATCTCCCCGACCCGGACCAGGAATTCGACCCCACCGCACAGGGCGCGGCCAATCTCACGTCGGCCTGGAAGCGGCGCTGGGACGCGAATCCCGACGTCCCCATCCTCTTCGACGCGGCCCGCGGCTGGCTCACAGGACTCGAACTCGAAGCGGGCTCCGCCGAACGGGCCGGCCGACTCGCGGCGGCGGGATTACAAGTCGGCGATCGCATCCTGATTTCCGCGGACAGTTCCATCGACCTCGTCATCAGTTATGTCGCCTGCTTGCGAATGGGTCTTGTCGCGATACCAACCAACACGGCCTACGCCGCTCGTGAACTCAGCCATGTCGTCGGGGACGCGCGACCCCGGGCCGCGATCGTCGACGACCCGGCGCGGGCCGCGATCGTCGCTGAAATCGATTCCGAACTCCGCTGTTTCGAGCCCAGCCTCGATGCCCCGGACGGGCCGACTCCGGCTCTGGATTCCCGAGTCCCCGAGGAGCCGGCACTCATCTGTTATACGTCCGGAACGACCGGACAGCCAAAGGGCGCCGTGCTCTCCCACGCGAATTGCCTGGCCAGCGCCGAGGCCTTGCGACTCGCCTGGCGATGGACAGAGCATGACCGGCTCTTGCTGGCACTCCCGCTCTTCCACATGCACGGCCTGGGCGTCGGCCTCCATGGAACGCTCTTCACCGGTGCCTCCGCGGTCTTGTTTCCCGGATTCCGACCCGAAGAAATTCTGGCCGGCATCTCCGACTTCGAAGCCACCCTCTTCTTTGGCGTCCCGACCATGTATCACCGCCTGGCCAGCCACCCGGACGCTTCCGCCCTCGCGTCGCTCCGGCTTTGTGTCAGCGGGTCGGCGCCATTGCCGGCCTCGCTCCACGCGCGAATCGAACAGGTCGCGCGCCAGTGCGTGCTCGAACGCTATGGCATGACGGAAACCCTGATGCTGGTCTCGAATCCCTATGCAGCACAGCGGCGACCGGGTTCGGTCGGCTGGCCACTACCCGGTGTCGAGCTTCGACTGTCTGGCGACCCGGCCGAAATTCAGGTGCGCGGGCCCAATGTTTTTGCAGGCTATTGGGAGCGCCCCTCAGCCAACGCAGAGGCGTTCACCGAGGACGGTTGGTTCAGGACCGGAGATCTTGGTTCGGTCGACGAGGACGGGTATGTCGCAATTGTCGGACGGGCCAAGGAACTGATCATCAGTGGCGGATTCAATGTCTACCCGCGCGAAGTCGAGGATCTGATTCGCGAACACGAAGAAATCGAGGACATCGCCGTCGTCGGCGAGCCATCCGAAGAATGGGGCGAACGGGTCACCGCCTACGCCGTCATCGCCAACGCACCCGATCGATCAATCGACCTCGATTCACTCCGACGATTCATCGGCGACCGACTCGCTGCCTACAAACACCCACGCGCACTCCACGTCGTCGACGCGCTCCCCCGCAACGCTTTGGGCAAAGTACAGAAGCATCGTCTGGCGGATGGCAAAATCCTGCCGGACCCTCCGACCACGACAACTTCGCCGAGTTGAGCGCCCCCCTCTGCCGTAAACGGCCAGAACGAATCGCGGCAACCAAAGGTTCGCGGCGACGGCCACCATTGCCGCGCCGCGTGCTAAGCGGTCGTTGGTCGTTTTGGGAATAAGTCGGAGGGGCCGGAGGCGTCGCAGCGGGTAGACGATCGCTAAATCGTGGCGCTGCGAGAGCGCGCTACTGCGAGAGCGCAATTCATTGGTGGAGACACAGAATCTGGCGGGCCGGACGGGACTCGAACCCGCAACTTCTGGCGTGACAGGCCAGTGCTCTGACCAATTGAACTACCGGCCCGCAACAGTTCTGGGCGGCATTTTGTAGCCGAGAACGGTACGAATTGCTAGCAGGCCCGCACGCGCGAGGCCTCTCAGCCGCGCGTCGGCGGAGGCCCCGACACCTGCATCGCGACCGCTTGGAGCTGGATAATCAACCCAAGGTCGCCCTCCAATCGAAGTTGCCCCGTAATCAACGCCTCAATCGGATGGAGTTCGCCGCGACGCATCGCCTCGGCCTGCTCTGCACCGAGCCGAACGGTCGCCTGGGGTGATTCTGGGATCTGTCCGGGACCGAGGTGGACACCGACCTTCCAGCCCTCTGTGTCCGTCGAATCGTCCTCGTCGGCGATCACGGCTTCAATCAATCCCTGTAGATCTGAGAGCCCCTTGAGCGTCGCAGGATGGTCGATCCCCTCGCCCCCGAAGCCGCTCGACGGCAATGCCTCCGGTCCAGACGAGACGATCCTGGCCACGATGTCTGCGATCAACCGCGGTCGCGCCTCCCACAGAGCCGACCGCCAATCCGAAACCCGTTGCACGATTGTCAAATCACAATCGTTCGCGCGCCCGGCTGACACGGCTAGCTCGCCGTCGGCGAAAGACAGTGTCCATTCCCCGCCCTGGCCAGGGCCCTCGCCACCGCCACCGCCACCATCGCCGTCAGACGTCAACACGACACCGACCCGCAACACGATCATTCGCGCGTTGTCGTCGAGCGTCAGCTCTGCGAAGAGTGCGGGGATCAACTCCTCGAAGAAGACCTGCGGCGCGACGGCCGTTTTCGGGAAGGCAATCATCTTGAACCTGTACCCCTGATCAATCGAAAGGTGTTGTTGGAATTCATTGCGGCGTCGCGCGACCCGCGTCAGAAGTCGACTCGTTTCGCAGCGGAATCGAGAGCGTCATCTTGGTCCCGACCCCTTCTTCGCTCTCGATCGAAAGTAACCCACCGTGATCGGTCACGACGCCATGGGCCACGCTCAACCCCAAGCCGGTACCGCCATGACCGAGTCTCGTTGTAAAGAAGGGGTCGAAGGCGCGGTCGACCTCCACCTGATCCATCCCCCCACCATCATCCGAAACAGTGATCCGGGCAAATCCATCTGCACGCGTCGAGCGGATTTCGACCCGAACGGGCTGGCTCGAAGACTCCGCCGCGTTTCGTACGATGTTGAGCAGCGCCTGTTCGAGTTCGATCGCGCTGCCCAGGATCGGAAGCGGCCCCTCGATGCCACTCGTATCGAGGGTGGCCAATTGGTTTCTCGCGTAATCATCCGTTTGTTCGCAGATGCGATGGAGGATCGCTGCGAGATCCTCCTCAGACTTCGCGGTCGGCTCGTTGCGTGCGAATTGAAGCATGCTGGAAACGATTCGGCCGCAGCGTTTCGCTTGCTCGACTCCGTTGCGAAGCGCCTCGCGCCAGATTTCACGCTCGCCCTCGAATCCTTCGGAACCGAGTGCAAATTCCGAACTCATCTGGATCGAGCCGATCGGGTTGTTGATCTGATGCGCAATACCGGCGGCGAGCGTTCCCATCGCCGCAAGTCGCTCCGACTGTTCGAGGGCTTGAAGCGAATTCTGCAGGGCGGCCGTGCGTAGCTCAACGAGCGATTCGAGCGCCTCGCGACCCTCCTCCATGGCGCGCTCCGCGGCGATGCGTTCCGTGATGTCGCGACTCGTGACGACGAACCGCCGTTCGCCGGAGGCGAGTTCGAAAGCTCGAATGTTGCACTCGACGATTCGCTCCCTGCCGTCGCGATGTTTCAGACGGACGACCTCGAGATGCGGCGTGCCCGAAAACAATTTCCTGAACGTCGCGTCACCGTTGAACTCGATGGGGTCTGTGAGAATCGCACTGACCGGCTGGCCGACCAGGTCGGCTGGCTTCAGTCCCAGGATCGTTTCGTGTGCCGGATTCGCATAGAGAACCTGTCCTGAATCATCGATTTCGCTGATCAGGTCACTGGCCTGCTCGGTGACTTCACGATATCGCTCGGCGACCGAATCGAGGGCGTGTCGGGACTGGTCGGCCTCCCTGCGCAAGGACTCCATCCGACCGGCGGCACGCGCAATGAAGGCCGAAACCTGAAGGATGCCGATCGAGATCGAGACGAGCACCCACCAATGAATTCCGGCGAGGGCCAAAATGTCGAACAACTGAGTCACCGCATAGAAGATCGACACGGCGGCCAAGCTGGGCAGGCTGAACGCCAGGATCCGGTCCCACAGCGTCGAAGCCCTCCCGACCGGTCGGAGCAAGACATAACTGGAAGCCATGACAGCGGTACTGAAGATCGCGGACCCGATGCTTTCACCGACGCCGACACTGACAAAGGGCTGAATGGCTACCCGTGCAGCAGCGATTCCGACCGCAACGAACATCAATGGTCGAGGAAAGCGGACGCAACGCCCACTGAAGATCAAACTTCCACCGAGGATACAAGCGGCGAAGCTCGTGCCCAGCACGGAAATCGCTGGACTAACAACCGGATAGCTGTCACGGAATGTCGCCGCGATGCCGCTTCCGTATAGGGAGAACCAGGCCAGCGCCCAGATCGTGCCACCGCTACCACGCCCCAACCGCGACAGCGTCAGCGTCAACAAAATCAGAAAAATGGCGGCGGCCAGAAATAGTGATTGCTCGTCCATCAGCCTTCATCCCTCGCGATCGAGGGTAGCGTTCCAACAAAAGGCTGTCCGAGAGGCGGGGTCGGCCCACGGAGGTCGATCTCGAGATGCCCGGCCTTGTCACAAATCGTCAAATTCAAATAGGGGAGTCCGGGCGGATTCGGTGGTGGGCGCACAGGGACTCGAACCCCGGACCCCCTCGGTGTAAACGAGGTGCTCTAGCCAACTGAGCTACGCGCCCAACATCGAGATTGTACCGAAGTGCGAAGCCGACTTCATCGACTTCACCGACATCATCGACATCACTGACTTCACCGACAACCCGCCGTCACATCCAGCCGCAGACAGTCCTACCGACCCGATTCGCCACGACGACGATTCAAGAACCGATCAATTTACTCCGGCTGGATGGGAAAGATCCGTCGTCGCCTGCTTCAAACCACCTGGCACGAGATAGATGTCTTCGATCTCGTGAATGCCGTCATCCTCGTCAAGGAAATGACCCGAATGGTCGACGCACAACGCCAGTCTGAGCACTTCATCCATATGCTCGACGGGGATGATGGTCAGATTCTTCTTGATGATGGCCGGCAGATCCTTCAGGTCTTTTTCGTTTTCGCTCGGAACGATCACGGTATCGATTCCTCCGCGATGGGCCGCGATCAGCTTCTCCTTCAAACCACCGATCGGCAGGACTCGTCCCCGCAACGTGATCTCGCCGGTCATCGCCACATTCGAGCGAACCGGAATTCGCGTGAGTGCCGAGGCGATCGTTGTCGCGAGCGTGATCCCCGCGGACGGACCGTCCTTGGGCGTTCCACCCTCTGGCACGTGGATATGCAGATCGACCTTTGTATGAAAATCACTCGTCAACCCGAGTTGCTTGGCACGCGATCGGATGTAGGACATCGCAGCGTTCGCCGACTCTTGCATCACCTCGCCGAGTCGCCCCGTAATCTGGAGCTTGCCCTTGCCCGGCATGACCGCCACTTCCGTCTGAAGAAGCTCCCCACCGACTTCGGTGTAGGCGAGGCCCGTCGTCACGCCGATGCGATCTTCGGACTCCGTCTGACCGAATCGGTGCCGCCGCACGCCGAGATATTTTCGGACCAGCTTTGGGCTCACCTTCACAGGCTTGAATGACTCGCCCGACGACACCTTGTTGCGCGCGATCTTTCTTGCGATCGAGGCCAGTTCACGTTCGAGGCCGCGGACGCCCGATTCACGCGTGAAATAGCGGATGACCTCGAGAATCGCCCCTTCGCTAAAGCTCATCGAGTCGCTCGACAGACCATTGTCCGTGATCACCTTGTCGACCAGGTGACGCTTGGCAATTTCGAGCTTGTCTGACTCGATGTAGCCGGAGATATGGATGATCTCCATGCGGTCTTGAAGAGGTCTTGGAATTTCGTGGAGCACATTGGCGGTACAGATGAACATGACCCGTGACAGGTCGTAGTCGACGTCGAGGTAGTGGTCGGCGAAGGTGTGATTCTGTTCCGGGTCGAGGACTTCGAGCATCGCCGAGCTTGGGTCACCACGAAAATCCATCGACATCTTGTCGATTTCATCGAGCAGGAAAACGGGATTCGAGGAGCCGGCCTTCTTTAGCCCCTGAATGATCTTGCCAGGCAGCGCACCGATATAGGTTCGACGATGGCCGCGAACCTCCGCCTCATCGCGAACGCCACCCAGGCTGATTCGAACGAAATCACGACCGGTCGATCGTGCGATCGATTTCCCAAGCGAGGTCTTGCCCACACCGGGTGGACCCACGAGGCAAAGAATCGGGCCCTTGAGCTTTTCGACCAGGGTCTGCACGGCAAGATATTCGAGGATGCGTTCTTTGGGCTTCTCGAGCCCATAGTGATCCGCGTCGAGAATCGACTCGGAAACGCCAAGATCCTTTTCCTCTTCTTTGTATTCGTCCCAGGGCAGGCTGAGCATCCAGTCGATGTAGTTACGAACCACCGTCGCCTCAGCCGCCATCGGCGACATCTGCTTCAGCTTCTTCATTTCCTTCTCGACCCGCTCGCGTGCCTCCTCAGGCATCTCCTTCGCGGCCAACTGTTCTTCGAGCTCACCGACCTCATTCTTCTGCTCGTCGCGATCCCCGAGTTCCTTCTGGATCGCCCGCATCTGTTCGTTCAGGTAGTACTCCTTCTGGGAGCGCTCCATCTGCTTCTTGACGCGGCCGCGGATCTTTCGCTCGACCTCCAGGACTTCGATCTCCGCCTGCATACGGCTAAAGACTTCCTCGAGGCGATCGACTGCAGAAGTGACTTCAAGCAGCTTTTGACGATCGGGCAATTTCAGGTTGAGATGGGCCACGACCGTGTCGGCCAGCTTGCCTGGATCGCTGATCGCGGCGACGGAGTTCACCAGCTCCGGAGCGATCTTCTTGTTCAGTTTGGCATAGGACTCGAAGGTCGTATGGATCGACCGGACGAGCGCCTCGGCCTCGGGCGAGTCGACACCCTCATCTTCGAGTTCGACGATCTCGACCGAAAAATACGGATCGACGGCTGCAAAGCTACGAATCTCTGCGCGAGTCCGGCCCTCGACCAGGACCTTGACCGTTCCATCGGGCAGTCGAAGCAGCTGAATGATCGTACCGAGGGTTCCGATTCCATAGATGTCCTCGGGCGTCGGATCTTCTTCGCCTGCGACGCGCTGGGCCGCGACGACGAGCTGCCGATCACCGGCCATGGCGTCTTCAAGAGCCTGAATCGACTTAGGGCGTCCGACAAAAAGCGGAACGACCATATGTGGAAAGACCACGATGTCGCGCAAAGGAAGAAGCGGAACCTGCCGCCCACTCGTTGAGTCACTCATGCCACCCCCTTGATCGGCCAACTGATCCGATTGTCCGATTGTCCGACTGGTCCGGCTGGTCCGGCTTAGTCGACTTAGTCAACTAATCCGACCAGTCCGACTCATCTGACTCATCCAACTTTTCTGACTTTGCTCTACTCGCACCGACTCGAACCCGCCACGCACCGGCTATGCCGACTCGGCCTCCCTCTTCAGTCCGAGCACCGGCTCCGCGCCTT
>CAZMFM010000122.1:0-13857 GCA_964565565.1 uncultured Spirochaetaceae bacterium | reverse complement strand
CCGACCATCCAGCGCTTCATCGATGATTGGATGAACCCGGGCGACATCATCTACAACGGCGTCTATGTCGCATTGATCGTTTTCTTCTGCTTCTTCTATACGTCGATCGTAATCAATCCCGACGACGTGTCGGAAAACATCAAGCGCTCCGGTGGCTACATTCCCGGGGTGCGACCGGGTCGGAAGACGGCTGAGTACATCGATGCCGTCTTGTCTCGATTGACGCTCGTGGGTGCGATCTATGTCGCCGCGATCTGCGTACTGCCCGTCGTCTTGTCTCAAAGGATGGGCGTTCCCTTCTACTTCGGTGGCACCGCTTTGCTGATCGTTGTCAGTGTTGCCCTGGATACGATGGGGCAGATCGAGGCACATCTCGTCTCACGCAAATACGAAGGCTTTGGTTCGACGGGTCGCGTTCGTGGGAGGCTGGGGCGATGAGCGCAACACGGATCGTTTTGCTCGGCCCGCCAGGTGCTGGCAAGGGAACGCAGGCGGCGACGCTGATCGACGCTCTTGGAATTCCGCATATCTCCACCGGGGATATGCTTCGCGCAGCGGTGAAGGCGGGTACGCCGGTCGGCTTGAAAGCAAAGGCTGTGATGGATTCGGGCGAGCTGGTGAGCGATGAAATCGTGATCGGGATCGCCGAGGAGCGACTCGCCGAAGAGGACGCGAAAAAGGGCTTTCTTCTCGACGGGTTCCCGCGAACACGCGCGCAGGCCGATGCGCTCGAAGCCCTGTTGGGCCGGTTGGGAACGGCGCTCGATTGTTGTCTCGCGCTGACCGTCGACAACGAAGCCATCGTCGAACGATTGCTCAAGCGGGCGGAAATCGAAGGTCGTGCGGATGACAACGAGGAGACTATTCGCGAACGGATGCGCGTCTACGACTCAGAAACAGCGCCGCTGCTCGAGTTCTATCGAAATCGATCTTTGCTGACGGAAGTCTCCGGAATGGGGACCGTCGAGGAAGTCGGACAACGAATCAAAGAGGCGTTGGCGTCGTAGCGCGCCGACGGTTCGGAAGCAAAACGGCTTCGCGCGTCCCGGGATAGGCTGGGGGTCGGAGTCAGGCAATGAACAGAATAGGAGTCTGATAGGAGTCGAACGAGGTGGGCTTTAGCGAACGAATCGCAATCAAGAGCCGCCGCGAAATCGACCAGATGCGGGAGATTGGTCATCAAACGGCCGAAATTCTGCTGGAGATCCGAGAACATACCCGCCCGGGTGTGACGACCGGAGAACTGGACGAGATTGCGGCCAAGGCCTTGAAAAAGAGGGGCTTGAACTCTCCATTTTTGGGCTATGCTCCCGGGGGGGTAGCGCCCTATCCAGCGGTTCTTTGTGCTTCGGTCAACGATGAGATTGTCCATGGAATTCCGGGACCCCGTGAACTCCATGAAGGCGACATCATCAGCCTCGATTTCGGGGCAGTCGTGGGACCGGGTGGCTGGCATGGCGATACCGCGATCACAATTGCTGTTGGTGAGATTGGTTCTGAAGCGGAGTGCTTGATTAACACGACGCGTGACGCTTTAGAGAAGGGCATCGAGTGCATGGTGCCTGGAGATCGACTATCCGATATCGGCTTTGCTGTTCAGGCCTGTGCGGAGAAGGAAGGGTTTGGAGTTGTTCGGCAATTTGTAGGTCACGGCATTGGTCGTGAGATGCATGAACCACCGCAGGTCCCCAACTATGGACGACCGGGACGTGGGCCGAGGCTTCGGGCGGGAATGATTTTTGCGATTGAACCGATGGTCAACATCGGCAGTGAGAAGGTTCGAGTTTTAGAGGATGAGTGGACGGCGGTGACAGCGGATGGAACGTTGTCCGCGCATTTCGAGCACACCGTGTTGATTACAGATCATGGGCCCGAGGTCCTGACTCGAATCACAGGGTCGCATTAGTGATCGATCCGTGTCGAGAAAGGCACGGATAGAAAGAGAAGAAAATGAAGGTTCGAGCATCGGTTCGAAAGATGTGTGAGAAGTGCCGGATTATTCGTCGGCGAGGCATTGTCCGGGTGATTTGTGAAAACCCGAAGCATAAGCAGCGACAGGGTTAGTCGATTCCTTTCGACTAGCACCTAACGAGGAACGGAGGAAGTTTTATGGCGCGCATCGCAGGCGTCGATTTGCCGCGGAACAAACGTATCGAGATCTCCCTTACCTATATCTTTGGGGTGGGGAGAGTGAGCGCACTCGCGATTTGTGAGAAGGCATCGATTGATGCCGGTTCGCGAACCGAGCACCTTTCCGAGTCGGAGGTGATCAAGCTTCGCGAGATCATCGAGCGCGACTACAAAGTCGAAGGTGATCTGCGGCGCGAAGTGAATCAGAACATCAAGATGTTGATGGACATCGGATGCTACCGGGGGCTTCGCCACCGACGTGGTCTGCCGGTGCGAGGACAGCGAACCCACACGAACGCGCGAACGCGGAAGGGCCCGGCCAAGACCATTGCGGGCAAGAAGCTGGCGCCGAAGAAATGATGCGATAAATCAATATGGCAGCCAAAAAGACGAAGAAGAAGGTCAAGAAGAATATCCAGTCGGGTATTGCTCACATTCAATCGACCTTTAACAACACGGTTATCACGATTACCGACGTTGGTGGAAACGCCATCGCATGGTCGAGTTGTGGTCAGCAGGGCTTCAAGGGCTCCAAGAAATCGACGCCCTTTGCTGCACAGATCGCTGCTGAAGAATGCGCGAAGAAGGCGCAGGAGCATGGCGTGCGTTCGCTCGGAGTCTATGTGAAGGGTCCCGGCGGCGGGCGTGAGTCTGCGCTTCGTGCACTGCAAGGGGCAGGGATGAAGATCACGATGATTCGTGATGTCACACCTATTCCGCATAACGGCTGTAGGCCGCCAAAGCGGCGTCGCGTTTAATATTGATCACTGGACGATTGGTGACTGGATGTTGATTCGATCATTCAATCCGGCCCGGTCGATCGAGAAGAACAGAGAGTAAGTATTCATGGCACGTTATACAGGTTCCGTTTGTCGGCTTTGTCGTCGAGAGGGCACGAAGCTCTTCTTGAAGGGCGATCGTTGCTTCACAGAAAAATGCGCCATCGAGCGCCGTGCGTATCCGCCTGGACAGCACGGCCAGGGTCGTGTGCGCTTTTCCGATTACGGCGTTCAGCTGCGTGAAAAGCAAAAAGTGAAGCGGATGTACGGGCTGCTCGAGAAGCAGTTTCGTAGCACCTTCGACAAGGCTTCTCGTATGAGTGGGCGAGCAGGTGAGAATCTGCTGATGC
This sequence comes from uncultured Spirochaetaceae bacterium, assembly GCA_964565565.1. GTDB lineage: Bacteria > Myxococcota_A > UBA9160 > UBA9160 > UBA4427 > UBA4427. The sequence continues at coordinate 10,598 of CAZMFM010000122.1, read as the reverse complement.
TGCTCGAACGGCGGCTCGACAATGTCATTTTCCGTCTGGGATATGTGACGTCTCGCGCAGAAGCGCGTCAACTCGTCAAGCACGGCCATTTTACGGTGAATGGGAAGAAGGCACATACGCCTAGCATTCTTGTCATGCCCGGCTGGACGATCGGTGTCATGGATCGTTCGAAGAAGGTCGCCCGCATCAGTGGGGCGCTCGAGACCATGGAAGGACGTGCGGTTCCGCAATGGCTCGAGATCGAGAAGGATGAGATGAAGGGCCTGATCAAGGCGTTGCCACAACGAGAAGACATCACCCTGCCGATCGATGAGCAGCTGATTGTCGAATTGTATTCACGCTAGCGAGCCGAACTGAAGCCGCGTAGCGGCGTGATCTCACGCACGGCGGCATTTCAGCTTCTCTCAGAACGAATTTGTAGCCAGTATCTGAATACTCTGAATACAGAGTTACCTGAAATTTTTGAAGACTCGAACGGAATGCCGTCCATTTCCAAAAGAGACGCAAGGGAGTTCCGATGCAAGATGAAGTGATCGCACGAAACTGGCGCGAGCTGATTCGACCGAGACGACTCGAGGTCGAAGAAGATTCGCTGACCTCGACGTACGGCCGTTTCCATTGTGAGCCACTCGAACGCGGATTCGGGACGACGCTCGGCAATGCGCTTCGCCGCGTATTGCTCTCGTCGCTTCAGGGTGCCGCGATCACGAATATTCGAATCGACGGGGTTCTTCACGAGTTCTCAACGATTCCAGGCGTCATGGAAGACGTCGCAACCGTCGTATTGAACCTCAAAGACGTTCGTGTTCGCATGAACAGCGAGGGGCCCAAGACGATTCGGGTCAAGAAAACAGGGCAGGGGATCATCGTCGCCGGCGACCTCTTGTCCGCTGACCAGACGGTCGAGATCATGAACCCGGAGCACAAAATTTGCACGCTCGGGCCGGATTCAAGCTTCGAGATGGAAGTGACCGTCGGCCTCGGCAAGGGCTATGTCCTAGCGGACCAGAACAAGGCCGAGGAGATGCCGATCGGAACGATTCCGATCGATTCCGTGTTCTCGCCGATTCGTCGGGTCAACTACACGGTGACACCGGCCCGAGTCGGACGCGCGACGGACTTTGATCGACTGAACATGGAGCTCTGGACAGATGGTGCGATTCCGCCGGCGGATGCCATCGCGTTTGCAGCGAAGATCATGAAGGAACAGCTTTCGATCTTCATCAACTTCGAAGAGCTGGCCGAAACGCCGACCCTTCATGTGGACGAGCCCGAGCCGCTCAACCCGAACCTGTTCAAGTCGGTCGACGAATTGGAGCTGTCCGTTAGATCAGCGAATTGTCTCCAGAACGCGAATATCCGATTCATCGGAGAGCTCGTTCAGAAGACCGAAGCAGAGATGCTCAAGACGAAGAACTTCGGACGGAAGTCCCTCAATGAGATCAAGGAGACGCTTTCGAGTCTCGGTCTCAGCTTGGGGATGACGATCGACAATCTGCCCGCCCGCAAAGATCTCGAGCGGATGCGGGAGCAACGCGAGGCCTGAGATGAATCACCGAAAGTCTGGTAGAAAACTGGGACGTTCCGTTTCCCACCGCAAGGCACTGTTTCGCAACATGGTGACCTCCTTGCTCGAACACGAGCAGATCCGCACGACCGACGCCAAGGCCAAGGAATTGCGTGGCATCGCGGATCGAATGATCACGCTCGGCAAGCGAGGCACGCTCCATGCGCGCCGTCAGGCGCTCGAGACGATTCGCAGCAAGGACGTCACGTCGAAGTTATTCGGTGAGTTGGCCGATCGATTTCGCGAACGTCCAGGCGGCTATACGCGAGTGGTGAAATTGGGGCAGCGTCCAGGCGACGCAGCGCCGATGTCCATCATCGAATTGGTCGACCGTGAGGACCGGGAGGCGAGCGCCTGAGCGGCGACCTCGAAAGCCCCGGTCGCGATCCGTCCCATAGCGGCGACCCTCAGAAACGCTCCGCCGTTCCGAGTCTGTTGCTCGGTGCGGCGGTCGTCGTTGTGGCGAGCATATTGGTTCTTCGAAGCGACGTGGGAGCGCCGCCGGTCGTACGCGGAGCGATGGCGCCGGAGTTCGAACTCACTCGCTTGAGCCCAGTAGAGGGCGCGCCGGTTGATGCGCTCGGCTCGAAGATTGCGCTTTCCTCGCTGGCGGGGAGGGTCGTCCTGGTCAACTTCTGGGCGACATGGTGTGAGCCCTGCGAGCGTGAGATGCCGGCCATGGAGCGGCTCTATCAGCGACTTGCCGGGGAACAGTTTGAACTCATCGCGGTGGCGATCGATGATGATGAAGCGCAGGTGCGTGCCTTCCAGGATCGCTATCAGCTCTCGTTTCCGATCGTTCTGGATCCAGACCAATCCGTCTATGGCGCTTACCAGACAATGGGTGTCCCGGAGTCGCTGCTGATCGATCGCGAGGGCCGCATCGTCGAGCGATATGTTGGGCCGCGGGAATGGGACAGCGTTGAATATGTTGAGCGAATTCGGGAGCTGATCGAGGGACGACGCGCCGTTCCGTCACCCAATTCGCTCTGAGGCTGGGGAAACGGGCCCGGAGGGATCGAGTTCGGTACTCTCCCGCCGAAATCCGAGAATCTGCGAATCACACACGACTAGGATGGGGGCGTGAAGCACCCATTCGCATCAAGGGGGGAGTGGGTGAGGGCGCTTGGTCTGGGTACAGCTGCGATCGTAATTCTTGGCTTTTCGGCTCTGCTTGATCATGAGAGTGGTTTCGGGGTGTGGCTCGGGCTCGGAGCGGACCTGGCTCGCTCGGAGGCACGCGTGGCCGAGTTGGTGCACAGAAACGAGGCGATGCGGCGAGAGATCGCATTGCTGGAAGCCGAGCCCGCTGCCATTGATCGTGCGATCCGAGAGGAACTCGATCTCGCTTTGCCCGGCGAAATCATCGTTCGATTCCTGGATTCGGGCGCCAAGGACAGTCCAGACCGAAAGTCGCGGCAAGGGTCTTTTTCCCTTCGAGGCCTGTTCGGGAACGAGCAACTGGAGCGGGAGACGAGGTGAAGGAGAAGCTGCGAGAAAAAATCGAGCTTGCGCTGCGTACGCTGCTCGATGCAGTCGACGATTCTGACTCGCTGCCGGATTTTGTGATCGAAGTGCCTCGCCAAAAGGAGCACGGGGACTTTTCGTGCAATGCGGCCATGCTACTGGCCAAGCGACTGCGCAAGAATCCGCGCGAGATCGCCGAGGATCTCAAGAGTCGACTCGCTGAGTCGGGTGGGCTGATCGCTTCCCTCGAAGTCGCTGGCCCGGGCTTCTTGAATATCAAACTCGTCGATTCAGGCTGGCACGAACTGCTTCACGATGTCATCGAAGGCGGCGCACGATACGGCCGCACGTCCGCACAACCCGATTCGAACGGCGCCAAGCCGAAGGTCCAGGTCGAGTTCGTTTCGGCAAATCCAACCGGCCCGCTCTCCACCGGCCACGGCCGCCAGGCGATTCTCGGCGATTGCATCGCGCGACTTCTCGAAGCGACGGGTTGGGACGTCACGCGAGAATACTATTTCAATGACGGTGGCAGACAGATGCGTGTCCTAGGAGACTCGGTCAAGGCCCGTTATCTCGAGGGACTCGGTTTGGCCGCGCCCCCAGCAGTCGAAAGCCTCGCGGATCCCGAAAAGGCTTGGCGCGACGAGGTTGATGGGCTGCCGGTCGTATTCCCGAAGGATGGCTATCAAGGCGACTACATCAAAGACATCGCGGACGATCTCAGAAAGGCGGAAGGCGATCGACTCGTCGATGAGCCCGGCGAGGGACGATTTCGCGAAGAAGCACAACGCGTCATCTTCAAAGACATCTCGAAGACCTTGGTTCGAATCGGAATCGACTTCGACGTCTACTTCAACGAGCGCAGCCTCTATGACGAGGGGAAACTCGAGGAAGCAATCGGCGACTTACGCAGTGCAGGACTGATCTATGACTCGGAGGGCGCTGTCTGGTTCAAAGCGACAGAGCGAGGGCTCGATCGGGATCGGGTCGTGATCAAGAGCAGCGGTGAGCCAACCTACTTGATGCCTGATATCGCCTATCACCGCGACAAATTCCGGCGCGGCTTCGATCTCGTGATCGACGTGCAGGGTGCGGATCACATCGAGCAATTCCCCTTTGTGCGGGAGGCGACGGTTGCACTCGGTGTCCCGGCGGACCAGATCGAATTGGTCATGCATCAATTCGTGACGATCACCAGTGGCGGCGAAAAGGTCAAGCAATCAACGCGGAAAGCCACCTTCGTTACGATCGACGAACTCGTCGATGATGTTGGGCGAGACGTCTTTCGCTTCTTCATGATCGAGCGAAAGCCCGACGGTCACCTCGACTTCGATCTCGATCTCGCCAAGGACAAGAACTGGCGAAAGAACCCGGCCTACTATGTCCAATATGCGCACGCGCGCACATTCGGCATCGAGCGAAAGGCGAAGGAGGCCGGCCGGTCGATGCCTCGCGCCCACGCATTCGATGCGACGAAGCTGGCTCTCGAAGAGGAGATCGCGCTGGTTCGGAAGCTCTCGAGTTTTCCGAGTGTCGTTGAGCGTGCTGCGGCGAGTCGCGAGCCTCATCACATCGCCTACTACTTGCGCGAGGTTGCAGGACTCTGGAATCCCTACTTGCAGGATGGCGACCGGCACCGAGTCCTTTCCGATGACGCAGAGTTGACGGCCGCGCGCCTGGGCCTGGCGCTCGCTGTGCGCGGCGTTCTGGCTAGTGGGCTCGCCTTGCTCGGTCTCGAAGCGCCGGAGCGAATGTAATGTCTACGGGCACGGGTCGCGGTCTGCGGCCGGGTGGTGTAATTCGCGCACTCGGCCGATTGTCGTTGATGACCGTTTTCGGATTCGGCGCAGGATTGCTGGCCGGCGTTCTTTCCGAAGAGCCCGAATTGCTCGCGGGTCATTTGCGGGGAGAGAGCGAGGCGGTGGAGCTGGCGCCAAACAGACGTGTGTCGACGACTGATTTCGAGATTGCGACTACGGCAGGCGACCGCAGACCAACGCGCGATATTCAAACGGGGGCAGAGTCGGAACAGCGACTTCCTCAGGTGGCCGCGTCGGCCGCGATGCGCGCGACCGAGACCCCCCAGGTCACATCGCGTCCTCGAGCGACGCCGGCCGTACGAAACGATCGCACTCGGCCGTGGGCCATCCAAGTCGGCGCTTTTTCGCAGGAGCGTGCTGCGCGGAAGCTTTCACAGACCCTCGACGCCAAGGGATATCCGACCCAGGTCTTGGCGGCGGGGAACTCGACTGGCCGCTGGCGAGTTCGGGTTCAACCGGTTGACGGAGAGGTTGAAGCGCGGGAAATGGCTGCAGAATTGAAGCGTATCGAGCGATTGCCAACCTGGGTTCTTCCCTTGGAGGGGGCCAGTAGTCGATGAGCGAAAACGCTACTGACAAGACTGGCCGAGGCGCTTTGCGGCTTGGGATTCTCGGTGCTGCCGGTCAGCTCGGACGCTGTCTGGTACGCGGTATCGAAGAGGCGAGCGACCTCGAACTCGCGTTCGCCGCGACACGCGACGAGATTGATCTTGGGGATTTCGAGCGCATTGGTGAGTGGCTCGATTCGCAAGTGGGGGCATTGCCGGAAGTGGTGATCAACGCCGCCGCCTATACGAAGGTCGATGCTTGTGAGTCGGAGAAAGAACTGGCCTATCGCATGAATGCGATGGCGCCCGGGGAATGGGCGCGACACTTGATGGAGCGCAATATCCACTTCATTCATGTGTCGACCGACTACGTCTTTCCCGGTGATGGATCACGTCCCTATCGCGAGGACGACGAGACAGAGCCCAAGACCGTATATGGTTCGAGCAAGCGGGCGGGCGAGATTGCAGTCTTGGGTACGGATCCAAACGCCCTCGTTGTGCGGACGAGCTGGGTCTTCGGGCCTGGGCGAAATTTTGTTGTGGCCATTCTCGATCAGGCGGCGAAGAGACGAAGCGGGGAACTCGAGGGGCCTTTGAGAGTCGTCGACGATCAATCCGGCACGCCGACCTACGCGGCCGATCTGGCGCTGGCCTTGCTCGAGTTGAGCCGACTCGGTCACGCGAGCGGGGACCACGCACGCGGGCTTCTGCATCTGCGCAACGCAGGCGAAACAACCTGGTTCGGATTTGCCCGAGCGATTCTGGACGACGCGGGATACGGCGACCTCGAGATCGAGCCGGTTGCGACTTCGGCTTTCAAGACGGCGGCCGCGCGCCCGGCCTACTCGGTGCTCAGCTGCGAACGCGCTGAGAGATTGGGCATCACCATGCGATCCTGGCGTGAATCCCTGGTCGACTATCTCGCGAGCTCGGATGCTCCCCGAGAACTTCTGTCGAGCAATCATGCGAACGGCGTTGGATCAGGCGATGCGCCATCGCTCGAATCCCAGCGCTCAGAGTCCGCCCGATGAGTATCGACGCTTCGCGAATTCGGAATTTTTGCATCATCGCGCATATCGACCACGGCAAGAGCACGCTTGCGGATCGCCTGCTCGAGGCCACCCATGCGCTTTCGGATCGAGAGAAGAAGGATCAGTTCCTCGACAACATGGACCTCGAACGGGAGCGTGGTATCACGATCAAGGCGCAGACTGCGCGGATGTCGTTTACCGCGGCGGACGGCGAGGAATACATCCTGAATCTGATCGACACGCCGGGTCATGTCGATTTCTCCTATGAAGTCTCGCGTGCTCTTTCCGCCTGCGAGGGTGCGCTTCTGATCGTGGATGCCGCGCAGGGCATTGAGGCTCAGACCCTCGCGAATGCCTATCTGGCCGTCGACGCAGATCTCGAATTGATTCCCATTGTCAACAAGATCGACCTGCCTTCGGCGGATCCCGATCGCGTGGCTCAGGAGATCGAGGATGTCGTGGGGCTCGACGCTGCGGATGTCCTTCAAGTTTCGGCCAAGACCGGCGTGGGCATCGACGAAATTCTTCAAGCAATTGTCGATCGCATTCCACCGCCGACGGGCCTCGCGTCCGAACCGGCCCAGGCCTTGATCTTCGATGCCTGGTTCGACCCCTATGTCGGCGTGATGATGGTGGTTCGCGTTGTGAACGGTTCTCTGCATCGCCGCGAGCGCATCAAGTTCATCATCTCGGGACTCGAACAAGAGATCACGCGTCTCGACGTGATCGACCCGAAGCCACGTAGCGTCGATTCGCTTTCGGCCGGTGAGGTGGGCATCGTGATCGCCGGTATCAAGTCGCTCGGTGAGGTGCATATCGGCGATACGATTACGACGGCCTCGAAGGGTGCCGTCGAGGCGCTTCCAGGATTTCAAGAAGTCAAAGCCATGGTTTTCACGGGCTTGTACCCGGTGGAGTCGGAAGACTACGAAGACCTCAAGGTCGCCCTCGAAAAGCTTGAGCTAAACGATTCGTCCATCAGCTATGAGCCGGAGACCAGTGCGGCGTTGGGTTTTGGGTTCCGCTGTGGCTTCCTTGGGTTCCTGCATGCCGAAATCGTGCAGGAGCGCCTCGAACGCGAATACGATCTGAACTTGATCACCACTGCGCCGACCGTGCGTTATCGGGTGATTCCGAGAGAGGGCGAGCCCTTCGAGATCGAGACGCCGGCCGCGCTTCCGGATTCGACCGAGATCAAGGAGATTCAAGAACCGGTTGTGCTCGCGACGATCCACGTTCCGTCCGAGCACCTCGGTGCAGTGCTCGGGTTGTGCCAGGACCGACGCGGTACGCAAAAAGACATGGGCGTTCACGGAACGCGTGTGCAGGTTCGCTACGAATTGCCTCTGAACGAAATCGTGACTGACTTTCATGACCGTCTGAAGAGTGTGACCCGGGGCTATGGCTCCTTCGACTATGAGTTGGTCGGCTTTCGCCCGGCGGCGTTGGTCAAACTCGATGTGCTCGTGAACGGTGATCCCGTCGACGCGCTGTCGCTGATCGTTCACAAGGACAAGTCCTACAATCGCGGATCCGAGCTGGTCAAGAAGCTCAAGGAGTTCATTCCGCGTCAACAATTTCCGATCGCCATCCAAGCAGCGATCGGGACCCGGATCATCGCTCGGACGACGGTTCGCGCGGTGCGAAAAAATGTTCTCGCCAAATGTTATGGCGGCGATATTACGCGGAAGCGTAAGCTGCTCGAGAAGCAGAAGGCGGGGAAGAAGCGGATGAAGATGGTGGGTTCAGTCGAGATTCCGCAGGAGGCATTTCTCGCCGCATTGCGGTTGGGAGACGAATAGCCATGTCGAAGGGATCTCCACCGATCGCCGAAGACCCCGCGCCCGGAGAAGGGGAGGCCGAGGCAGGGCGGGAGGAAAACCGAATGGGCGCGATCGTCGATCAGGTCGTGACCCTTGTCATCGCGATCACGATCGCCCTGGCCATTCGACAATTCCTGGTCGAGCCCTTTCGGATCCCGTCTGGCTCGATGTTTCCGACACTCTTGATCGGAGACCACCTCTTCGTGAACAAGCTGGCCTATGGGTCGCGGATTCCGTTTACCGATTGGCGACTGCCTGCCTACCGCGAGCCGGAAAGGGGCGATGTCGTCGTCTTCGAGGTGGCTCGGCCGCGCAACCAATTCGGCGGCCACGATATTCGGCCAGCCGACCGGGCTCCCGAGGACGCACGGAGAGAAGATTTCGTAAAGCGGCTCGTTGGGATGCCCGGGGACCGGATCGCTTGGCGGAGCGGACGCGTCTACATCAACGATGTGTTGCTCGCGGTGACGCCTGCCGAAGAGGCGTTCGTCGACGAATCAGGTCATTCCTTCGACATGCGCTGGGAAGATCTGGGAGATTGTCGCCACGCGATCCTCGACGATCCTCGGCCGAGTCCGATGCATGAGACACGGCTCGACCGGGGGACCTGGGTCGTCGAACCCGGGCGCTATTTCATGATGGGCGACAACCGTGACAACTCGAATGACAGTCGCGGTTGGGGCACGGTGCGTCTCGAGGAGATGAAGGGGCCCGCCTTCATTCTTTATTGGTCCTGGGATGTGAATGGCAACATGCTCTCGTTCTTCAATCCGCAAAATTGGTTCAGCGCGGAGAAGCGCTGGGATCGCATTTTTCAGCGCGTTCGCTGCGAGCCGACTGCCGCCTCCTGAATCGGTCTGAGCCCGAGGGGGCTTGGCGAGAGGATTGCCACCGGCGACTTTCGCGGTACCCTCGCGCCCGATCATTTTGGTCCTTTAAACCCGTCCAGCGAGTCGGGGAAGGATTGGGCAAAGTCTTGGCGCAGCACGACGCACCCTCCAGGTCATCTTCGGATGCGGCATCGACCGCTCCGCTGTCTTCGACTTCCCATTCTCCGGGAACATCGGGCCCTGCAGCGTCCCTTTCTTCTTCACATTCCGCATCGCAACAGGCGCTCCCCCGACGCGGGGCGAGCGAGGGAGATGCCAGCGACGCAAACTTTCCCGAGCGGACGGTTCTAGACGACCGGGCGATCCGCCGCGCGCTGATGCGAATGGCACATGAGATCGTCGAACGAACGGAGGATCCCGATCGCCTCTACCTCGTTGCGATTCCCAATGGTGGCGTTCCCCTCGGCCGTATCCTGGTCGAGAATCTGGAGAGCCTGACCGGGATTCGCCCGCCGCTCGGCATTCTCGACACGACCCTGTACCGCGACGATCTTTCGACTCGCAATAGTCGCCCGCGATTGCGGCGAACCGAAATGCCATCCTCCGTCGATGCTCGCGTCGTCGTGCTCGTTGAAGATGTCGTGAATACGGGGCGAACCATTCGCGCGGCCATGGACGCCTTGATGGATTTTGGACGTCCCTCGCATGTGCGCGTCGTGGCGCTCGTGGATCGTGGCCACCGAGAACTGCCGATCAAGATCGATTTCGTCGGAAAGAATATTCCGACGCAGCCGAATGAGAAAGTGATCTTTCGCGCCGGCGCCCCGAGCGAATCGGCTGAGACGGGGGAAACGACGACCGCGGACGATCTGGGCGCGACGGTTCTGGAACTGATCGTTCGGGGAGGCGGGAGCTCATGATCGGTCGCGATATTCTAGGCATCGAGGATCTTTCCCGTGAGGACATCGAACTGATCCTTGAAACCGCCGAGCGAATGCAGGAGATCGGCTCGCGTGAGGTGAAGAAAGTACCAACCCTGCGCGGTCGAACGCTGATCAACCTCTTCTTCGAGCCTTCGACGCGTACCCAGACCAGTTTCGAAATCGCTGGCAAACGATTGGCCGCGGACGTCGTCAACTTTTCCGTGTCGGGCTCGAGTGTTTCGAAGCGCGAGACATTGCTCGATACGGCCAAGACCCTCGACGCCATGGATCCAGATGTCGTGATCGTGCGTCACAAGGTGGCCGGGGTGCCCTATCGGCTCGCCGAAGTGCTCCACGCCCCCGTGATCAATGCCGGAGACGGCGCCCATGAACATCCGACGCAGGCGATGCTCGACATGCTGACGGTCATGGAAGAAAAGGGGCGCATCGAAGGGCTGACCGTCACGATTGTTGGCGACATCGCGCACAGCCGTGTGGCGCGCTCGAATATCTACGGCTTCTCGAAGCTTGGCGCCGAGGTTCGCGTGGCCGGCCCACCGACGATGCTGCCCGCGGACATCGAGTC
>CAZMFM010000121.1:0-14408 GCA_964565565.1 uncultured Spirochaetaceae bacterium | reverse complement strand
ACGCGACCGGACCAGTGCCGCCGCGGCGACGTCGATCCGGCTGGTCAGGAAGAGCGAAGAGGGTGGCTGCTCGTTGCAGCCTGCGGGAAGTGTCGGTCTCGGAAGCAAGGGGTCGGAGGCGCGCTCAGGCGCTTCTTAGGGCGCCTAATTCGGCAACGTGGGGCAAAGCGAGTGGGAAAAGGACGCGGGCAAGCACCGCGTGGAGCACCGTCCACTGGCTCTGATCCGTTCCCAGCGCAGACGTCACCCAAACGGAATTCATGCGCGAAGCAAGTCAGCTCGCCTCGGCCAGCCTCTTGACCTTGGTGCTTCTCGCCGATCGCTGCGCGAGAGCAAGGTCATGAGCCATCTGCATCCGGAGCCAGGCAGCGGCGGAACTCCCAATCCCCTTCTCCAGGGTGCGGTGGATTCCTCATTGCCATCAGTGATAGTCCTCGTAGTTCACATCTGTTGCATTGTTTCCGTCAAAGTGAAATATCACTCGCCAATTGCCGGAGACCTCCACCGACCATTCGCCCTTGCGCGCCCCTTTGATCGGATGCAGACGCCATCCGGCAACATCCATGTCCCGCGACGCCTCAGCAGCATCGAGCGCAGCAAGAATCAAGCGAAGTCTGGGCACGTGGTCAGTGTTCAGTCCCCGAATGTCGCCACCCTCGTAGAGCCTTCGCAGCCCCCGATGCCGGATCCGTTTGATCATGTGTGTGAATGCAACGCGTAACGTAACGGGTATCAATACGGACAACACACGACAAATTCAGATTGGTTTCTCCTCGCAGCGAATGAACGGCATGATCAGGCCGGATCGCCGCGGCCTGTAGATTCCGATTAAAACTGACTGGATGGTAAGCGCCAGGGCGATCGAAGACCGAATGGCCTCACATCGCTGGCTTCTTCACCGTCTTCGACGGGAATGCGGTCGGCCGCGGGATCATTCGTCTCAATTCGATTGGCAGGCCCGACTAACAAGCAGAATAGGATGGATGTGCGATCGATCCATTGGCCCGCAATGCGTGGAGACCGACTCGGATGGAGCTGCCGGGGGCAATTTCACAGATTCGAACGATCTTGGCCGAGGGGTTTCAGGAGAACCGCCCGTAAGTTGATTCCCGGGAGACTTGTCGATCGTCCGAACCGCGCGATTGAATTTTTCGCGACGCGTATCGCTTCGCCTCGGGGAAGTTTCGCGTTAGGAAGCGGGGGCTCGAACTTCTCCCCCTTCCGGCGTATCACATAGACGCCGTGTGCGAGGAGCATCATCACAAGAATGCCCCCGATTGGGATCGACAGGAGCGGCACGACCTGAGGAGGCGATGACTGTCCTTCGATCGTTCCCAGCAGTACGCTGACGTCGTTGCTCAAGTAGTTTGCGGTGATGACGTCGAGAGCGGAGTCGCCGTTCAAGTCCGCGACCGCCAGCGGGATCGGTCTGTTTCCGACCGCGAACGCCTCCGGGGGTTCGAAGTAGACTAGATTTCCGTTTCCGCGCACGACGGCGATCTCATTGCCAGCTCCGTTCGCCGTCACCACGTCGAGGAGTGTGTCCCCATCGATGTCCACGATCAGCACAGAGATCGGATTGCTTCCAGCCGGGGCCCGCCCAATTGGCGTGAAGCTTCCGTCGCCGTTGCCACGTAGCACGCGTATGCTGGCAGTGGACACGTGTGTGGTCACGAGATCCAAAGCGCCGTCGCCATTCAAATCTCCGAGCGCGATCGAGATCGGCTGAAAATCGACGGCAAAGGACGTGGCGGCCCCGAAGGTTCCGTCGCCGTTTCCCAGGAACACGCTGACGTCGTGGCTTCCCGTATTCATTGTCACGACATCCATGATGGTGTCACCGTCCAGATCCCCGAGTACCAGTTGGGCCGAGAAATCCCCAGCTGCGTACGCCGTGGCGGCCCCGAAGGTTCCGTCGCCATTGCCCAACAGCACGCTCATCGTGTCGACCCATCTGTTCGCCACGACGACGTCGAGGAAGCCGTCGCCATTCAAGTCCGCGAGCTTGACAGAGGCTGGCTGGTCTCCGGCGGCGAACGCCGTGGCCGCCCCAAACGTTCCATCGCCGTTGCCGATGAATACGTTGATCTCGTCATCGAAGCGTGAAACGACGATATCGAGGACGAGGTCACCGTTCAGGTCTCCGAGAGCCAGCGCGTTCGGATAGCTCGGGATGGCAACCGTCGTGGCGGCCGCGAAGCTCCCGTCGCCATTGCCCAGCAGCACGCTGAGATCGTGATCGCCGCTATTGGCTGTGACGATATCGAGGTGGGTATCGCCGTTCAGGTCAGCAACGGCCAGCGCAATCGGTTCGGTTCCGACGGCGAACGGGGTCGCGGCCGTCGCGAAGGTTCCATCCCCATTTCCCAGCGCGACGCGCATATCATTAGTGGCTTGGCTCGTCGTCGCCATATCGTAGAGGCCGTCGCCATTCAGGTCCACGAGGACGATCGACGATGGGTCGCCTCCCGTGGCCAATGCCGTCGTCGCCGCAAAGGTTCCATCACCATTGCCCAACAGGAGGCTGGCATCGTCGCTCCACGAGTTCGCCGTAACGATGTCGAGGTTGTTGTCGCCGTCGAGATCCGCGAGTGCGATCGCGCCTGGAGAGTTACCGGCCGGGAACGCCGTGAGGGGGGCGAAGCTGCCATCGCCGTTGCCGAGCCGTATCGTGACTTCCATGCCCGCTAGGTTTCCCGCCATCAAATCGGGGACGGCGTCGCCATTCAGATCCGCGAGCGCGACCGAGATCGGCCGACTCCCAGCTGCAAATGCTGTAGCCGCCGCGAAAGTTCCGTCGTTCTTGTTCAGTAGAACACTGGCAGTATTGTCGCCGTAGTCTGCCGTGACGACGTCGAGGTCGCCGTCACCGTCCAGATCCGCGATCGCCACGAAATAGGGATTGTCTCCTACTGTGTAGGACGCGGCGGCTCCGAAGGTCCCGTTGCCGTTGCCAAGGAGCACGCTGATGTCATCGCTGATCGCGTTGGACGTCACGACATCGAGGAACGTGTCGCCATCCAGATCCGCAAGGACCATCGAGTTCGGACCCTCTCCGACTGCGAACGCTGTCCCGACCCCAAAGGTTCCATCGCCATTGCCCAGGAGTACGCTGACGTCATAGCCTATTTGATTCGCCGTAACGACATCGACGAAGCCATCGCCGTTCAAGTCCATGAGCGCCACCGCACTAGGTCCATCGCCGGTACTAAATTCGGTGGCCTCCGCGAAGTTGCCAGCGCCGTCGCCGAGCAGAACGCTGATGCGATCATCGCCGGAGTTCGTCGCGACTGCGTCGAGAGCGCCATCGCCATTCGTATCCGCAAAGGCCAGCCCAGTCGGCCTATCTCCGAGATCGAACGCTCCGCCCGGAAATGGGGGCTCGACGGCCCAGACCCGTAAGGGGGTTCCCAGCAGCACACCCACCAAGACAGCAGTCGCCAACGCCCAACGTTCCATGTCCAGCCCCCCTTCGAGATCTTCGAGCAAATACCATCGAGTATCAATCCGGACTCGACGGCCTGGAGATCGAATGAATCGAATCTGTGTTCATTATGTACGGAATCGGTCGGGCCGGGGATCTTTTCCTTCGAAGTGCCGAAGTCTTAGGTCTGGCTCGAAACCGAATTCCGTGCTGGCGCATCGGAGCACATGTCGGCAGGTTGCTTCGGATAGTGAACGCGCAGCACTATATGCCCGGTCGACTGGCGGAGACGCCTACAGAGCGCTGCAACCGGAGCCGCAACATCTCCGTCCAATGGACCGTGTAGAGTACGTCTGGCGGCGATCGAGGCGATCGCCTGCGGGAAGTGTCGCATTAGGAAACCGTCCCCCTACCACCCCGCCAATTTCGCCGCGCGATCCTGATGAACCCGCGGCGTGCCCAGGAAAATTCGGTCGAACATCGCGCGCTTGAACAAGATTTGTGTGTCGCCTTCCCAGGTAAACCCGATCCCGCCATGCGCTTCCGTCGCGTCGCGCGCCACCTGCTGAAAGCGCTCGGTGATATGGCTCTTGGCGATTGCCGCACTGCGCTCGCTTTCTTCCGGAACATGATCGAGCGCATGCGCCGCATACCAATACAAGGCCCGCGTCGGCTCGATCTCGACCGCCATATTTGCGAGTTGGTGCTTTAGCGCCTGAAAATGTCCGATCGTGACACCGAATTGTTCCCGGTTCTTTGCGTATTCGACGCTCATATCGACGAGCTTCAAAGCGCCGCCAAAGGCATCGGCCGCGATCAACACGAGTCCGACGTCGCGGACACGCGCGACGGCCTCGGCGCCGCCCTCTTCGAGCAGATCGATCGGTGTCGCATCGAAGCTGACCCGCGCAATCCGGCGCGTCCGATCGGCGCCTTCGACGCGTTGGATCTCGACTCCGGTCGCGTTGCGATCGACGACGCCGAGGCGGCCGCCCGCGAGTCCCACCACGAAGAAATCGGCGTGCTCTCCGAACTCGACGATCTCCTTGGTGCCGGTGATCGTCGCGCCCGATTCGATCGCCCAGGTTTCCGGTAACCAACCGCCCTCTTCTTCCGCCCAGGCGACCGTCGCGAGCGTTTCGCCGCTCGCGAGACCGGGCAGCCAGCGACTCTTCTGCTCGGCACTCCCCCCAAGCGCGATCGCCAGACTGGCCAGCGAATGGCTCAGATACGGAACGGGCGCAGCAAGGGATCCGAGCGTCTCGGCGACGACGGCAAGATCGAGAATCTCGAGTTCACTGCCCCCGTACTCGCCGGGTAGATGGATGCCGGCCAGACCGAGTTCGGCGAGGCCCTTCCACAGGACGGGGTCGTAGCCGACTTCGTCGTCGTAGAGCTCGCGCAATCGTGCAGGCGGGCACTCGTTGTCCATGAATTGAGCGACGGTTTCCTGGAGCAGTCGCTGTTCGTCGGAGAGATCGAAGTCCATATTGGTTTCCCTATTTTCCGCGATTCGCGGCGGAGTCGCGGGGAAGTCCGAGCCCGCGTTCGGCGATCACATTACGTTGAACATTGGCTGTGCCACCGGCGATCGCGATACCGAGGGTTCCCATGTAGTGGCTGACCCAATTCGCCGCGGCTGGACCGGTATTGCCTACGCCGAGACCCGCCGCGTGCGGCGCGACCAGGCCCTCATCGCCAAGAATTTCCATGGCGAGATGCGCGACCTTGTGTCCAATGTTAGTCGAGTTCAATTTATTCATCATGCCGATGATGCCGGGGTTCTCGCCCTTTAATCCCTTCGAGGTCTGCAGAAATCCAGAATATTGATGGGCGCGGATATAGCCTTCAATTCGGATCAATTCGCGGCGAACGCCGGGATCCTCGATCGCCGGCTTGCCGTCGATCTTTCGCGATCTGGCGAGTTTGACGAGAGATTCGAGAAGTCCCAGCGACTGCGCGGCATTGCCGATCGAGTTCCGTTCGTGCTTGAGGGTCGTTCGTGAGACGAGCCAGCCCTCGCCGCGCTGGCCCACGATCCAATCCTTGGGCGTTCGGACATCGTTCAGGAAGACTTCGCTGAACTCGGAGGATCCGGTCATCTGCCGCAGCGGCCTCACGTCGACGCCCTTGGACTTCATGTCGATCAAGAGATAGGAAATCCCACCGTGCTTCTTTTCTTCGGGTTCCGTGCGGACCAGGCAGAACATGTAGTTCGCGTGATGCGCGCCGCTGGTCCAGATCTTTTGACCGTTGATGACCCAGTCTTCGCCGTCGATTTCGCCCTTGGTCATCAGGCTGGCCAGATCGCTTCCCGAGCCCGGCTCGCTATAGCCCTGGCACCAGGTGATCTCGCCGCGAATCGTCGGGCCGACGAACTTTTCCTTCTGCCATTCCTCGCCGCGATCGAGCAATGTCGGAACCAACATCATCGTGCCGATTCCACGCGGCTCCATCGGCGCATGAGCCAATCCGAATTCTTCCCGAATCACCTGACCACGAAGCGCGTCGCCCACTTGTTCGGAGCCGCCGTATTTTTTTGGAATGTTTCGACACAGGTAGCCGGCCGCGATGGCGCGCTCGCGAAAAGCCCGAACGCCCTCTTCCTTGGGCAGCTTGGCGTCTCCACCTTCAAGGGGCCAATTCGCGGAGAGGAAGCCCTTCACCTCCGCTCGATACGATTCGGTCTCGTCGCCATAGGAGAGATCCATCACAACCTCCGTCACACACCGTTTCGCTCAGGGGGATGCCCGAACCCGGTGGGATTGGAAGTCTCGGACCCGTTGACAGCTACGTCAACACGTCCAGAACAGATCTGAACAGCGTCTTTTCGCCTCAGCTTTCTTCGTTGAAAACGTCTTCGAGGAACGCCTGGAGCTGGGCGCGATGAACGCGCGGGCTGCCGGCCGCCGGGCTCGCCGCTTCGTTCCGGCCCGCATATCGAAGCCAACCCTTCTTGCCGACGATGGCCTGGAGACGATCGCGAACGAAGGTCCAGGCGCCCATGTTGCGTGGCTCTTCCTGACACCAATAATGTCTCGACGCATTCCGGTAGCGATCGATGATCTCCGTCAGTGGCTCTTCCGGCCAGGGGTAGAGCTGCTCGACGCGAACGATGGCGACTTCATGTTCGCGTCCTTCGAATTTCTTTGCGCGCGCCTCGACGAGATCGAAATAGACCTTGCCGACGCAAACGATGACGCGTTGAACATCCTTCGGCTTGGCCGACACGATGGGATCGTCGATGACTTCCTGAAAACGACCATCGGTAAAGGCTTCGACCGACGAGGCGGCCTTGGGATGTCGAAGCAGGCTCTTCGGTGTGAAGATGATCAGCGGCGCGCGATAGGTCCGCTTCATCTGTCGACGCAATACGTGGAAGAATTGTGCGGACGAGGTGCAATTCACGACCTGCAAAGAGTCTTCGGCGCAAGTCTGCAAGAAGCGCTCGACACGCGCACTCGAATGCTCCGGCCCCTGCCCTTCATAGCCATGGGGCAACAGCATCACGAGCCCGCTCATGCGTCCCCACTTCACGTGGGCCGAGGTAATGAATTGATCGATGATGACTTGCGCACCGTTTACGAAATCGCCGAACTGCGCTTCCCACAGCACGAGGGAACTCGGATCTGCAAGGCTATAGCCGTATTCGAAACCAAGCACCGCGGCCTCCGAAAGCAGACTGTCGTAGACCTCGAAGCGAGCCTGGTTGTCGCGGATATGATCGAGCGGCGCATACTCTTCACCTGAGTCCTGATCGACGAGCACCGCATGTCGATGGGCGAAGGTGCCTCGCGAGGAATCCTGACCGGAGAGTCGCACGGGCGTTCCTTCGAGCACGAGCGATCCGTAGGCAAGCGCTTCCCCCAACCCCCAATCGATTCCCGAGTCCTCGGAAACCGCCTTGGCACGCTGATCGAGAATCACCTGCAACTTCTTGTGGACATTGAAGTAGCTGGGCACTCGCGAGATCCCGTTGGCAATTTCGCGCAACCGATCGAGGGGCACCGCGGTTTCAATCTCCGCATCGGGTCGAACACGCGTGTAGCCTGTCCACGGTCCACGCGGATCGTAGGGTTCATCCGGCCCCGGCGACTTGGAATGAATCACCTCGAGCGCTTCCTTCAGCGCATCGCGCTGCCGCTCGTCGATCTGATCCGCTTCTTCTTGCGTGATCCGGCCGCCCGCGACGAGCTTCTCCATGTAAAGCCTCTTTACGGGCTTCTTCTCGCGAATCTGGCGATAGAGACGCGGCTGGGTAAACGCGGGTTCATCACCTTCGTTATGTCCATGCCGCCGATAGCAGACCATATCGATGACGACGTCGTCTCCGAATCGCTGCCGATAGGCCATCGCGAGTTTGGTTACGTGAATCACGGCCTCGGGATGATCGCCGTTCACATGGAAGACCGGGACCTGGATCATCTTGGCCACGTCCGTGCAATAGAGCGTCGAGCGGGCTTCCGCGGGCGTGGTCGTGTAGCCGATCTGATTATTGACGATGATATGAATCGTGCCGCCCGTGCAGTAGCCGGCGAGCTGGGACAAATTGAGCGTCTCGGCGACCATGCCCTGCCCCGCGAAGGCCGCGTCCCCATGCACGATCACGGGAATGATTGTCTCGCCGTCGGCATCGCCGGCCCGAACCTGCTTCGCTTTCGTGCGACCTTCGACGACGGGATCGACGGCTTCGAGATGAGAGGGGTTCGAGGTCAAGGTCAAATGAACGCGCTCGCCCGTCGCGACGCGGCGATCACTCGAGAAGCCCTTGTGGTATTTCACGTCGCCCGATCCGAAGGGCGCGTCGACGTCGGGTGAGTCCTCGAACTCCGAGAAGATCGACTCGTAACTCTTTCCCAGAATATTCGCGAGCACGTTCAGCCGACCACGATGCGCCATGCCCAGAACGACTTCGCGAATACCGAAGGCGGGCGCGTTCTCGATGATGTGATCGAGAAGCGGAATCAAAGACTCGCCTCCGTCGAGGGAAAAACGCTTCTGGCCGAGAAATTTGGTCGCCAGGAAGCTGCAAAATAATTCGGCTCCAGCCAGCTTCTCGAGAATCCGGCGCCGTTCGCTGTCCTCGAGATTGGGATGGTTTTGCGACTCCTCCATCAACTCTCTCAGCCAGGCCTTCCGGCCCGGATCCTGAACATGCGTGAACTCGACACCAATCGGGCCGCAATAGGTCTGCCCGAGGCGGGTCAGGATCTGCCGCAGTGTCTGGACGGATCCACCCGGCAGGTCGCCGGCAACGAAGGGCTCCTCGAGATTTTCATTGCCGAATCCATAGTGCGCGGGATCGAGTTCCGGGAAATAGGTCGACTGTCCGCCGAGCGGGTCGCAATGCGCGACGCGATGTCCCCGGGCGCGGTAGGCGTGAATGAGTCGCAGCACCCGGGCATGTTTGTCTGCGATGTGAAGCATCATCGCGTCATCGGCAACACTGCCTCCCGAGATCGACTCGGCCATGCCATTTGGGAGCGGCAGATTGGTCGGCTGCGGTGCGGATGCGACTGAGGCTGGCGCTGGGGCGATCGGGGCAATCGGACCGGTGGACGGCGGACGCGTGATCGGGCCGGGCGATGCAGGACGGCTTTGGGGAACCTGGCGACGGATTTGATCGTGGACATCGCGTGCTTCGACGACGCCACCGAATTCCTCGGACCAACTCTCGTCGACCGACCGCGCGTCAACGCGAAACCGGTCGTGGACTTCCTCGACCCAACCGGCGTTGATGCCAAATTGTTCGAGGTAGGGCGAATTAGGGGGCTGAGGTTCGTCCGACTGTGTTTCGTCGGACGAGTCCGCGCTGCCGGTGCCATTCGAGTTCTGCGAGGACTTCATCGACCTGATCTCCGTTCGAAGCGTGGATCATACAAGGCATCGGCCGTTCCGCCCGGACGCTCAAGTCCGAATGAAGCGAACGATCCCGGCGCGGCCCCAGACCGACGTGTTGCCCCGGAGTTCAGCGCTGTTGGATCGTTCGGAGATAGGCGACCAAGGCATCGATCTTCGAGTCGTCCTTCCAGAATTTGCCCCAGCGCGGCATCTCGGGCGACTGGTGATTGCCGAGTGGATCGCGCCGGGCGATCAACGCGAAGACTTCGCTTTCCGGAAACACGCCATCGCGGCGAGCAGCGATCCGAGTGAGGTCGGCAGGATTCCACATCAGCTGCGAACTGAGTGCACCGCCGCCCTCCCCATCGCGCCCGTGGCACAGCGCGCAATGGACGGCAAAGAGCTCGGCCCCTTCCGCCGGCGTGGGCCGCTGGCCCTCGGACAGGATCTTCAGTTCCGCGAGCCGCGCGACCTCGTCGCTGGGAAGCCGAAGCCCTCCCGACCCCGTATACCCGGCCCGCGTCTCCTCTTCGAGGCGTGCGTAGGCGCGCTTCGCCCCCCGGCTGCCCGGCGCCAGGCGAATCGCGGTTTCCCAATACAGGTCGGCTCGGGAATGCCAGAGACTCTGCGCTACTCCGAGTTCGGCGCGACCCAGCAGTTCATAGATCTCGGCGGCTTCGTCCGGCGACTCCTGGGGAAGCGCCACGAGATCGTGAAGCTGTGAAGAGACGAGCAGATATTCGACGAGCGCCCTCTGATCCCCGGGATATCGGGCGATGCGATCGGCGCTCTCCATCGCGACGCGCGCGCGGGCCAGATTCGTTCCGGCGAAGTCGCCGGAAGACAATCCGCGCAACGTTGTGTCCCAATGTTCGATGTCCTTCCGGACATTTTCCGAGATCTCGGGAGAATCGATGAAGCGCGCGACCACCCTGCGCGCACGGGCGGGGTCCCTGGCGACCCGCGTCGAGACGGTGAGGTATCGAACGATCGGGCCGAGCAGCACTTCGGGTACGACGCCTGGCTCGCGAAACGCTCGTTCGTAGAGCCCCATCGCTTCCTCGAAGCGACGCGTGGCGACGGCGATCGCTGCGCGCTCCAGAGAATCCAGATCCTTCAGGGCCGCTTTATCAACAAAGCCCCGGGTGATCATCGAATCCTCGGCCTTTCGCCGGATGTGACAGGCCGTGCAATCGTCGACGAGGGATTCAACAAGGAAGGCGGCATTCTCGAAGCGGCCACGACCAAAAAAATCGCGTGCACGGCGGACATCACGCGACAAAGCCCGGCCAAAGAGCCTGGCGCCGGGATCCAGACCTTCACCATGCTCCGGCAGCGCGTCGACCCTCTGCTGCATCCGTTCGAAAGCGAGGCTGAATTCTTCCTCACGCTCGGCGCTTCCCAATTCCCCCTGAATCGCCGCCGGCAGGAGGATTTGGAGCTGCGTAAAAATTTCGCGCATCGCTTCTCGCGTGGTCGCCGGCGCGACAGAAGGTGACTCCGCAATCGCCTTATTCGCGATGAGCCCTACGCTCGTCCCAACAATCAAGGAAATGAAGAACCCCTGCGCGCCCCTCCGCATCGATAACTCAATCTGCATCCTGCCCCCCAAAGAAGCGGCCCGTTGGCCCGACACACGCGGCCAATTGCTCATTCATCCGCGACAACACATTCGCTTTCGAATGGCCCCGTAAAAGTTTCGGCCCCAAAATGCTCAAGACAACCACCCTCCGCGAATCTTCAGCAAATCGCGGTGTGCACGATCGGGCCTTTCCCCGATACTGGTTCCATGCCCCTCGGCCGACCGCTTCGTCAAGCATTCTACGCGCGGGATTCCCGCGCAGTGGCCGCGGACTTGATCGGATGTCGCCTGGTGCATCGGCTTCGCGATGGGCATCGGCTGGTCCTTCGCATCGTCGAGGTCGAGGCCTATCGCGGTGATGGCAGCGACGCCGCCTCCCACGCCCACCGTGGCCAGACACCCCGCAATGCGACGATGTTTGGTCCGGCGGGACGGCTCTACGCCTACCGAAGCTACGGAATCCATACTTGCGTCAATGTCGTCTGCGGCGAATCTGGACAGGCGAGTGCCGTGTTGTTGCGCGCCGGCGAGCCGCTCGAGGGATTGTCGCGAATGCGCGCCCTGCGCGGCTTGGCCGCACATTCAAAGGCAGAGCTGATCGCACGCGGGCCCGGGCGCCTGGCGGCCGCCCTCGGACTCGTATTGCTCGACGACGGCTGCAGCCTGCTTCGCGCTCCGCTGACCCTGCATCTGCCGGAGGCTTCGACGGGCCCCGTCTGCGTCGAACGCGGACCCCGTGTCGGAATCACGAAGGCGACTAATCTACCCGACCGCTTCTTCGAGAAAAACAGTCGCTGGGCTTCGCCCTTCCGAAGCGGAGGCAAGAAACGCCGCGCTCGGTCGAAAGGTCGTTAGTCGGCGAATTGTGAGACGTGAACCACGGCGAGCATTCGCAAGGAAAAGTGGGCGCGAAAGACGCGTGTATCGCGACGGAAGGAGCTACCCGCAGCCTGCTAGGCCGCGAGCGCCCGCGACCTGGCCAACTCAACCCTACTTCGAGGCTGACCCCGGACCGGGCGCCAAGATCGCAAGAACGACCAGCTTCTCGTCGCCGTCGTTGCGAATCCCATGCGGGACCCCGGACGGCGCGACGAGCATGAGGCCGGGCTTCATCAACAACTGGCGGCCCTCGAGCAAAAAACGCCCGGTCCCGCACAACACGTGATAAACCTTGTCCATTCCCTCATGGGCGTGCAGCGCGTGCTCCTGCCCAGGCAGGAAGGCATTCAGACCCACGAGCAGGCGATCCGACTCGAAGATCGTCGCCTTGCCCATCTTCTCTGAATTGAAGACCGCATAGTCTTCAGGTTGCAGCGTACTCGGGTGATCGGGCAGATCGGCCATCGCAGTTCCCATCCTCAATTCGTTCACTTCGTTCGGTCGTCTTTGGATTTCGAGCGATAGATCGAAATCGCGTCCGTCTCAGCCGATTCCAACCAATTCATTCACGGCGGAAACAACACGCGATGGCTCTTCCATCGGAAAAAGATGCCCCAGATCTTGACTCTCGACCCGTGCACGAGGCATTCGTTTCGCTAGCGCGTCGTAACGCTTCCGATCGAAGTTTCCCCGTGCTGCATGAAGGAACAGCACCTTCGCTGTGATCGCTTCGACATTGCCAAAGAGATCCGACAGGGCGGCACTTTCAAAGATCGCCGCCTCGATTTCGCGGGCACACTTCAGGGTCAGATCGCCATCAGCGGTTTCCCAAAGTCCTTCGCCGACATAGAGGCCGAGAGCCTCCTTCGTGAAGTTGGCGAAGAGCCCGCGCGACCGGAAATGGCTATACGCCTCGGCGCGCGTCGAAAACTGATCCCGACGCTTCAGCGTCGCCGCTACCAGTCCCGACTCGCGGGCACGCGACGTGTTATCGCGTTCCGACATGGCCGGAAAGATGACCGGGTCGCATAACAAGATATGCTCGAACAGGGCGGGCTCTCGTTGGGCCTCCGTAAGAACGAGTGCGCCACCAAAGGAGTGGCCAACCGCCACCTTGACACGATCACGGCCGACGATCTCGAGCGTCTGCGCCAACGCAGAGTGCAGATCATCCGCCAGCGTCATCCATGAATAGGCCTCGGGCCCCTCTTTCGGTGACACCGAGGTCGAATCTCCGTGCCCGCGCGCATCGATCGTCGCGACCCGAAATCGTTTACTGAGCGCTTTCGCGACCGGCGCCAGGGTCGCGCCACAGAATCCGTTCGCATGATGCAAGACAACGAGTTCACCGTCGCCACCCCAATCGAGTAACGCGAGCTCAACCCCCGGCGCGCTGCCCGCCACACGATGACGCGTCACGCCTTCCATCGTCGCACGCGCGAGTTCCCAGGCTTCCTGCCAGCTGGCTTCTTCTTCCGAAACATTTTCCAAGACGTTGCTCACTCGAATTCTTCCTCGACGGCGCTGGTTTGAAAACGACCTATGCTTGGCGGCCGTGACTCTCGGACGACATGACTTTAACGCCCATCTTCGGACCCGCATCGGCGAGAATCTCGCCTCATTCGAACGCCAGACCCAACCGAATGCCGATTTGCGCCCCGCTGCCGTCGCCCTGGTCATTACGGCCAACGAAGCCGGTGAAGCCTGCTTCCTGATCACTCGCCGAACGTCCAAGCTTCGCCACCATTCCGGGCAATTCGCTCTACCCGGCGGACGCCTCGATCCCGGCGAAACGATCATCGAAGCCGCTCTTCGCGAAACGCACGAAGAGATCGGCCTGGAATTGACGCCCGCCGACGTGCTAGGTCAGCTCGATGACTTTGCCACGCGATCCGGATTCCTGATGTCCCCGGTCGTCGTCTGGGCCGAGCCCGGACAAGCGCTTCGACCCAATCCCGACGAGGTCGAGCATCTCCATATCGTCCCACTCGCCGAACTCGAGAAGCCGGGTAGCCCCATCTTACGAGAGATTCCCGAGAGCGATCGGCCCGTGCTGTCGATTCCCATCCTCGATACGCAGATTCACACGCCGACCGCGGCCATCCTCTTCCAACTTCGCGAGGTCGCTCTCGCCGGCCGGCACACGCGCGTCGCCCACTACGAGCAACCCGTCTTCGCCTGGAAGTGAATTGGCTGACTCTTTGCGATTCGCAGTGGCCCAGCCTGACCCGCCACTCGAACTGAACGGGACCGACTAACGCTTGCCTACGACCGGATCACCGATATTCATCAAGGGAAGCGGCGACGGCGAATTCGAATCCATGAAATAGATCTTTGTGGCCGGATCGGTCGCCATCTTCTTCAAGGCTTCGAGAGACTGGAGTTGGATGTAGGCTGGATTGCCCGAAGCCGCCTTGTTGATCGTCGCGATCTCAAACGCCTTCGCCTCCGCCAGAATCCGAATCGTCTTGGCCTGCTCTTCGGCCGCACGTCGGGTGGCCTCGGCCAAAGCGACCTGCTGCTCTTGCTCGAGCTTCACGCGCTCGAGTTCCGCCCGCTGTCGCTCCACCTCCTGCTCGCGTTCCTTTTTGCGACCGATTGCCTCGGCCAGTACCGGCGGAAGATTGATATTTCGCAACAGGACCGAATCGATGATGATGCCCTTCGGCGCGACATAGGCCC
>CAZMFM010000120.1:13235-14496 GCA_964565565.1 uncultured Spirochaetaceae bacterium | reverse complement strand
CGTCTTGCCAACTCCGCCCTTCCCCGTATAGACGAGAACCCTCATGCCGATGCGCCTTGGCTCGGCGGCTTCGACTTCCGCGACAGCAACGAAGCGCTTTCCTTGTTAGTCGCATTGTTCGTAGACGACTCGCTTGATCGGCGCGAGGCGACATTGCTGGAGTCGGTCTCGACGCGATTTCCGGAGAAGGTAATCACCAGATTCTCTGCGCGGTAGGAAACGCGCTCCACCTCGAGCTTCGAAAAGCCACTGGGCAGCGCGATCTTTCGCCGGCGACCGGATACGCCGATTACAAGTTCATCTTCGACGCGTGTGACCTCGAGCGCTGCCGGGTCGAGACCCGGAAGGGGTAGTCGAATCCGGGCGCCCTGATCGTCGCGCTCGAACCGCATGCGCAAACGATCTCCCAGGATCGCGGCTGGATCGAGATCTCCGAATAACATCGCGCCATGCTCCGCGAGCGCCGCCACGCCACGTACTTCATCCGGCTGAAGGGGCGCAGTCAGACAAGCCATCGGAGCGAAGGCGGCCTCGACCTCACGCAGCCGCTCGATCTGGGTCTCGCCCCATTCCTGAAAGAAGGCTTCGCGAAGCGCTTCCTCGGGCAGCAGGCGATTGACGATCACGGCATCACTCGCGAGTTGGAATAGACAAAGGTCTGTGAGCGAGCGGCGAGCCTCATCGATCACCATCGACTCGGGCGTGACGACGATGCGGATACTCGTCTGATCGGAGAGCAGACGCGCCCGCAAACGATGGAGAGTCTTGTAGAAGAGGCGGTCGGCCTCGGCGAAGACGTCGGCCGAGGGCAAAGGCGCTCCAACGAGCCCCCTGGCGATCGGTTCGACGATTCGAGCCGTCGCCCGTTGAAGACGCAGCATCCAGCGAAGGCCGCTATGCGCGACCTCTGGCAGGGTCACCAGGCGAAGGGTGCTGCCCGTCGGCGCACAATCGACAAGAATCAGATCGTAGTCGCCGCTCGCCGCCCACTGCTCGACACTGACCAGCGTCGCCAGCTCATCGGCGCCGGGCAAGAGAGCCAGTTCATCGGCGATGACCTCCTCGATGCCCTGGTAGCGAAGCAAATCGACGAGATAGGCACGAACGCGACCCCAATGCGACTCGATGACATGACGCGCATCGATTTCGAGTGCGTCGAGACCCTCGGCCAGGCGGCGAGGCTCGGGTCCAAGCCGCTCGCCGAAAACATCTCCGAGACTATGCGCGGCGTCCGCGGATACGACTAGCGTCCGCAATCCGC
>CAZMFM010000120.1:9497-13135 GCA_964565565.1 uncultured Spirochaetaceae bacterium | reverse complement strand
GCGGCCGTCGTCGTCTTCCCGACGCCACCTTTACCCGTATAGAGAATGAGGCGCATCGGGCCAGCGTATCACGCTTGCGCGGTCACGCCGTCTCGACCACACCTCCTCGACGACGGCGTCTCGATCAAGCGGACACGATTACCGCGTGGCGACTAGGTGGCCCAAGCGCGTAGTTGCGAGTGGCGCGAGTGCCGGGGGTGCCGGGGGTGCGTAGTCGCAGGTGCGTAGTCACGAGCGCCCGCGGGCGTCCCTCTTCGAATCATCCGAGTGCCGAGATCGGCCCATCGGGCCTTGGGGCGCATCGTCCAGCGGTGATCACAATGCAGACACTCCGACATCGACAGCGTCCCGCCATGAATGACTTCGTCCGTCACGATTCGCGCATCGCCGCAGACCGGACAGCTGCGGGCGAGTCCAAATCCACGTCCCGCACGCGACCGGCCGACTCCCATGAGCGGATTGGCTTCAACAGTTTCCGTAGACCTTCTCGTCCGGGTCCACTGCTCCTCTACGATCGGCGCGGTCGCGAGCATCTGCTCCACCCGAGCGCGTTCGGCGACCGTTCGCTCGCGCAATCGCGTCCGATCTCGTTTACTCGCAAGCCCGTAGCGCTTTCGACTCCGCGAGCGACGCACGGATGGCGCCGGGGTATTTGGCTTCTGATTTGCTCTACTCATTTCTATTCCCTCCGCGATACAACTCGATTTACTTCGACCGTGATCCAGCTACACGCCCATGCGCCCAGACAGCGATGCACGGATGCGACGTGCCGCAGGGAGTGCCGCCGCCGACTGCCACGACTTCCGTGGCTCCGGCGACCGGCACGCCCCGCGACCCCGGGCGCTGACGAATGGGGGGCGAAGCCGCCCGACGACTCTCATGATGAGGGCCCGCCGTGACGAACTCGGTCACAGTACGCGAAGAAAAGGTGAAAATTGAATCCCCGTGGGGCAGGGAAGCTGTAGGACAGCCGTCTCAGGCGTCGTCGCGCAGCTCGCGCTTCAGAATCTTGCCGGTCGGGCCCTTGGGCAGCTCCGGCACGATCTCTACGATGCGGGGGTATTTGTAGGCCGCGAGCCGCTCCTTGCAGAAAGCCTTCAGATCCTCGGCACTCGCCTTGCCGTCCTGGGTCAACGCCACGACCGCCTTGACCTCTTCGCCGTGGCTCTCATGGGGCACGCCGATCACCGCCGCTTCCACGACATCTTCATGCTCGTAGAGCACCTCTTCCACTTCGCGCGGATAGACGTTGAATCCGCCGCGCAAGATCATGTCTTTCTTGCGATCGACGATCCAATAACAGCCGTCGGAATCGCGAAATCCAATGTCCCCGGTATGGAACCAACCGTTTCGCAGGGTTTCCTTCGTGGCGTCGGGGCGATTCAAATAGCCCTTCATGACGTTATGTCCGCGGATGCAGATCTCTCCGCGCTCATCGTCGGGCAATGCTTCGTCCGCGTCACTTACAATGCACATTTCGACGCCCCAGACCGGATAGCCGATCGAGCCCGCCTTGCGTGGCTTGCCTATGACATTGAAGCTCGCGACCGGCGACGTCTCCGAGAGGCCGAAGCCTTCAAGAATTTCGACGTTGAATTTTTCTTCGAAGGCGTTCATCACCTCGACCGGCATTGGAGCACCACCGGTCATGCAGATCTCCAGGGACGAGATGTCGTGTGCGCGATCGCCACGATGGTGCAAAAGTGCGAAGTACATCGTCGGTACGCCACCAAAAATCGTCAGTCGATCACGCTCGATCAGCTCGAAGGCCTCCTCGGGTGTGAAACGCGGGAGGAGCGTGAAGCTTCCGCCCGTCGCGATCATCGTGTTCTGGATGACGGTCTGCCCGAAAGAGTGAAAGAGCGGCAGGGTCGCCAAGGCACGATGTCCCTCCGACGGCGGCGGCGGCATGAGTTTCGGGGCCACGACCGTACAGTTCATCAACAGGTTGGAGTGGGTGAGCTCCGCGCCCTTCGGCTTCCCCGTCGTTCCCGAGGTATAGAGAATGACGGCGGTCTCCTGGGGTGAAGTCGGATGGGGCCCATCGATCGGGTCGGCCTTGGCCATCGCCCCAATCGTATCGTCGTCGCCCTCTCCGGCCGCGATCACAACGGGAACCGAAAGCGGATCCGCGCCCTTTCGTCCGGGTTTTTCGAAAAGCGGATGCACGATCAAGAGTCGCGCATCCGAATCTTCGAGGAAGTAGGTCACCTCCGGCGCAGCCGCGAGCACGTTGATCGGAACGACCGTCGCCCCGGCGTAGAGAATCCCGAAATAGGCGATCGTGAACTCGGGCACGTTAGGCACCAGCAGCGCAACCTTGTCGCCGGGTGCGATTCCCCGAGCCCGCAGACTCGCAGCCACACCGCAGACCGCGCGATTGAGTTCGCCGTAGGTCATCTCGAGATCGCCAGCGCGCAGGACGATCTCATCCCGCTTCTCATTGGCGTTGGCGAGTAGAATCGATCCCAGGTTCAGATGCATGGCGCGCTCCTCGAGGCTCATGAAGGTTCCGTTCCCGCTAATCTAGTTCGCGGAATCGATCGGCGCGAATGGTCGGGTCGAAGACCGCGAAGGGGCAGAAGTCGGGCCTGCTCGGGGACTGAACGATCTCGGCCCCATCACGGTTGGGTTATGCTCGGCGCCCTTGGCCCGGTCACGACAAGCATCGGTGGCCTCGAGGAGACGTCCGCTGAGTAATTCGCCACGCAATGAAGGGAAGAGCAGAAACGACCACACTGGCTCGCCGTGGCTGCTCTTTCTGGGTGCTGCAATCGGCCTCTCGTTGGCAGCCTTTGGGCTCTTGGAGACGCCTGGCGGCTCTCAGTCCTTGCCAGGCGATGCGGCGGCGCGCGTCGGTGAGCGGACGATTCGGCGAATCGACTATGAGCGCGTTTTAGCGGGTGTCGAGGGGGACCGTCGCAATCCGATCGATGAGGCGACCCGGCGGCGGGTACTCGACCGAATGATCGATGAAGAATTGCTCGTCCAACGCGCACTCGAACTCGGATTGGCCGCCGTCGATCGCCGAGTTCGCGGTGAGCTGACGTCGGGATTGATCGATTCGATTGTCGGCGAAGCGGACGCCAATCAACCGAGCGACTCCGAAGTGGCGAGCCATTTCGAGGACAACATCGACTTCTTCAGCCGAACCGGACGCCTGCACGCGCAAACGCTCTTGTTCTCGACGCGACGCGATGCGCAACGCGGGGACGGAACAGCCGAGGAGCGAGCCGCAGCCGCGGCCCGTCGTCTGCATTCGGGAGAAGAAGCGGGCCAAGTCGAGAAGCAGTTGGCCGATCCGCAGATTTCGCCCCTGCCGGACGGCATGCTGCCACCCACCAAGATTCGTGACTACGTTGGACCGGTCATCTTGAAGGCGCTCGAAGCATTGCCACAGGGCGAGTGGAGCGAACCAATCCAGAGCGGCAGCGGATACTATCTTGCTCGGGTGATCCGCCGCGAGCCGCGCGTCGTACCGAATTTCGATGAAGTCGCAGGTCTCGTGCGCCAAGACCTGAAGCGTCGGCGCGGCGACGGCGCGTTGCGTCGCTACCTTGACGACTTACGAAGCCAGAAGTCGGTGGTAATCGACGACGGAATGTTCGCGGGCTCGGTCGGGGCCGAGGCCGGGGCCG
>CAZMFM010000120.1:0-9397 GCA_964565565.1 uncultured Spirochaetaceae bacterium | reverse complement strand
GGGTGCGTGTGTCATGCCGGTAATATACATGAATCTGACGATCGAATGTCAGAAATGTTCCTGAGGGGAAGTCAGAAACGCAGGTGTTCGAGGTCACGGTATTTTTTGGTTGATTCGCCGATCATCTATTGGCAGCCCAGCCTCGAGACGCCGACCTCGCGAGTTCGAATTTTCTTGAACAAACCCGGCAATCCTTTAGCCTGTGTTGCAAGCCACCGGTCGGCGTTGAAAGCCATTCGCCGGCATTTAGAGTCACCCAGTAACCACTCACCAGCCACCCCACCAACCATGAGAGCCATCCACAAGCCTGAACGACACGTGTATTGAAGCGCCAATTTCGCCCCCCAACCCCGGGCACCCTTGACGATGCAGGAGGTCCCACCCATGGCCAAGATCACGATCGAAATCGACATGGAGGACACCCAGGAATCCTGGAACGCCCTCTACCGTCGCATCGAAGAGTTTGATGACGCCGCCGAAAAATCGGCGGGCAAGAAGCCAGGCCCGGTTCCAAATTCGAACCACGTCACCTATGACCTGTTGCTCGACCCGGAGCGTACATACGGCGACGTGGGCGATTTCTTCGCGGTCCTGACCGGCCAGGACTAACAAGCGCCGCTTCGGTTCGCGGGTCTCGACTTTCGACCAGCACGACCAGCGCGATCAGCGTCTCGCCCCAAACGGCGTCTCGCGCCGACTAGCGCTTGGGAACGACGACGATCCGCGTCTTCGCCTCGGGATGTTGCTCGATATAGATTTCGAAGGCCCCTTCCTTCTCGAATGTATAGTGCCACCCGTCGCCGGGCTTGATCAGCGGAGGGCTCTTGATGGTGCCGGACGCGTCGACGATCACGTGGCCTCCCGGCATCTCGACCGTGTTGCTGAAGTGAACGGTCGTCCCAACGAATAGATTCAGGAGTTTCGGCTTCAACTCACTATGGCTGACCTCGATCGTCGGCCCATGGGCGGAAGCCACGCCTGCAACCCCAAGCCACAGCAAAAGAAGAAGAAGGACGGGGAGGCGATCGCTTGCGGTTCGGCCGATGTGCTTCATTTTGGGCTCCTTCGGGTTGGGCGTTGTCTGGATGCCGCACGACGATCGCACGCCGTGGCGAGGACGGGTAGCCTACGCGCTCCTTCAACGGGTCGCCCGCGTCTTCGGCCCAGGTCCAGGCGAACCCATGAAGCCCCGTTCCAACCAGCCAGGACAATCCTCGCGAACGGGCTCGCCGTCCGTACCGCAAAGCGAATTTCGGGCGCTCTTTGGCCTTTCCGCGCCGATCGCCGTGGCACAGCTCGGCATGATGACGATGGGCGTCGTCGACACGATGATGGTCGCGCGAATCGGGGTGGCCGACCTCGCCGCGGTCGCCGTTGCGAGTACCTGGGCCTGGTCCTCGGCTTCGCTCTTTCAGGGAATCGTGCAGGGCATGGACCCCTTGGTCAGCCAGGCCCACGGCGCCGGCGACGGGGACGGCGCAGCTTTGGCCCTGCAGCGCGGCCTGATCATTGCCTTCGTGGGCTCGATTCCCTTGATGGCTTTGTGGATGTTCACCGGCCAGGCGTTGATGTTATTCGGCCAGGACGAGCAAGTCGCCGGCCTGGCTCAATCCTATATGCTGGCTCGGCTTCCGGCGGCCTTGGGCTTCAGCGTATTCGTTGCGATGCGTCAGTATTTTGCAGGCCGAACCATCGTGCGCCCGGCGATGTGGGTCATGTTGGCCGGCAATATCCTGAACGTTTTCCTCAACTGGACGCTCATCTTTGGTCATCTCGGGATGCCGGCGCTCGGGCTCGAAGGCGCGGGATTCGCGACCGGCATCACGAACGTCTGCCTGCCCCTCGCGTTGTGGCTCTGGAGCCGGAAATTCGGTCTCTTCGAGGGTGCCTGGCGGCGCTGGGATCGACTCTCGTTCGACGCTGCCGGTCTGCGCCGCTACCTGCGACTCGGAATTCCCGTCGGTTTCCAACTCGCGCTCGAGGCCAACGCGTTCACCTTCGGCATGATCATGATCGGCTGGATCGGCGTGGTCGAGCTTGCTGCCCATCAAGTCGTGCTCAACATGGCTTCCTTTACGTTCATGTTGCCACTTGGGATCTCGATCGGTTCGAGTGTCCGAGTCGGCAACTTGATCGGCGCAGGCCAGCCCGAGCGCCTGCGAGTAGCCTGCCACACGGCCTTCGCCATGGGCGGTGGCGTCATGGCGGTCGCAGCGTTCTGCTTCGTCGCCTTTCGAAACGCTCTGCCGCTTTTCTATCTCGAAGATGTTGCCGTCGTCGGCTTGGCGGCGACCCTGCTGCCGATCGCCGGTGCCTTTCAGATCGCCGATGGCATTCAGGTCGTGGGCGGAGGGCTGATGCGTGGCATGGGGCGGCCCAAGGCGGGAGCGGTCGTGAACCTGATCGGCTTTTACGTCGTGGGATTGCCGCTCGGTTGGTTCCTGGCGTTCCCGATGAAGCTTGGTGCCGTTGGGATCTGGTGGGGGCTCGCAGCGGGCCTGGGCGGTGTCGCGATCATGCTCTACATCTGGGTCTTGAAGACGGCGGCACGTCCAATCGACGAGCTCACTGTCCGCGCTGGCTAGTCGAGCGCGTTGACGCTCAGCAGCAAGGAAAACACGCGCGTTAGGCGTCGCCTCGATTTCCGGTGTTCAGTGGATTCGAATCGAAGAGATCATTCCTTCGAATTCGCTCATCACGCGCGGAAGGTTCGCGATCGCCGTGGTGGCCGTAAAGACCAGGGTTTCTCCGAGGCCGTGTTGAAGCTGGTAGTGGAGCGTCGTCGTCCCCGGAACCGCACCGTCGAATTGGAGATAGAGGGCTCGGCGGCCGATGCGTTCCCTCATTTCGCAAACGTCCACGGCGATTGGCCGACCAAAGATGCGCGAGAACTCCGTCGGGAGCGCACGGCAGATGCCAACAACCTGTTTCTGCGTGTTGGGTAGATCCGCAAATTGCTTCATGACATTCACATTGTCGACGAAGCGCCCCGGCTTCTCCGGTCGCCGGTAGAACATCTCCATCTCGCCCGATCGAACGCGCTCATAAACGGCCTGACGCATCGGCAGCGGTACCGAGCCCAAACCATCGGACCCCTGATCCGCGGACGACTCGCCGGACTCGCCGCGAAAATGATCGGCGCTCTCGATGACCTCGTTTCGAGTGAGGACAAGCCAGATATCGGGCACCGAAATGCCGAAGCCGAAACCGCTTTCATATTCCCCTGCCCAGGCGGGCATGGCCGTCGCGATCGCCCAGACAAAGACCATCCACGGGATCGCACTTCCCTGCTTCATCGTTCCCCTTCCCGCTTCTTTGATCTTCCCGCGGGCCATTGCTTCGTTCGTCGGCCCTCCGACGATCCGGCTTGAGCCGCAGGCGTTCCCCAGCCGCCCGCCTATGGACCACAGTGAGCTTTCGCAATGAAGAGTGGATGCGAAGAACCCGCGCATCGCGACGGGAGGGGTTACCCGCAGCCTGCTAGGGTTGGCCGTGGAAATCCAATGTTCGAGACCCTCAGCTCTTTCTTTGATCCGCCGATCACCGCCGATCCGGCCCAGAGCACCGCCAAGCTCGCCTGGGTGGTTCGCTTGCGCTGGGTGGCCATCGCCGCGCAACTCCTGTCGATCATTCCCGCAGTCGAATTTCGGGTGCTCGAACCGAAGATGCTTCCGCTTTTCGGCGCCGTCATTGCCACCCTGGTGGTTCTCAATATCGGAACCTGGATCGGTCTGCGCCGTGGGTCAAAGGGAACACCTGGCCACCTCGGCGTCCAGCTCGGCGCGGACATCCTCGGGCTTTCGGCCCTTCTGATTCTAACCGGTGGCGCCTGGAATCCCATGGTTCCGATTCTACTCGTGCATACCGTGTTAGGCGCGTTATTGCTCGAAGGTCGACTCGGGCTCGCCTTCTTCGGCCTCTTGCTGGCCAGTCTGGTTCTAATTCAGACCAACAGCCATATTCCACCCGGCCTCTACGGCGCGTTGGTTCCCGCCAACATCCTATTCCCCGCACAGATCGTCGTGGCCCTGGTGTTCTGGATCCTGACGGCCTGGCTCTCGCGAACGCTCGATCATTTCAAGATCTGGTTCGCGGAATCGGAAGAGCGCAAGACGCGAATCGATCGCCTGCGCGCGGTCGGTGCCTTGGCCGCCGGGCTCTCCCACGAATTCGCGACACCCCTCAACACGGCTCAACTCAGACTCTCTCGACTCGGTCGCAAACACGGCCTCGAAGAGGACGACGATCTACGCACGGCGGCGGAAGAACTCGACCGCTGCGGTGACATCCTTCGACATATGGCCGGATCACAACTCTATCCGGATCGACTTTCCCTCGAAGTCGTCGACCTCGACTCGCTCGTTCGACAGGTCTACGAAAGTGTGGCCAGCGTCTACGAGGACGCGACGATTCGATTTCTTGGAGACGGCCGGGGGCCAAAGCCGGTCCTCGTCCCGACCGTCGCGTTCTCCCAAGCCCTGATCAATCTGGTCGACAATTCGATCGAATCCGGGGGCCATGAGGGCGAAGTCGAAATCGTCGTCCAACGAAACGGAACGCGCGCCGAATTGTCTGTCCAGGATCGTGGCTCCGGCTGGCCGGAAGTGGTTCGAGCGCACCTCGGCGAACCCTTTGTCACGACGAAATCCGAGGGCATCGGCCTCGGCCTCTACTATGTTCACTCCCTGGCGGAAGCGATTGGTGCCGAGCTGACCCTGGCGGATCGGGAATTCGGTGGTGCCGTCGCAAAGATCTCGCTGCCTCTCGTTCCGACGGCGTCGATGAACGAGCGCAATACAGGACTGACCGTTCCCCTGCCCGATTGGAGCCCAGATCATGGCTGACCCCACACAACCGGCGCGCGAAGAAGGTCGTTCGCTGTTGATCGTCGAGGACAACGACCGCTTCGCCGATACCCTGGCGTCTGAATTTCGCGACCGCGGCTATCTCGTGCAACGGGCCGCCGACCTCGCTGCAATCGCGGCCATCAAGGACCTCAGCGTCCAATTCGCCGTTGTCGATCTCCGACTCGGAGCGGATTCGGGCCTTGATGCGATCCAAGCCATACTCGGCCGTTGTCCAAATGCGAAGATCGTCGTGCTCACTGGCTACGGCAGCATCGCGACGGCGGTCAAGGCCACCAAAATTGGCGCCGTCGGTTATCTGATGAAGCCAGCCGACGTCGACCAGGTCGAGCGCGCGCTCTACGGCGAGGAGATCGCGGAAGAAGAAATTCCGATTCCCTCGGAGTTCCAAAGCCTCTACCGACACGAACGCGAGTACATCGAATTCGTGCTGGCGGAATGCAACGGAAATATTTCGCAAGCGGCGCGACGACTCGGCTTGCATCGGCAGAGCCTTCAACGAAAGCTCCGAAAATACACTCCCCAATAGAGAAGGTTGCCCATTGGATTCCCAACAACCCGTCTTGATCGGCGTCGCACAACTTTCTGATCCCGACGTCACGCTTGAAACATCCATCAGCCCAGCCGCGATGCTCGAGCAGATCGCGCGAGACTGTGCTGAATCCAGCGGTGGCCATCCCGATCTCCTCACGTCGATCGATACAATTGCCCTCGCCGAAATATTCGGCTGGCAGGCCGAGAATCCGCCGCAGCTTCTGTCCGAAGCAATCGGTGCAAAGCCAACGAGTCTATTCAATAGCCATGTGGGTGGCGAAACCGCTCTCGCCTTGACCAATCGCGTGGCCGACAAAATCGCCAGGGGTGAATCCGAGCTCGGCTTCGTCGGCGGATGCAACAACCTGCGAACGCTGACCCTCGCTCGTCGGACAGGCGGCGACCCCGACTGGCCTGTGGGCGGCGGATCGCCGCCCGAAAAGATGGGCCACGCGACCTCGGGAATTCGCGACTCGGAAGAGGCGGTCGGTTTGAAGATGCCGATTCACGTCTACCCCCTCTTCGAGAATGCCTTGCGTGCAGCACGAGGCCTAACATTATCTGAGCATCGTGAAGCGATGGGCAAGCTCTTTGCGCCCTTCACGAAGCGGGCGGCCGGGAATCCACAGGCCTGGTTCCCGACCGAACGAAGCGCCGATGAGCTCACACGGGTGACCGAAGTGAATCGGATGATCTGCTTCCCGTACCCGAAATATCTCAATGCCGTGATGGCCACCGATCAGGCCGCAGGCGCTCTGATCGCCTCCCAATCGATGGCCCGCAAACTCGGTGTACCGGAAGAGAATTGGATCTATTGGCGAGGCGGCGCCTTTGAGGTCGAAGAACCCTGGTTCTTGAGCGATCGACCTTCCTACGCGGAATCGCCTGCGATGCGGAACTGCCATACGACGGCGCTGGCGAATGCCGGACTCAGTCTCGACGAGATCGACTTGATCGACTTCTACTCGTGTTTCCCCTCCGCGGTTTCGATGGCTTGTGAAATGCTCGGATTGTCGGAGGAGGATTCGCGCGGGTTCACACTGACCGGAGGATTGCCCTACGCCGGCGGCCCCGGAAATAGCTACAGCTTTCATTCTTTGGCCGCCGCGGTCCTGAGCCTTCGTGAGAAGGCAGGCGAACACGCGATGGTGACGGGCAACGGTTGGTATCTGACCAAGCATTCGGCGACGATTCTTTCGCGGCAACCCAGTCCTGGCCCCACCACGCCCAATGCGACGCTGACCTCCGACGCGACGCGAACGCATTGGAAGGCGCCAACTGTCGAGGTCGTCGAAGAGGCCAACGGCCCAGCAGAGATCGAGACCTATACGATCGTTCACGATCGCGAAGGCGTGCCCAGCGAGGGCATCATCATTGGTCGCCTCCGCGACGGAAAGCAGCGCTTCCTGGCCAACACCCCCGCAGACCCAGAGCTACTCGCCGAACTCGAACGGATCGAGTTGATCGGGACGCAGGGAAGCGTCCAACACGAAGGCGGACGCAATATCTATCGACCCGCCTGACCGATAACTTCTTCGACTCTGCTTTCCAGCAAATTCTCGAATCAGCCAGACGAGCCAAATCGGGTCGAATGAATCGAATGGCCAGGAAAAGCCCGGCTGCGCCTCTAGGCTTCGCAGGCCGCGACAACGTCTTCGAGCGCTTCGGGGTCCTTCAAGACCACACGACCCCGGCCGATTTCAATCACGCCCGCCTCGGACCAGATGCGGAGTTGTTTGTTGACACTTTCACGTGTCGTTCCGACGAGATCGGCGAGATCCTGCTGCGGAAGCCTGACCTCGACTGGACCGCCCACGATCGGCCGTTTGCCGTGTTCTTCCGCGAGGGCGAGCAGCCGTTTCGCGATTCGCCCCGACAGCGGCATCGTCTGACGATCTTCGGCACGTTCGGAAAGACGGCGGACCATCGCTGCGAGTATGCCTGCCAACCCGATCGCCGCACGTGGATGACTCTCCAGGAAGGGGATCAACTCGCGGCGATGGAGCGTCAAGAGTTCGGTCGTTTCGACGGCGACCGCACTCGCCGAACGCTCTTCCGAATCGAGTAACGCAATCTCTCCGATCGTTTCCCCGGGACCGAGGAGCGTAAAGATCACGTCCTTGCCGTCCGAGCCGGTGACCATCACTTTGAGTGAGCCGGACAAAATTCCATAGAGCTGATTGCCGGGATCGCCTTTGCGAAAGAGAACCTCTTTCGCTTCGAGTCGCTTGGTCGTCGTCGCGCGGAGCAAGAGATCGAGCTCCTTTTCGTCGAGGGAGGAAAAGATCGAAACGCTGGCGAGCAATTCACGACGATCCATGGCGACCCTCCGAACCCGATAGGCCTGAACTCCGGGAGCGATCGTCCGACAGGGAAGCCATCACGACTTGCCGATTGGCATCGATCTCAATTGTCGGCGCCGTTCTGAGCCGGAGCCGACGACCGTCTGTGCTCCGACCACTGCGAAGATCGAAGGCGTATCCGTGCCACGGACACACGAGTTCGCCGCCCTCGGTCGCGCATTCGCCAAGTGGGCCAAGGAGGTGGGGACATTCCGTCGAGTGCGCAACGAATTCGCCTTCCACTTCGACGATGCGAAAGGAATGGCCGGAAAGCTCGACGACGAGTGGCAACCGCGCGCGAAGTTCGTCGACCGTTCCAAGCGAGGTTGAATACCCGCCGCGACCACTGCCCTGACGCACCTCGAGACGATCGTTCTCTCGCTCGCTCGCCCCGCTGCCTTCTTTGCTACCCGCTCGATTGTCACGCGCGGCCAGTGCAAGCGTGCGCGCCTGCATCATCTCTTCGTCTTGATTCCACAAGAGGGTGTATAGACCGACGAGACCCTTTCCAACCTTGCGAAGCGCTTCCTCGGGCATTCGTTCGACACAGAACTCGACGCGAATCCCGGTCCGATCGGGCGCATTCGGATCGAGAGAAGTCCAGATCTCGCTCGGCGCCCCGGCGCCTTCGATTGTTCGCGCCACATAGTGTGGATCGTGACCGGCATCGCGATTGGCGATCAATTCGATGATCGCCTCGCTTCCGCCTCTCATCTCGACACGAGCCCGCCAGCCCCAGTCGCCTGAATCGACCAGGGCAATCGAAAGGAAGGCTTCCGAATGCAGATAGGGAAGATGCTCCCAGTCGTAGACGTTTTCCCAGACACGCTCGAGAGACGCCCCGATCTGGCGTTCGTAGATTCCGGCGACCACCAGATTTGTGTCGCGTTCGAAAGAGTTCGCCGTATCTGTCTCAGTCACCCGTCGACTCCACATCGCTTTCCGTCTCGAGGCACCAACCCTTCGCCTCGAGTGCGCGAATCGCCTCGTCACGCTCGGGAACATGCAGCGCGATCGCCACCCGATCGCCATCTCGAAACTGCCATTTCCCGTCGACCACAAAGGTCGTGCCTTCTCGCTCGACGGCAAGCATCACGAACCGCTCGTCGAGCCCGCTGGAATTCGTTGTCGATTCTTCCGCCGGATCGCGACCAGGGGTCGCGTAGACAAACTTCTCGACGGAGATATCGCCGCGACGACCACGCACGTCCCAGCGCTCGACGTCGTGAGGTCCTTCGAAGACGATCTTGGTGTCGCTCCGCTCCGGCTGTTCGGAGACCAGCCCG
This sequence comes from uncultured Spirochaetaceae bacterium, assembly GCA_964565565.1. Lineage (GTDB taxonomy): Bacteria > Myxococcota_A > UBA9160 > UBA9160 > UBA4427 > UBA4427. Next base: position 370 of record CAZMFM010000120.1, on the reverse strand, counting down.
ACGCTGTTCTCCGAAGTCGCGACGAGACCGTTTGGTACACCGAAACGGTCCCTCGCTCGAAGCACGAATACGTTGTTCAGGGTTCGATTTGCCGTGAGCGAGACGACCGTCCGCACGAAGCCAAAGCGCGCTCGCCTCATCACGGATTCCTGAAGCGCATTGCCATAGACAACGGGAAAGTCGGCCTCCTCGGCACGCCGAACGCTCTCCGGGTTCGAATCAAGCAAGACGACGGGCACGCCGCCCCGGCGGAGTTCCTCGGCCAGCGCCATCCCGAGAGACTGTGCACTCAGAATCGCCACCGTATCCCTCTTGCGCATACGAACGCCTAATAGGGTGCCGACCGGGCCCGCCGTCAAACCGGCCAACG
>CAZMFM010000119.1:0-14644 GCA_964565565.1 uncultured Spirochaetaceae bacterium | reverse complement strand
CGCGAGAGACGATCAGCGAATTCGCTTGCGAGAAACCGCATCGCGCGCTGCGCAGTCCGAACGCGAGACGCGGAGTTGGATCGAGCGGCGTGAGCAGGAGATCGAGAGCGCGCGAGTTCGACGAGAAGATTTGTTGCTGGAAGTCGAAACCGCGGAGTCGGAGTTGGCGACGCAGCTCGAGGCGGAAGAGATCGTTCGGCTCGAGAGCGATCGCTTGCGAGAGCGATTCGATACGACCGCCGCGCTGGTGTCGGAAGTCGAAGAGAGTGCGCGTGAATTGAGGACGGGGCTCGGTGCCGCGCGCGAAAAAATCAGTCAGGCGGAACTGAAGCAAAGCGAAGCCAGGATGCGGCTGGACCATCAGGCTTCGACGGTGCGCGAACGCTGGGAGATCGAGATCGAGCATTGGACATTGCCCACGCTCGAAGAACTCGAAGGAGCGGGCGATAGCGATGATCAGTCGGCCGCGACATCACCCACATCACCCACATCCGGCGTCGTTTCGGATGCCGTCGGCGAGGCTGCCGAGGCGGGTGGCGACGCCGAGGGCGGGGAGAGCGAGGAGCCCGATCTGAGTCCGGCCGCCGCACTGCGTGATGCCAAACAGAATATTCGACTCGCGATGCTCCCGACGGCAGAACGTCAGCGAGAAGCGGAGAAGGTTCGAAAGGGCCTGCATTCCCTTGGCGACGTGAACCTGGGCGCGATCGAAGAACACGAAGAATTGGCCGAGCGATTTCGTTTTCTCTCCGAGCAGAAGGAGGATCTCGAGGGGACGATCAACAGCCTTCGCGACGCGATCTCGCGGATCAATCGCACGAGTCGCAAACGGTTCCGTGAGACCTTCGAGCAGGTTCGGGAACATTTCGAGGAGAATTTCCCGCGCCTCTTCGGCGGCGGAAAGGCGAGTCTCGAGTTGACGGAGGCCGAGGACATTCTCGAGGCCGGAGTCGATATCATGGCGCAGCCGCCGGGCAAGCGGCTCCAGAACGTGAATCTGCTCTCGGGTGGTGAGAAGACGATGACCGCGCTGGCGCTACTCGTGGCGGTCTTTCAGGTGCGACCGTCTCCGTTCTTCTTGCTCGACGAGGTCGATGCGGCACTCGATGATGCGAATGTAGGCCGCTTCAACCAGCTGATCGTCGAGATGTCCAAGACCAGTCAATTCCTGGTGATCACGCACAACAAGCGGACGATCGAGGTCGCGGACGTTCTCTACGGCGTCACGATGGAGCAAAAGGGCGTCTCGAAACTGGTTTCCGTCGTCTTGAGTTAGGCGATTGCTATCGCCCACAACCCCCGTGCCCCTCGACCCCGCTCGTGGTGCTGGTAAGATCGGCGCCCCATGGACCTCAATCTGAGCGCTTTCACGATCTGGATTCGAGAGAATCCCTGGCTTCTCATCGTCCTGACCGGGCTTGGCCCCCTCGCGGTTGGAATGTTGCTGCAACGTTTCGGTCGAGATCCGAAAGGACTTCACGCCGGCAGTCAAGATGAGAACGCGACGCCGGTTGCTCACGTCGAGCCCGTCGCGGTCGCGGCCGCGGATCCGGCGGAACCGCCACCCGTCATCCTCTCCCCAGAGCCAGAGCCAGAGCCAGAGCCGCGTGTTCGGCTTCGGGATCGCCTGGTTCGCACGAGTGAAGCCCTCGTTGGGCGGCTGAAGGGCGTGCTCGATGGGCGCCGGGTCGATGAAGCCTTGATCGAGGAGCTCGAGGAGATTCTCTTCACTGCGGATCTCGGCGTGGCGACAGCGGAATCCTTGCTCGAACGTGTGCGGTCTGAGGGGCCGGGGGCAGACGGCGATGCTGTCCGCGAACTCTTGAAGACGGCGATGAGCGAGAAGTTGGCGGCGGCCGAGCAAGGCGGGGATCGGTTCGCGTTGGCGGGCAAGCCGCACGTCATCCTGGTGCTGGGCGTCAACGGAGCCGGCAAGACGACGACAATCGGCAAGCTCGCGGCGAAGCATCAGGCGCTCGGGCGCACGGTGTTGCTGGGCGCTGGGGATACATTTCGGGCTGCGGCGATCGAGCAGCTGCAGGCCTGGGGCGAGCGGGTTGGCTGCGACGTGATCTCCGGCGAGGCAGGCGGTGATCCGGCTTCGGTGGCCTTCGATACGGTCAAGGCGGCGGTGTCGCGTGAAGTGGATGTCGCGATCATCGATACCGCTGGTCGCCTGCAGACGAAAAAGCCCTTGATGGAAGAACTCGGCAAGATCGTTCGCGTGATCGGTCGCGATATTCCGGAGGCGCCGCACGAAATCCTACTGGTGCTGGATGCCAACACCGGACAGAACGCGATCTCGCAGACCAAGCTCTTCGCCGAAGTCGCCGAGCTGACGGGACTTGTCTTGACGAAAATGGACGGCACCGCAAAGGGCGGCGTGATCGTTGGCCTGGCGCACGAGTTTCAGATTCCGGTCCATTTTGTTGGGGTCGGAGAGGGTATCGATGACTTGCGTGAGTTCGATTCCGCGGAGTTCGTCGACGCACTCTTTGGAAGCTCGGCGGACGACTAGAGGCTGATAGAGGCTGATCAGAAAGAGGGGATGTTAATTGGCTGGCTTCATACTGGCATTGGATCAGGGAACGACGTCATCGAGAGCCTTGTTATTCGACTCGAGCGGTGCCATCGCCGGTGTCGCGCAGCACGAATTTCCCCAGTCGTTCCCGAAGCCTGGCTGGGTCGAGCACGATCCGATGGAGATCTGGGATAGCCAGCTGAGGGCCGCGCAGGACGTGATCGCGCAGGCCCGGGTTTCGGCCGGCGAGATCGCTGCGATCGGGATTACCAACCAAAGGGAGACGACAGTCGTCTGGGATCGGCGGACCGGAGAGCCGATCTACCCGGCGATCGTCTGGCAGTCGCGTCAATCCAGCTTGATCTGTGATCGGCTTCGCGCCGAGGGGCTCGAAGAAGAAGTTCGTTCGCGTACCGGATTGTTGATCGACTCGTATTTCTCGGGCACCAAGATTCGCTTCATCCTGGATGCCGTGGCAGGGGCCCAGGCGCGTGCCGAGGCCGGGGAACTCTGCTTCGGAACGATCGATAGCTGGTTGGTTTACAAGTTGACCAAGGGGCGGGTCTTCGTCACCGAGCCATCGAACGCCGCCCGCACACTGCTCTTCAATATTCATGAGGGGGACTGGGATGACCTGCTTCTCGCGGCGTTGAATGTCCCGCGCGCGATGCTGCCCGAGATCAGGGATTCGAGTGGTGTGTTGGCAGAGACCGACCCAGAGTGGTTCGGGGCGAGTATTCCGATCGCAGGTATCGCCGGCGATCAGCAATCCGCACTCTTTGGCCAGGGCTGCGTCTCGAAGGGACTGGCCAAGAACACCTACGGAACCGGCTGTTTCCTATTGATGAACACGGGGGACGAAGCGCCGCGCTCCGAGGCCGGACTGATTACGACCGTCGCCTGGCGGCTCGACGGAAAACTCGACTATGCGCTCGAGGGTTCGATTTTCGTTGCGGGATCAGCGGTTCAGTGGCTTCGCGATGGCCTCGAGATCATCGAGCATGCGGGGGAATCCGATGCGCTCGCACGCAGCGTTCCGGATAGCGGTGGCGTGTACGTGGTTCCGGCTTTCGTTGGGCTTGGCGCGCCCTATTGGGACGAGGCGGCGCGTGGCACGATCGTTGGCATCACACGCGGGACGACGCGCGCCCATCTGGCTCGGGCCACACTTGAATCCATCGCCTATCAGACGCGCGATGTAATGGATGCCATGGCGCAGGACTCGGGAATCGCGCCGGCACTGTTACACGTCGATGGCGGCGCCTGCGCGAACGATTTCTTGATGCAATGCCAAGCGGACATTCTCGGGATCGCCGTTGAGCGCCCGGCGGTTCTGGAGGTTACGGCGATGGGCGCCGCGGCCTTGGCTGGGCTCGGTGTCGGGTTCTGGCAGGATCGCTCCGAGCTGGATGCGAAGGTCGGGCCGCCGACGTTATTCGTGCCGAAGCTCTCCGAGGATGAACGCGAAGCACGCTATCGGACCTGGCTTCGAGCCGTCGAGCGCTCCCGAGGCTGGGCCGAGCCCGAGGGCGCGCAATGACAAGACCACTCGTCATTGCCCATCGTGGTTCCTCGGGTGAGCGCCCAGAAAACACGCTGCCCGCCTTTGAACGGGCCATCGAGCAGCAGGCCGACATGATTGAGACGGATCTGCATCTGAGCCGCGATGGCGTGATCGTGATTCATCATGACGCCGAGCTCGAACGACTCGGGGTCGGCGGCGAGATCCGAGACCATCTGGCTTCCGAGCTCCGGGCGATGAACGCGGCGCCGGGCGCTTCAGCGCCGGAGCGGCTGCCGAGTCTGCTCGATATCCTGGATGGCTTCGGCGATCGAATGCAATTCAATCTCGAACTCAAGGTGAGCAAGGACGGTTCGCCCTATGAGGGAATCGAGGAACTCGTTCTGGAAATGGTGGAGGAGCGTGGGCTGCTCTCCCGGACGCTCTTTTCGAGCTTCTACGACCCGGTGCTCGAGAGGATCCGAGCCAAGAGTTCATCGGCGCGGATTGCGTTGCTGATTTCCCCGCGGGCGAAGGTGGCTGTCATTGAGCGGGCGGGGCGATTGTCGGCCGAGGCGATCAATCCGGATATTCGGCTCGTGACGAAGGAATTGGTCGAACAGGCCCACGAAGCGGGGCTTTGCGTCTACCCCTATACCGCGAACGAGCTGAGCGAGATGTCGAGGCTGCTCGAATGCGGCGTCGACGGCATCATCACCAATCATCCAGCACGGCTTCATGGGCTACTGCGAGCGCGTGCGGAGAGCTAGACGATTCTGCCGTCGCCGGGACGAACCGGGCTAATCTGTGGAATTCCACTCTGAAACCGGGTTTTTGATCGGTTTCGACACGGCCGCGTCAGGTTGACTTTCAGCGGTCGGTGGCTTAGGGTCGCAAGCTCGAAAAACGTTGGACCCGCGGTGACTTAGCAGTCTACGGGTCGACCCAACTGTCTTGATTTGACCGAGATCGATTCGGACTACGGCGCCACAGCCACTCGAATTTGTGCCCCTGCGCATGAATCCGAGCGAAGAGGCGAGCCGGGTTCAGCGGAGACGCCGGTGAATCGAGGGATTCAAGCGGTCCAGTACGCGCGAACAGGGTCGGTCGAGGGTGTCAAAGTCGTCACCAGCAGTCGTTGTCTTCGATCGCTGTCGTCATGCGGGCCGCTAGAGCCAGAAGTCGATCAACACTCCAGCAGGAAAGTCGGACGCGCCCATGATTCGAACCGCAATGCCGCCGAAGCGGGGTCTATACGACCCTTCACTTGAACATGATGCCTGTGGCATCGGGTTCGTCGCCGACCTGAAGAAGCCGGCGAATCACGGCATTCTCGAAAAAGCGACCGAAGTCCTCTGCCACCTGACGCATCGCGGTGCGGCGGGCTCGGACGAAATGACAGGCGATGGCGCCGGAATGCTGATTCAAACGCCCGACAAATTCTTGCGCAAGGTGGCCGACGCCAGCGGTTTTGGACTACCGGAGCTCGGCTCGTATGCCTCGGCGCTCGTCTTTCTGGCGACCGATGCTGACGAACGAGCCAAGCAGATCGAAATTCTCGAAGAAGTCATTGCCGCCGAAGGGCAGACCTTGCTTGGCTGGCGCGAAGTGCCGACCGATCCGACTGCGATCGGACCGATCGCGCGGACTGGCATGCCCGAGATCAGGCAGATCTTCGTCAGCGCCGCGGACGGCCTTGATCAACCTGCGTTCGAGCGCAAGCTCTATCTGATTCGGCGATTGGTCGAGAATCGCATCGAGAAACTCGACACAGCCTTTCACATTCCGTCTTTTTCGTCGAAGACTTTTCTCTACAAAGGCATGTTCCTGGCGCACCAGACGCCGGCCTTCTTTCCCGATCTCCAGGACACGGATATGGAGTCGCGGCTGGCCGTCGTGCATCAGCGTTACAGCACGAATACGTTCCCGACCTGGGATCTGGCGCAGCCCTTTCGCTATCTCGCGCACAACGGTGAGATCAACACGATTCGCGGCAATCAAAACTGGATGAACGCGCGCGAAGGCACGCTGCGCTCCGATCTCTTCGGCGATGATCTGAAAAAGCTCTTCCCGGTCATGCGCGTGGGGACGAGCGATTCGGCTCGCTTCGACAACGCCCTCGAGTTTCTTCACCTCACGGGTCGTGATCTCACGCAAGCGATGTTGCTGATGATCCCAGAAGCCTGGGAGAACCAGCAAGAGATGACGGCGGAGCGTCGCGCCTTCTACGAGTACCACTCGTGCATGATGGAGCCCTGGGATGGCCCGGCGTCGATGTGTTATTCCAACGGCGACGGTGTCGGCGCAGTGCTCGATCGCAACGGACTCCGCCCCTCACGCTACGTACTCACTCATGACGGCATGCTCGTCATGGGGTCCGAAGTCGGGACGCTGGAGATCGATCCGGCCGACATCGAGAGCAAGGGCCGGTTGGAGCCGGGGCGCATCTTCTACGCGGATCTCGAAGAAGGTCGAATCATCGCGGATGCCGAGCTCAAGGACCGCTACATCAGACGGCATCCCTACAAGAAATGGGTCGAAACGCACCAGCTTGAACTCAAGGACCTGCCGGAGGCGCTATCAGAGACGCTCACCGGCCTGCTCGACGCGGGCGAGCGACTCGCTTTGCAGCAGACCTTTGGGTACACGCTCGAGGATCTGCGATTCCTGATTTCGCCGATGGCGGCCAACGGCAAGGAGCCACTTGGCTCCATGGGCGAGGATTCAGCGCTTGCTTGCCTGTCGGACCGCTCGCGACTCCTCTTTCAGTACTTCAAGCAGAACTTTGCGCAGGTGACCAATCCCGCGATCGATTCGATTCGCGAGCGCCCCGTGATGACCCTCGATTCGACGTTAGGTGCCGAAAAGAATTTGCTCGCGGAAACCCCCGAGCACGCTGAGTTGCTCCGCTTGCATCGACCAGTTCTTCGCAACCATGAACTCGAAGCGATTCGTCAGGTCGACCGCCCCGGCTTCAAGGCCGAGACACTCAGCACGCTCTACGAAGTCGCCGACGGTGGTAAGGGGCTTCGCACGGCCATCGAAGCACTCTGTCGCAGCGCGAGCGAAGCGATCGCAGGGGGAGCGAGCATCCTGATCCTTTCGGATCGAGGGGTGAGCGCCGAGCAGGCGCCGATTCCGGTGTTGCTCGCGACGGGCGCCGTTCACCATCATCTGATCCGCGAGAGTACGCGCACGCGCTGCGGACTCGTAGTGGAGACAGGTGAGGCGCGGGAGGTCGCCCATTTCGCGCTGCTCGTGGGTTATGGCGCGGGCGGGATCAATCCCTATCTGGCTTTCGAGACGGTGGGTCAGCTGGTAGACGACGGGGCTTACCTGCCTGCGGATCTCGACCCAGAGACGGCGGAAGAGAACTACCTGAAAGCGATTGATCTCGGGCTGCTCAAGATCTTCGCCAAGATGGGAATCTCGACCCTGCAGAGCTACCGGGGGGCACAGATCTTCGAGGCGATCGGCTTGAACGAAGAAGTCGTCGACCTGGCCTTCTTTGGGACCCACTCGCGGGTCTCGGGCGTGGGCCTCGATGTGCTCGCTCGGGAAGCCGAGATGCGTCATGGCCGAGGATTTCCGGAAGGTGCGTTCGAATACCCGGAGCTCGATCCCGGTGGCCTCTACCAGTGGCGTTTGCGCGGCGAGCAGCACACGTTCAATCCGGAATCGATTGCGAATCTCCAGCACGCGGTGCGGGAGGAAAGCTTCGAGAGCTTCGAGCAATACACCAAGGCGGCCAACGACGACTCGCTTCGTATGCGGACGCTTCGCGGCCTGCTCGAATTTAAATTCGATCGCGAGCCTGTTCCCCTCGATGAAGTCGAGGAAGCAGCGAATATCGTGACGCGATTCTGCACTGGCGCCATGTCCTACGGCTCGATTTCAGCCGAAGCCCACGAGACCCTGGCGATCGCGATGAACCGAATCGGTGGCAAGAGCAATACGGGTGAGGGCGGCGAGAACCCGAAGCGTTGGACACCGGATGAGAATGGTGATTCGCGGCGGAGTGCGATCAAGCAGGTGGCTTCGGGTCGCTTCGGTGTGACCAGCGCCTACCTGGTGAATTCGGACGAGATGCAAATCAAGATCGCTCAGGGTGCCAAGCCAGGCGAGGGCGGTGAATTGCCTGGGCACAAGGTCGATCAGATCATCGCGGATACGCGTTATTCGACGCCCGGCGTCGGCCTCACGTCGCCGCCGCCCCATCATGATATCTATTCGATTGAGGATCTTTCCCAGCTGATTCACGATCTCAAGAATGCCAATCGTCGTGCGAATGTCAGCGTCAAGTTGGTTTCCGAGACCGGTGTTGGGACGATCGCGTCGGGAGTTTCAAAGGGCAAGGCCGACGGGATCTTGATCGCTGGCCACGATGGCGGTACCGGCGCGTCGGCGCTCACTTCGATCAAGAACGCGGGTTGTCCCTGGGAACTCGGCCTGTCCGAGACCCAGCAGACGTTGGTCGAGAACGACCTCCGCGGTCGCGTCCGGCTGCAAGTCGACGGTGGCTTCAAGACCGGTCGCGATGTGGTCATCGGTGCGCTGATGGGTGCGGACGAGTTTGGCTTTGCGACCGCGCCACTTGTAGCGCTGGGCTGTGTGCTGATGCGGGTCTGTCATCTCAACACCTGTCCCGTCGGCATCGCGACGCAGCGCCCGGAGCTTCGCGAGCGCTTCGCCGGCCAACCTGAACACGTCACACGCTTCTTCTTTTTCATCGCGGATCAGGTTCGGGAACTGATGGCGCAGCTTGGCTATCGCACGATGGACGAGATGATTGGAGAGGTCGACCGCCTCGAAACACGCAAGTCGATCAATCACTGGAAGGCGTCTGGTCTCGATCTATCCGATCTGCTCTATCGCTCCGATCTACCCCACGATCGTCGGCATACCGGAAAACAGGAACACGGCCTCGATAAGGCGCTCGACATGAAGCTGCTCGAGTTGGCTGAGCCTGCACTGGCCAGGGGTGAGAAGGTCGAGATCGAGCTGCCGATCCACAACACGAATCGGACGGTGGGGACGATTCTCGGATCCGAGATTTCGCGAAAATACGGCCTCGAGGCCCTCCCCGATGCCACGATTGTCATCGAACTCAAGGGTTCGGCGGGTCAGAGTCTGGCCGCCTGGCTGCCGCGGGGAATCCAGATCCGGGTAGAGGGCGATGCCAATGACTATGTCGGCAAGGGATTGTCGGGTGGGCGTGTGATCGTTCGCGCGCCGTCGGCAGCGACCTATGAGCCGACTGAAAACATCATCGCCGGGAACGTCCTGCTCTATGGGGCGACCGGGGGCGAAGCATTCTTTCACGGACTCGTGGGTGAGCGCTTCTGCGTTCGCAACTCCGGCGCGCACGCGGTCGTGGAAGGTGTGGGCGATCACGGTTGCGAGTACATGACCGGAGGCCGAGCGATCATTCTCGGACCCACCGGGCGAAACTTCGCCGCCGGAATGAGTGGTGGGATCGCCTACGTCCTCGACGAAGCCGGCGATTTTTCGGATCGCCTGAACCCGCTGGCCGCAGTCGATCTCGATGCGCTGGACGCGGATGACGTCGAGTACGTCCAGAACATGTTGAGGAAGCATTTCGAATATACCCGCAGCGGCCGGGCGGACGACATTCTGCGAAAGTGGGAAACCTTCGCTCCGAAATTCGTCAAGGTCTTTCCGCAGGAGTACCGAGCAGCCCTTGAAGGGCTCGTCGGCCCGACTGAGTAACCATTCCATCAAGGCGATCCTCAACGATCGCCGAAGATCCAGGCATTGAGGCAGGCGACTTCATGGCAAAACCGACAGGATTTCTAGAGACCAAGCGACAGGGTCTGCGCTACCGCCCGGCCAGCGAGCGTACCGGGGACTTTAAACAAGTCGCACTGCCGGTTCCGGATGAGACGCTGAAGGAGCAGGCATCGCGGTGTATGGACTGTGGCGTTCCCTTCTGTAGCAATCCGAATAGCGGCCGCGGCGGATGTCCTCTCGGCAATATCATTCCCGATTGGAATGACCTCGTGTACCGCGATAAATGGGAAGACGCGATCGCGCGACTTCACTCCACCAACAATTTCCCGGAATTCACGGGCTCGATTTGCCCAGCACCCTGTGAGGCGGGCTGTGTTCTCGGCATCAACGACGACCCGGTCACGATCAAGAACATCGAACTCAAGGTTGTCAGCCACGCCTGGGAGAGCGGCTTCATCAAGCCTGTGATTGCAGCCAGAAAATCTGGGCGATCGGTGGCCATTGTCGGTTCCGGCCCGGCTGGGCTTTCCGCTGCCCAGCAGCTTTGTCGTGCAGGCCATGTCGTGACGGTGTTCGAGAAGAGCGATCGCATCGGCGGTCTCCTTCGCTACGGGATTCCCGAATTCAAACTCGAGAAGTGGATCATCGATCGACGTCTCGAGCAGATGAAGGAGGAGGGCGTTTCGTTTCAAACCGGTGTTCAGGTTGGCAAGGATCTTTCCACGGCAGACCTGCGAAAGAGCTTTGACGCCGTGTTGCTCTGTATGGGGTCGGAAACGCCTCGTGACCTGCCAGTCGAAGGGCGAGACCTCGATGGGATTCATTTCGCGATGGAATTCCTTCCCCAGGCGACGAAGCGCGTTCACGGCGACGAACTTCCGGCTGCGGATGACATCCTGGCGACCGGAAAGCATGTCGTTGTGCTCGGTGGCGGGGATACGGGATCAGACTGTGTTGGGACGAGCCATCGACAAGGCGCGTTCTCTGTGACCTCGATCGAGTTGCTCGAGGAGCCGCCCGAGGGCCACAACCCTGACACGCCCTGGCCGACGTGGCCTGTCATCGCGCGCAGCTCGAGCTCGCACGAAGAGGGCGGTGAGCGCAAGTTCGCGATGATGACGAAGAAGTTTTCGGGGGAGAATGGCCGCGTCGAATGCCTTCATGGCGTCGAGATTCGATTTGGCGAGCCGGACGCTTCGGGGCGGCCGGCCATCGAGGAAATTCCCGGGAGCGAGTTCGAGCTGAAGGCCGACCTGGTCTTTCTCGCGCTTGGCTTCCTGGGGCCGATTCAATCCGGGCTGGTGAGCGACCTTGGATTGAAGCTCGATCGACGCGGGAACGTCGAAGCGACGCAGCAGGACTTCAAGACCTCAGAGCCTGGGGTATTCGCCGCAGGCGATTGTCGCCGAGGACAGAGCCTGGTCGTCTGGGCGCAGTGGGAGGGGCGCGAAGCTGCGCGTGCGGTGGACCTGTACCTCTCTGGGGAGTCACGACTCCAGCGAAGGAGCCAGCCGGGTAATTTCCCGGGCTAGGCGTGCCGTCCTGCGACGTCGATTCCGGCGTTCGATCGGGCATCTGTCAGTCGTCCTGAAACCCTTTGCGACGCGTCTACACCTCATCGCTTTGCAAACCTGTTTTCAACATCGTCTTCGAAAAGTTTCGCAAGATCGATGCCGAGCCATCGCAGTCGCGCTCAAGGTTGTTGACGGAAATGCTTGCGCTCATCGCGGTCTGATCGTGTAGTCTCCTTGCATGGAAGTCGGAAGTCGCAGCGACGAAGAGACGTCGCGAGTGGATCAATACGATTTTGATCGACTCGAGCAAGCCGTTGAATTCCTCATCAAAGAGCACGAGCGACTCAGTGGCGAACGCGAAGCGTTGGTCGCCGAGTTAGTGGACCGCGAGCATCGCATCGCGGTGCTCGAGTCCAATCTCGAGCAGGAACAAAGCAAACGTGCGGTCGCCGCCGAAGGAGTCGACAAAATCCTGGCGCGACTCGAGCAGCTGCGCGCGAACGTGACGACGAACGTCGAGGTCCGTCATGAGTAAGAAGTCGGTCGCCGTTCGGATCGCCGGGCATGAGTACAAGATCCTGACGGATGGCGACGGTGGCTCTCTGCGACAAATTGCAGCGGATGTGGATCGCGCGATGAAGCGAGTTCGCGATCGGACGGGCACCGTCGATACCCTCGATGTCGCCGTGTTGACTTGTTTGAACCTCGCGCGTGAGATCATCGATTTGCGGGATCAATCGAATGTGGGTGCTTCGGATGAACGGCTCCGAGGATTGATCGATCGTGTCGAAGCGCTCCTTCCAGAACAAGAGACCGAGCGTCGTTCAGGCGAGCACGTCGACGACAAGGATTTACGATCGCAGCGGCCGCAAGATGCTGCGCGAACCTTGGATCTCTCGAGTTTCGAGACCTTGCGCGATCGAGCGAGTGCGGTGCAAGACGGCGGCGCTGAGTCCGCAGGGGCGCCAGTGCCGCGGGTCGCGGCGGGTGGCCGCGACCGCGCTTCTTAGCGCGCTGCGCACAGCGTGTCCGACCCCTTCTCATTGGAAGACCAGAAGCGGCAACTACGCCAGCGCATGAGGCGCAGTCTTGGGGCCCTTGGTTCTGCCGTGGCAACCCAGGCGGGTCGCGCGATCGCCGAACAGATCGCTCTGTCGACGGCTTGGCGTGAAGCGTCCGCGGTGGTGCTTTTCTCGACCTTGGCTGGAGAGGTGGAGACGGCGCCCTTGATCCAACTGGCTCGCCGCGACGAAAAGCAGACGCTCTTTCCGCGCATGGTGCCGGGTCCGTCACTCGAGTTCGCCTGCGTCGAGGACGCGAAGTGTCTTCGTCGAGGACGGTACGGTGTGCTCGAGCCGCAACCGGCGTGTCCGGCGCACGCGCTGACTTCGGATGTGGTGGTTTTCGTTCCGGGGCTGGCTTTCGATCGCCGAGGTGGCCGCCTTGGTCGTGGAGCCGGCTACTATGATCGCGCTTTGGCGGTGACGGAATCGAATCGTGGTAGGCCATTGCTGATCGGGGTTGGGTTCGCGCTTCAAATCGTCGAATCCGTGCCGGTCGATTCCGTCGACGTTCGAATGGATCGCGTGGTGACAGAGGATGAGTTTTATCGGACGACCTGATGGGTCGGTCCGACGAGAATTGGCCGGCGTTAAGAGGTCTGGGGAGAGTTGGGTTCGCAATGACGGATGCGCAGCGGAACGAGGAGGTCGAGCGACAGCTTGCGATCATGCGCGAGGGGGCGGTCGAATTCTACGGCGAGAAGGAGCTTGCGAAGCGTCTCGCACTGAGACTGGAGCAGGGGCGCCCGCTGCGGGTCAAGCTCGGTATGGACCCATCGTCCGCGGACCTGCACCTCGGTCATAGCGTCGTACTCACGAAGCTTCGGCAATTTCAAGAGCTCGGGCATACACCGATCTTCCTGATTGGAGATTTTACGGCGCGGATCGGTGATCCGTCGGGGCGAAACAAGACTCGCCCTGCGCTCGATGCGGATCAGATCAAGGAGAATGCAAAGACCTACGTCGATCAGGTGTCAAGAATCCTGGATGTGAGTCGGGTCGAAGTGCGCTTCAACAGCGAATGGATGGACGGAATGTCGCCCAGCGACTTCGTTCGACTCTGCGCACAAGGCACCGTTGCCCGAATGCTCGAGCGCGACGATTTTTCTCGGCGATACGCCAGCGAAGTGCCGATCTTCGTTCACGAATTCCTCTATCCCTTCGTGCAGGCCTACGACTCTGTCGCACTCGAAGCCGATATCGAGCTGGGTGGAACAGATCAGACCTTCAATCTCTTGATGGGACGCGAGGTCCAGCGCGGATACGACCAGTCGCCCCAGGCCGTGATGACCCTCCCGCTTCTCGTCGGTCTCGATGGGCATGAGAAGATGAGCAAGAGCCTCGGAAACGCAGTCGGTATCACCGATCCGGCGGCCGAGATGTACGGCAAGGTGATGAGCATCCCTGACGAGGCGATGCTGGAATGGTGTCGGCTGCTCTCGGCGGGAGAGTGGGGAGAGCTGGAGGAAGCGCTCGATGGGCTTAAAGGGGGCAAGGGCGGCGGCGATCCGATGGCTCTCAAGCAGGCGTTGGCTGCTCGTGTCGTGGAGCGAATCTACGACGAGGAGGCAGCAAAAGCGGCTCAGGCTCATTTTCAGAAAATCGTGCAGCGAAAAGAGGTTCCAGACGACGTCCCGATCGTGGAAATTCGATTGGATGGACGCGTCGCACTGAGGTTGTTTGAAGTGCTGGCTGAGGCGAAGCTTGCTCCGAGCAAGACCGAAGCGCGGCGGCTAGTGCAACAAGGGGCGGTTTCAGTCGATCGCGAGCGAATGAAGGACCCCACAGGCGAAGTTCGAGTTGGCGAAAAGCTGATCCAAGTGGGCAAACGACGTTTTGCTCGAGTCCGAATATCGGAATGATCCTCTCATTTGTGTACTTTTCTTCGTCCAATTCAAAAAAACCTTCTAGAGGCGCTAGAAAGCCCCTTGACCGACAAGCTGCTCTCACGTAAGTTACGGCGCCCGTCACGGAGACCACTCGTGGGGGGATTCCTGACCAAAGACTGCCAACTCTCGGATCGAAGTCTGACCTGGGTCGGCGGGCTTGAACATCGGAAGGGTACGAGCTGAGTACGGCGTTGGTGATGCAGTTTGGTCATCGTGATGATCGCCGGTCAGTTCGATGCTGAAAGGCGATGAAGGTGAAGTTCGTGGTCGTAAGTAATAGAATAAGTAGTCGTAAGTAGCAGGAAGCTTTCGATTCAAAGCAGCATGACGTCAATAGTTTGGATGTCTTGTAGTCTTGTCGCGAATCGTTTGGTGATGGATCGTCTGCAGGAGTTCTCAACAAGCTC
>CAZMFM010000118.1:1411-14794 GCA_964565565.1 uncultured Spirochaetaceae bacterium | reverse complement strand
CGCCGAACAGCGAAACCGGGATCTCTCCTTTGGCGATCTTGCTGTCGAGATGAAGCTTCTCGAAAGTGATCAGCTGGTCGCGATCCTCAAGGCGCAGAGCATGTGCCGGCTTCCGATCGGACAAGCCCTGGTGCGCCTCGGGCACATCGCAAACGATCGCCTCGGACTACTCCTGGATGCCTACAAAACCGATCAAGCGCAATACGACGTGGCCGCGATCGATTTGCCAGACGGTCTCGCCAGCCATCGCGTCTCCCGTTATGTCATCGAGTTGTTTCCTCGCTTCATGCTGCGCGTCGCCCGGATGCAGGCGAAGGTCGGTGAGATTCAGCGCTTCGACGCGGCACCGGAATTCGCCGAGATCCGCGTTTCGATTCCGATCAAAGGAGCACGCGGGCTCGAAGTTGCGCTGATCTGCGATCTGACCTTTGGAGAGTCTTTGGCGCATGCGGCGAGCGGTCTCGATCCCTGCGATCTGGATAGCGAGATGGTGGCCGACGGTGTGGGCGAGTTCTTGAATGTGCTTTGCGGTAATGCGGGAAGCGCTGTCGCAAAGGAAGGTCATCCGATCGAGCTCGGGCCGCCCGACTACGAAGCGGAACTCTGCGATGGATGGATGGTGGATCTCGCTGTCGGTGCTGGCCGCGCTGCGCTCGTGCTCAGCACATTTTGATTCGTGGTACGCTGGCTCCATGAGCCCAAGCGACCATGCAAGCGCCCTCGAAAAGCAGGCCAAGGACGGCCATGAAGGAACCCCGCCGGTTCTGGCCGCGACCGTCATTCTCTTGCGTGATTGTCCGGATGGTGCAGGTGGCAATCTGCTCGAAACCCTGATGCTCAAACGGAACTCGAAGATCGCCTTCGGTGGGATGTGGGTCTTTCCGGGAGGACGTCTCGATCCCGAAGACTGGCACGGCGTGGAGGAAGGCGATGAACTCGGTGCCTCTCGCCGCGCGGCGGAGCGCGAGGCGCTCGAAGAATGTGGGCTTGCCGTCGACCCCGCCCGTATGCACGTCTTCTCCCATTGGACGCCGCCGAAAACGACACCCAGGCGTTTTCTCACCTGGTTTTTCGCGGCTCGCGCGGGCTTGGGCGAAGTCGAAATCGACCACGGTGAAATTCACGAGTCGGACTGGATGAGTCCCGCCGATGCCTTGCGACGTCGTGATGCGGGCGAGATCGAAATCGCTCCGCCGACCTTTGTCAGCCTCTCCGAGTTGACGGCCTTTAGAGACGTCGACCACGCACTTGCATCGATCCAGGGGCGAGCGCCCGAGCGCTTCCAGACCGTCATCGGTCTTTCCGAACACGGTCCGATCGCTATGTGGCACGGCGACGCCGGCTACGAATCCGCAGACCCTTCCGCCACGGCCCCTCATCACCGCCTGACCATGAAGAAGGCTGGGCCCTGGCTCTATACGCGGACCGCGCGAACCGCAACGCGCTGATCATTGCAGCTTGGCCGTTCCGAGTTCTTGATTCGCTGTTATTCGGTTCCAGCTTCTACACCGATCATCGCTAACCAGTTCCATGATCTTGCGATCCGCGATCGCCTCGCTTGCAGGATCGGGGCGTTGGCATTGGTTTCCAATTGGAAGAATCCGCGCGCCGGGCCGGTGGGGTGGACCGTTTCGAGCGGAGAAGTATGCGGCGGAGTGCTAGTTGCTACGGAACCTGTACATAGAATGGCCTTGATCGTGTTGTGTTTGGAATTTCGATCAGCATTGTTGGAGCCTGGGTATGCTCGCTTTGTCGGGTGTGCTGGCAAGCCGCGAGTTGGCGCCGGCTGTGGAATTCAGTGTGATCGGACCCGCCTCGATCACGGTCGAACAAGGCCAAGCATTTTCGATCGACCTTTCATTGACCAATGACTCGGCGACTTCTCTGGCCGGGCTCGACGTGGAATTGTCCGGAATGGGCGGCGCGGGTGCGGTCGTCACGAGCGGTCAAACGGCCGCCGCGCATTTCGTCCAGAATTGCTCAGCAACGGAGCGTCTTGGTGGCGTCAATACGGCCCGGAACAACTTCTTCGATCCAGATGGTCTCAGCAACAATCAGACTTTCCGCCGCGCCGACTCCGGACGCGCGGCCAGGAAGGCTCGCTCTTCAGCTCCCTCACGTCTTGAGTCTGTCAATGAGTTTGCATCATTTAGTTTATCATGATAACTAAACAATATGGCCCGCCTCGGATACTCCAATGCCAGGATTTCATCGATCCAAGGAGCGATTTGCGAAGCCGCGTTTCGCGTTCTCGCCCGGGTCGGGGATCGCGGGTCGACCCTTCGCGCAGTCGGGCGGGAGCTGGGCTGGACGTCGGCGGCGTTGTGCCGGTATTTCCCGAGCAAAGACGATCTTTTGGCAGATCTTCGCGTCCATGGGTTTCATCGTATGGAGGCGACGCTGAGCGGGGCGAGGCGACGTGAACGGAACCATCTCGAATCAGTGAAGAATCTGATCCGCGCGTATGCGTCGTCAATGTCATACGCCAGGTTGAGGGTGGCCGGATGGATTGGTTTTCGAATCCGTCTGGTTTTTTCGATCGCGCTATGCCCGATAGCCGCTGTGTCTCTACCGAGCATCGCATTTGCGGGCGCGGGTGGACCGCCGCCGCACCACGTCGACGGAGCTGGCCCCGATGGAAGCGGGTTGTTCCCGAACGACCGAATCTACGCACTCGGGCAGACGATTTTCGAGGGAAAAAATAGGCGTGTTCGAGGGCCGAAGGTGTGTTTCTCCATTTACGAAGCGGGCGACGATGCACCACGGGCCGTTCGCTTGTCACGCAGCGTACTCAAGGGATTCAGGGGTCGGCCCGTTGTCGTGTTCGCGACGAGGTTGGTCGATTGCGAAGCCGTGGGTTCACAAATTGCCCTGGTCTTGGATCGCCTCGATTTTCGCGCGCTCGTGTATTTCCTCAACAAACGATTTCACCTCAGACTGCGAAGCTGACCGAGCCGATCCCAGGAACGCGTTCAACAAGGCTCGATCCACGCTGCAGGGCTGTGTCGATTAAGTTTGCATAGTTAAGTTTATTATGTTAATTAAATCATATGGCCCGGCCCGCATACTCCGATGACAAAATCTCGTCGATTCAAGGCGAAATCCGCGAAGCCGCCCTCCTCGTCTTCGCTCGGGTCGGCTACCGCGGTCTGACTCTTCGCGCGGTCGGGCGAGAGCTCGGTTGGACCTCGGCCGCGCTCTATCGGTATTTCCCAAGCAAAGACGACCTCCTGGCGGCCCTTCGCGTCCACGGATTTCAATCCATGGAGGTGGCCCTCAGCGAGGCAAGGCGGCGAGAGCCGGATCCACTCGAGTCAGCCAGGAATTTGATGCGCGCGTATTTGCGCTTCGCCATGGACGAGCCTCAGCTCTTCAGCTTGATGTACGAATTGTCTCAGGGGCCGGCGGCCGCCTGGCCTGAAGTCCGCGCAGCGCGTGTCGCAGCCTTTGATCAGGCGCGTGCGGCGGCCGCCGCCGTGATCGCCGCTGGCTCACTCGAGGGTGATGCGAATCATGCCGCCCATGTCTTGTGGGCCGGATGTCACGGTTTGGCTGCGCTTGCACTCGCTGATCAGCTGGATCTCGATTGTGCGTTCGACGAGCTGGTGGAGCCCCTGCTCTTGCTTCTGACGAATCTTCCGGCGTCGCTCGTGGGCGCGGAATCCACCCCCTGATGTTGTTCGCGTTGACTTACTTTGACCGGCTCGAAAGGGGGTCGACGGCTGCCGGTTGTCGTGCGGTGTTTTTTCAATGGGCGTTTTGGTCGTTGCAGTATGGGTCGGTCGAAACTGGTGGGATAGGAGAATGGCATTCTTGGACTCGAATGATTTGGCGTTAGTCGAGGCGCGGCTTCGGCGAATGGAAGACATCGAAGCAATCAAGCAACTCAAATTTCGTTATGCCGCGCTGTGCGACGCCGACTACGACGCGGATGGAATCGCAGCCTTGTTCACCGAGGACGCTGTGTGGGACGGAGGCATTCTGGGTCGAAGCGAGGGCCGCGAGGCCATTCGCGGACACTTTCGTGCCTCGCCGGCCGCGATGCCCTTTGCCATCCACCACACCATGAATCCGATCATTGAAGTCGATGGAGACCGCGCGACCGGCCAGTGGAATTTGTGGCAGCCCTGCACGGCGGCTGGCGGTCGTGCCCTCTGGATGGCCGGGCGATACGACGAGCGGTACCGGCGTGAAGCCGAGCAATGGCGCTTCGAGTCTCTCGAACTCGAATTGCGGATGCTGTCACCCTACGAGGAGGGGTGGGCCAGGACGCCTATCGTGGGGAGAGCGCAGAATGCCGAGTGAGAGTACGGCGTCCCCGGCGTCTTTGAGATCTGAGAAGATCGTTCGCGATTGCTTCGGGCTCATCCTGACCGGTGATGTCGAAAACGCCTTCGAGCATTATCTCTCATTCGACTTCGTGTGGGAGAACCCGCTGCCGGAGATCATTCCCTTCGGCGGTCGGTTCGAGGGGCCTGTGGGTCTTACGAAGTACGCTCGCCTGCTTGCCGCTTCGATCGAAATGGAGGCATTCTCGATAGGGGAGATCATTGCCACCCCGGACCGTGTTGTGGTTGTCGGCCAGGAGGTGAGTCTCGTCCGAGCGACCGGGCGTCGTTACGAGATGGATTGGGTTCACGTTCTCAAGCTGCGTGAAGGTCGAGTTCACCATTGGCGAGAATTCAACGACACGGCAGCAATGGTCCCGGCCTTCGCTTCTCTAAGGGATTAAAGAGAGCGCGATGTCCCGACCGATCGAGATTGAAGAAGCCACGATCGATGATCTCGCGTGGTCGATGACTCAAGGGGCGTGGACGTCCGAGGGACTGGTCGAGCGCTATCGAGAGCGAATCGAGGCGATCGACGTTCGCCTCTTACATTCAATTCTTTGCATGAATCCCGATGCGGCCGCAGACGGGCGGCTTCTCGATCAGGAAAGGGCGGCCGGGCATGTCAGGGGGCCTCTTCATGGAATCCCGATTCTCATCAAGGACAACTTCGACATTCGGGGTCTACCAACCACCGCTGGATCGGTCACGCTCGAGGGGTTGATCCCTTTGCGCGATGCCGTCGTCGTCGAGCGGCTTCGCGAAGCCGGTGCGGTCATTCTTGGTAAGACGAACCTGCACGAGTTCGCGGCCGGGATAACAACCGTGAGTTCAGCCGGCGGCGCGACGCGAAACCCGTACGACCCATCTCGAAATCCAGGCGGGTCGAGCGGTGGGACCGCAGCGGCTGTTGCGGCCAGTCTGGCGGCCGCCGGAATGGGCTCCGACACGACCGGTTCGATTCGGGTGGCCGCGGCCCAGACGAATCTCGTCGGCCTTCGCCCGACAAAGGGCTTGACGAGTCTGAGCGGAATCGTGCCCTTGTCTCGAACCCAAGACGTTGTGGGTCCATTGGCTCGAACCATTTCGGATCTCGCTCACATGCTCGATTCGATCGGATGCATGACGCTCGGTCGGTCGGAGTCGCGGAGCACGAGTGGCTCGTCGATTACATTCAGCGCGGTCCTCGGCGACGTTTCGCTCGAAGGACTTCGCCTCGGCCGACTAGAAACACTTTTTGGAGATGAGGAGGCCGACGCAGAGAGTGCGGCGGTGGTCGACGGCGCCCTCGTCGAACTCGGAAACGCGGGCGTTGAGATCGTCCCCGTCGCGTTGCCGAAACTAACAGGTCTCCTTGATCTCTCGTTCCAAGTCGTCATGGGCGAATTTGCAGACGATCTGGCCATCTACCTGGCGCGTCATCCGAGCGCAGGGCATTCCAGTCTGTCATCGATTGTCTCGACGGGGCGCCTTCATCCCGAAGTCGCTCCCGTTCTCGAGGTGCTGGCCGCCAATCATTCGAAAACTCGAGAAGGCTATCAGCTTGCTCTCGCACGGCGGGAACCACTGCGGAAAATGCTCATTGAGTGTCTCGAGAGACTCGAGATTGCTGCGCTGGTCTACCCGACCATCACTCGGGTTGCGGCACCGATCGGGGAGCCGCAGGCGGGCAACAACGCCCATGCGAGCGCCAACTCAGGTCTACCGGCGCTTTCGATCCCGGCCGGGTTTACGGATGGCGGACTGCCCGTTGGCATGGATCTTCTCGGCCTACCTTTCTCAGATCGAACGCTCGTCGCCGTCGGGCATGCCATCGAGCAATCGCATTGCCGTCGCCGTCCGCCCGCGACCGGATCCGTGTCCTGAAAACAGCGGCGATAGGCCACGGTCGTCGCCCACAGAAAGGTCGAATCGATGAGTACATCGCAGTCATTGCCCAGGATGCAGGCGGCTAGCGCTGTCTACGACCTCTTTGCAGCTGGCGTCTACGCAGTTCCGATTCTCGCGGCTTGGCATTTTCGAGTCAATGTTGCATCGATCCACGAGTGGACGGGGGCAACCGGCCAACTTGCGGCCTTCGAACCACTCCACATGCTCTTTGTGAACATGTTTGGATGGTTCACGATCGTCTGGTCGGTTCTGCGTATCGCATGGAGGGAGAAGCCGACACTCGTGTTATGCGATGTTGCCTTGCGGCTCTACTTTGCAGCATTGATGCTTGGATACATTTCTTTCGCCGGGATCAGTGCGGTGCTCTATGCCTTCGTTGTTTCCGAGATTGCCTGGAGCACGGCGTTGATCTGGGTCTACGCGAGACGATCTCGGCCTTCAGCTCGACCCGCTGTCGTCTGACTCAGCCGACAGCGATGGGCGACTCGGAAAACTCTCGGGACGAACGCCAGGTTCTTGGACAGGGTGGCAATATTCAAGGACCTGGGTCTCGAGTACGGGCAAGCCCCAGCCGACGTCATTGAAAGGGCATGTAGGCATAGCCTTCGTTCTGCCAGTTGATCAGATAGATCGGTTGTGCCTTGTCGGAGTGGATGAAGGGGTAGAGGGATTCGGCACTGATGTCCCGAGATTTCATTCCGGCACCACACATGTCGAAGCGGACGCCATAGTCGTCATTGAGTTCCTTGATCAGGGGGCGAAGCTTCTTCTGGATCTCCACCAATTCCTTGTCGTCTTTGTAGGGAGAGTTTTGCAGGTCTTCGACGAAGTATTTGTAGGCCTTGCCCGAAATGACCACGACGGCCTTGAATTCCGTGTTTTCCTTTTTGTAGTAAGCCGTGATGAACTTGATTCCGTTCAGTAGCCGGGATTCGATCTTTTCTGCGTCGCCAGATCGCAAGTCGAATACGGCCTTCCTGACATCGTCATGATGCTTATCGCCCGCGTATGTGGCGTTCGCCATGACGAGACACAAGATGCCTACAAGGAAAATTCCTGCTCTTCGCATTTTCATTTCTCTTCTCTGTCAATGAGGGTCGGATGATCGAATATCTCGACCTTGGGGGAATTCGAAGGCTCGCAGATGCTTCGCCTAGCGGACGGCCGAGCGTTTGAGCACGCCCTCGTCGTATCCGGGCTTCTGGTCGTCCGAGAGGATTCGACGCATCAGCACGAGGTGCTCGTACCGAAGCCGCATGATCTCTTGCTTCGCCGCCATCAGTTCGCCGATTTTTCCGTTGATCTCTTCGAGGTTCACATCCTCGCGAACAGTCATCTCGTTGAGCTCTTTGAGGGCCAGGGCTTCTGCCTTCTTGTGCGGTGCCTGGTCGTCCTCGAGTTCGTGATGCATATGTTCGATCTGACTGCCCTGGGACTTTGTAAGTGTCTTGGTCCAGGCGGGCAGTGAGCGGCCTTCGTCTGCGGCGGCTGGCCAGGCAACCAAAGCCCCCAGCACCAAAGCCCCCAGCAATCGTGGAATGAAAACTCTCAGAGCAGTCGTCGTCTTTGGAATCATGGGGCCTCCTTGAATAGGGCAGCGGAGAGTAACGCAGACCCCGACGGCGGCGAGCCGGGCCGAGCGTGTCGTCAATGCCGCGCTCGAGTAGGCGCGAAACTCCGTGATTCGGGGACGCACCGACCAGGACGTCCGCCCCAACGTGCTGAAGTTGCCGCTATCGTCGACTGTGCTCTGTGTGAGACACGCTCACCCTGTTTCCTGACATGCCCGCCAGCCAGAAGGACCACCGATGGCCAGTTCACTTCGAATCGACGTAGACCGCCCCGACGCCCTGGCAGATGAGCAAGTGTTCCTGACCGTCAGCGGCGCCCATTCCGGAGAGCGGGTCCACCTTCATAGTCGCCTCACCGTTCGTGACGGCGATCTTTGGGAGTCGACACTCGTATTCGTCGCCAACGAACAAGGTGTTGTCGAACTCGCTTCGGCTTCCCCCGTCTCGGGAGAATACTCGGAACCCCATGCAATGGGATTTTTGTGGTCGATGTCAGAAACCAGGCCACCCGAGGGCGCAGCAAAGCCGACTCTGGTTGTGGCGTCGCCGTTGCTGATCGATGTGGAGGCCCATACCGATGACGGGCAGCGCGTGGCAATCACCTTGACGCGACGGTTCATGGGAGACGGGGTGCGCCGCAAAGAGCTGCGCGAGCACGGCCTGATCGGAACGTTATTCGAGCCCGAAGGACCACGTCCGAACCCCGTC
This sequence comes from uncultured Spirochaetaceae bacterium, assembly GCA_964565565.1. Lineage (GTDB taxonomy): Bacteria > Myxococcota_A > UBA9160 > UBA9160 > UBA4427 > UBA4427. The sequence goes on along the minus strand of CAZMFM010000118.1, from coordinate 6,297 downwards.
GTCGTGTGTCTTGGTGGATCCGAGGGTGGGCTGAACGAAGCACGAGCCGCCCTGTACGCATCCCATGGGTTTGCGACCCTCGCTCTGGCGTACTTTGGTGTCGAGCCGCTGCCCTTGGGCGCACGCGAGATCCCGCTCGAGTATTTCAAGACAGCATTCGACTACTTGCTCGAAGAGGAAATCTGCAATTCCGGATCGATCGCCATCGATGGCGGTTCTTATGGCGGACAATTGGTTCTCTTGCTGGCTGCGACATTTCCCGAAGTGAGCTGCACGATCGCCAATGTGCCGAGCGGGCTGGTCCATTCCAGCGTCGATACGGACGGCCATTCGACGGTTACGTCTGCGTTTACCTACGAAGGCAAGCCTCTTCCCTTTGTCACCTTCGACCCGGCACCCGTCGATTGGAAGGCGCCTGAAATCGAATTGACTCCCGGGTATGCGGCATGCCTAACGCAACAGGCCATGGTCGCGGCAACCATCCCCGTAGAGAATGCCCAGTGTCCGATTCTGATGCTGAACGGCGCCGACGATTCGTTGTGGCCATCGAAAGACTTGACGGAAGTGGCGGCTGCGAGACTGCGCGACAACAACTACCCACACTACTTCGAGCACATCAGTTATGCGGATGCCGGGCATACCGCGACAGCCACTCCTTACGCTCCCTGCGGCGTCACGAGCGTCGTGCATCCGGTTGTTGGGCTGAAGATCGCCTTTGGCGGTACGCCGCTCGGGAATCTGCGTGCCTCCGAAGATGCCTGGCGACGCTCGCTCGACCTCCTGAAAAAGACGATCGGACGCGTCTCGTAGGGTCGCGGGACGGGGCTTGCGCGGCGAGGGCGGTCTCTGAGAGGTGATCGCGAGGGGCACCACCATTATTGGGCCGCCCACGTGGTCGCTGCGAATCAGTTTCGCCTTCGATGCTGCCAGATTCGGGTGGTACGCAAAGCGCAGTTTGAAACTACTATCCCCGCATGCGATCGGGTGCTTTGAGAACGAGGATCTGTGGGCTTGGCTGGGCCGGATGGCTCTTGCTCACGGTCTCTGCGTGTGGTGTTGGCGGCGGGGATTCAAACTCCGACGACGCAATCCGAGCGCTCGCCCATTCACGTTTCATGCTGAGCGACGCAAAGGCGCCACCGGCCGACGCAGAAGACGGATGGGAGGTCGTGAGGATTCCAGACCGTTGGAGTACTTCCCGTCCGGGCACGCGAGGCCGCGGCTGGTATCGATTTGAGTTCGATGTGCGTGACGCTTCGCGCGACGTCTCGGTCTATGTCCCTGATTTCAATATGAATCTCGAGATCTGGTTGAATGGAAAATTCCTGGCAGAGTGTGGACCCTTCGAGGGCGCGAATACGCGTTGCTGGAACTTTCCGCTCCAAGCCGTAATGCCCACCGGCTTGCTGCGGGAAGAAGGCAATGTCCTCGATCTCCGACTCGCCGTGAGCGATCCGGAAGGCGAACTCGGTCTCGTGTATCTCGGGCCGAGGGACGTCATCGCTCATCTCTATACGAGTCGGTACTTCTTCTACATCGTCTTGCCACAGATGATCGTTGCGATGGTGCTGACAGTCATTCTCTTCATGGTCGCCTTCTGGTACAGCGCGCGGGACGTCAGCTATCTCGCGTTTGCGGGATTCGTGGGATGCCTCGGGATCATATTGCTGAATATGGTTGTACGGGATGCTCCGATTTCCGTAGAAAAATGGCGTTGGTTCGCAGATCGCGGAATCGGTTTTACGGGCCCCTTCCTGATCGCTTGCACCTGTGGACTGGCCGGTCTGCGTCATCGTCAGGTTGAAAGAGCGGCATTCGGGTGGGCGATTTCGGTAGCCGTCGTGACCTTCTTCGCATCCCGGAATTTCTACGACGCCACCTTCGTCCCACTATACGGAGTGACGTTATTGATGTGTTGTTATGCCATCTGGGTTCTGGCCCGTGAGATGGAGGGATCGAAAGCGTCGCGCTACTCGATTGCTGGTCTTGGGCTCGTGGCGTTGGGGTTTGGGGTTCACGATGTCCTCTCCGTGATGGATCTACTCGGTCACGACCCTCCTCGGATGCTTCCCCTGGCGATTCCGGCGGCAACCGGAATCATGACGGCGGTTCTGACGATGCGCTTCTTGGCGACGTTCCGACGTGCCACGAACCTCAATTCCGAGCTCGAAGCCCGGGTCGAAGAGAAGCACATCGAATTGAAGGGAAATTTTGCACGCATGCGCGATCTCGAGGAGAGCCGCGTCGTCGCAGCCGAGCGAGAACGTATCATGCGAGAGATGCACGATGGGGTAGGCGGGCATCTCGTGTCCATTCTTGCGATGGTGGAGAAGGGCCGGGCCGGGGCCGAAGAGATCGCTGCAGCCTTGCGCTCATCGATCGATGACATGCGTATGGTGATCGATTCGCTCGATCCCAACGTCGATGACCTGAACCTGGTACTCGGCGCCTTCCGAAGCCGCAATGAATCTCGCTTGCGAGCCCATGGCCTGCGCCTTCGTTGGGAAGCGACGGATCTGCCGCCCGTAAGCCGGATTGGTCGCCACGAGCGTCTTCACATCCTGCGCATCCTGCAGGAGGCGGTCACGAACGTGATCCGCCACGCGAGGGCGGAGACGATTCATGTTCAAATCGGCGTGCGAGAGGATGAGAACGGACGTTCGGGAATTTCTGTCGTCGTTAGTGACGACGGGGTCGGAATCCGCCCGGGTGTCGCAGCCGGCCGAGGCCGAACCAACATGATGCGACGCGCTCAGCTGATTGATGCGGACCTGCAAATTGATGCCACCACGGCCGGAACGCGTCTCGATCTCTGGATCCCTCTTCGCTCTGAGGCAGAAGAAGCCGAGGAGCAACGTGGGTCGTCTAGTCACGCCGATGAATGACGAACGGCTCGCGGCCTGGGCGACTAGGCGAGCGGTTGGCCGGCGAGCAGCGGGGGAACCGGACAGTCCAGCGAATCGGCAATGGCGCGGAAGAGTTCGGCCTCGACGATCTTGATTTCCTGATCGGCGCAAATCACGTACGCGCAAGCCGTCAGTAGTTCTCTCTTCGGCCCGGCGGTGAGTTTCGAAAGCTCGTTGAGCGCCTCATCGAGGAGCGAGAGGCCCAGCGCTTCGGGTGGTATCCATTCCAGTTTGGCGAGTCCCAGGCTGACTCGCCCGATCTGAAATGCGCGCTCGGTCTCGTCGGGGTCGCTCCCGCTGACTTGCGCCAATGTTGAGAGGATGACCGAACAAGGGCGCGCGACCCGCGCAAGTTTTTTGTACTTCGCGCGCGGCGGACGCGAAGGCTCGAAGGTCGGCTTCAAATGAGTCAACAAAACGCGTTGTAGTGTCCATTCGAAGAGATCGACTTTGTGGTCTGCCTCGATCAGTGAGACGAGCCCCTTTCGGAATCGGCTGAATTGGTTGGGCGAGAGTTCGCGGAGTGCCGGAAGCGTCAGGTCCAGCAGGGGAAGACGAACGTTCGGATCGAGGGCGGCGATGCGGGGTCGCAACTGTAGCGCCAGCTTCCAGACGTCCGGGTCGGCGATCTGAGGCATTTGCTCGATCTGAGCGTCCTGCGTTGCCTGGTCGCCACCGATCAAGAGCGCATAGATGACGGCGCGCGCACCGTAGGGCTCGTGTGCGGCATCGAGTACGACTCGAGGCAAACCAGAAATCAACTGTCCGGCATAGTCGAGATGAGCCGTTGTCGGCTGACCGATCTGATCCAGCCCACGCTCGGCGCGCTCGGCTGCGAATCCCATGACTCCAGGGCGACCGGGTTTGGCACTGGACGGCGCGGCGCCCGCGGCGCCGTCGGCTCTCGGCGTGAAGCTCGGGTCGAGCCGCGCGATTCTCTCTTCGAGGGGTGGGTGAGTTGAAAAGAGCGAGCTGAAACCAGATTGGATGGCACGACCGAAGAAGAGATGGCTGGCTTCGGCCGCGTTGGGGTTGTTGATCGTCGCGCCGACGTCGAGGCCACCGATTTTCTTGAGCGCCCCTGCGATGCCCGCTGGATTGCGAGTGAATTGGACGGCGGAGGCGTCGGCGAGGTATTCCCGCTGTCGGCTGACGGAAGCCTTGATGAGATTGCCGAAGAAGGTTCCGACGAATCCGATCGCCATCAGCGCGATGCCAATGGCGAGCATGGCCATCGCGCTGTTGTCCTTGCTATTTCGACGACGCATCGCCCCGGACCAGAAAGAGGAACGAAGCAGCATGTAGCCGAGGAATCCGATGACGAGAATTCCATAGAGAATGCCCATCAGGCGGATGTTCAAACGCATATCACCGTTCAGGATATGACTGAATTCGTGCGCAACGACACCCTGTAGCTCGTCTCGTGATAGGCGCTCCGCGCAGCCTCGGGTGATTCCGAGAACGGCGTCATCGATCGAATACCCCGCCGCGAAGGCGTTGATCCCCGATTCTTGATCGAGCAAGTAGACCGGCGGCGTAGGCGTTCCAGAAGCGATCGACATTTCTTCAACGATGTTGAGCAGCTTCCGCTCAAGGGGGTCCTGACTATTGCCGTGAAGCAGTCGTCCCCCCATCGATTCGGCAACGACATGCCCGCCCCCGCGAAGCTGTGCGATGCGAACCAGACTCGCGCCACCCACGAGCAGCAGGGTTCCGCCTGCCACCTGCAACATCAGGGTCGGGTCGAGCCATTGGATCGCCCACAAGACCTCGCCGGTTCTCGGGTCCTGTCCCTTGAAGCCGACCACTAATGCGGCGAGCCCGTAGAGCAGCCCCATGATTCCGGTGACGGCGAGACCAAAGAGAACGACGAGTCGAGACGTGTGCTTCCGTGCTTGATCCTGGCTTTCGAAAAAGTCCGTAGCGAGATCCTCGTTTCGATTGCGCGGCCCGGTTGTGAAGGCGCTTCGCGAAGGTATT
>CAZMFM010000118.1:0-1311 GCA_964565565.1 uncultured Spirochaetaceae bacterium | reverse complement strand
GTCAGCTCTTCGGTCAGTTGTTTCATGTTTTCGCTCGCCTTGAGATCCGGATAGGACTCGGAGAGAGCGAGCAGGCGTCCCATCGCCCCGGACAACACACCCTCCGCACTGCCGAGGGATTTCATCGCACCGGGATCGCCGGGATTGCCCGCCGCCTGGGCGAGTCCACCGACCGCTTGATTGCGGGCCGCAATGACGGCCTCGAGCGTCTCACGCTCATGGGACATATAACCTTTGACCGTCTCGACCAGATTCGGGATCAGGTCGTGTCGTCGCTTGAGCTGCACTTCGATCTGGGCGAAGCCGTTCTCGTAGCGATTCTTGAGGGCGATCAGTCGGTTATAGATGCCGACGACCAGCATCGCGACAGCCACGATCAGGACAAGGATGACGAGGAGGGTGATGACGATTCCGGACATGGTTGGACCTCGCGGGCGCTCACGGTCTCTGTCGGGTCGACCGCGGGCGTTGGGCTTTTCCGCTCACAATCGAGCAGGTCCGGAGACTAGCGCCTATTCTCGTCGACTGTCTGCCGGTAAGCGACGCTTCGGTCAGCGCAGCCGGGTCATGGGCGCTGACCGGCGCTTCTTGTCTTCTCCGTAGGAGGGAATCAAACGATGTCGACCGACGCGAGTCCGAGCTATGAAATTCAAGGTCGACGAGTCACGTTCCCTGTCGAAGTGCGCGATGCGTCCGGGGCCATCGCCGGTTTCCTGGTCTCCAGTCGGGCCGCAGGCGAACTGATCGGCGAGGCCTTCGAGATCGTCGATTTCCTACCCAGGCGTACGCTCTTCATGCTGAGTTGTATCGACTACAAAGACAACGATCTCGGCGACTACAACGAAGTCGCGATGAACTTTTTCGTGCGCTTGCGGGGTGCTCCGAAAGGGTTCCCGCAGATCCCCTGGGTCAGCGCCTGGAGGGCCATGGCCGGTGGCGGGCTGCCCACTTTCAGCTGGAAGATGCCGGTCAACCAATCGTTTACGCGAGATGCGGGCTCGATCATCTGGGGCTTCCCGAAGACGGTCGAGCGAATCGAATTCGACTCCTCACGGGAAGGTCGCTTTCACGGTTTGCTCGAAATGGATGGGAAAAAAGTATTCGAGATCGACATGCCCCGCGGCGGCAACAAAGGACAGCCGGAAACGAAGGGCCTCGGATACACCTACATCGAAAGTGTTCCGCATCAAACGGTCTTCACCCAACGATCTTCAGGGTTGGGCGTGAGTCGCGGCAGCAGCGTCGAACTCAGCCTGGGCGACCACGCCATTGCGGATGATCTGCGCTCCCTGGGCCTCCCCAAGAAACCGT
>CAZMFM010000117.1:10190-15047 GCA_964565565.1 uncultured Spirochaetaceae bacterium | reverse complement strand
CGCCGCGCCGAGAAAATCGTCGTTGTCGGGACTGGCGATATAGACCAACCCGGCCACGCAGGGCGCTTGCGTCCGGCCATCATCGTCCCCAAAAGCCGCGGCCTCGCGCAGCTCGATCTCAAGCTGAACGCGTTCGTAGCCCCCGCGCTCCCGATGGTCGAGCCCCGCCAACACTTCGTCGGGATCGTCCGAATGAATTTCGTAGGCTGTCCCCCAGCACCGTCCCGGCGTTTCGCGGTCTCCGGCTTGAAGCGACGACTCTTCAAAGAGGCCCGGATGATCATCGGGAACCAGCGTGACCACACGCCCCGGGCGACCCGGCAAGCCGCGATGGTCCGTCGAGCCCTGCCAAAATCGACGCGCATAACCCCTTATCGACGCTGGGCAGGCGCGCAGGTGCGGAAAGGCCGGGCGCCAGACGAGCGAGCCATAACCAAAGATCCAAAGACGTGCGTCGGACAAAACTCGATTCCTAACGCACGCCATGGCGTGCTGCGCCGGTCAGCCGATTCAGGCTTCATGGTCTTCGTATTCGATCTTCAAGATCGTGTAGAGGGCGTCACCCTTGGGCCGGTGAACGGCGACCTCGTCGTCGATTCGTTTCCCCATCAGTGCGCGTCCAACCGGCGAGTCGACGCTGATCCTGCGAGCGGAAGCATCGAATTCATCCGGGCCAACCAACTGATAGCGCTGGCTATCACCGTCTTCGTCTTCGATCGTCACCCAGGCCCCGAAGTAGACACGGTTGGAATCTTTGCGCGGCCCTCCGTCGACAACCTTCAACTCCTCGATGCGCTTGGTCAGAAAGCGGATTCGTCGATCGATCTCACGCAATCTCTTCTTGCCATAGATGTAGTCTGCGTTTTCCGACCGGTCACCGAGCGCCGCCGCGACCGAGACGGCTTCCGTCACCCGCGGCCGCTCTTCTTTCCACAACCATGTCAGTTCCGATTGGAGCTTCAAAAAGCCCGCTCTCGTGATATAGCTGCTCTGTCCGGCCATCTAGACGTTTTCTCCCGACGCGAACAGAGCCACGCTATGTTCTCGCAATGACTGATCATAACAATCCCGAAGGCGAAGCCCGAAAACGACGCGGCCCGCCGCCGAACCCACTCTATCACCCGCTTTTCCTGCCCGTTTTACTGGTCGCCTTTTCCCTCTGGTTTGGTTGGGACGGATTCCTGACCTCGGACCCGGACATGGCCAAACATCAGAATTTCAATCGAATCATGTTCTTCATCATGCTTCCGTTTTGCCTATGGATGGTGCCGCGCGGGATCAAGGAATTCCGAGAAGAGCAAGCGGCTGCAGCCGAGAAGCAGGTCGACGGCAATTCCACGTGAGGACAGCGTACAAAAACCCGTCCTTCGTTTTGCGCTGAGGCGAAACCACGATCCGGCCGATAGGAAAGAAACGAATCGCCGGAGAAAAAATTGGGCGTCCCCTCGCACCCCCTACACGGCAATGCCGCCTCGCGCACGGTCCTACTCGAGCCCTCCCAGGTCGAGGTGGGCGAAGACGTCACGCTCGACTGCACCTCGACCGCTGGCTCGGGCGACTCCGAAACGGTGATCCAGCCGCCACAACCCGGCGACGAGTTGCAGGCCCGCCACCGCTATCGCGTACTTCGCCGTCTTGGACGCGGCGGATTCGGTTCCGTCTTTCTCGCTCGCTGCCTCGATGGTCCCGATTCCGAGGACGAGGGAGGACCACCCAAACTCGTCGCCTTGAAGGTGATGGCCCGACCCGACGATCCCCAGGCGCGCAATTCCCTCAAACGGGAACTCGCTGCCTTGCTGGCGGTCCGCCATGATCGGATTCCCAAGCTCTACGACTGGAACATCGACGCCGAAACCTCGTTTGCTGCAATCCAATACTATCCGGCTGGCAGCCTGGCCGACGCCTGGCCCTTCCTCGGTCGGCTCTCCGCCGAACAGACATGGCGCCTGCTCTCGGATCTGACACAAGCGTTAGGCGCAGCGCACCGCGCCTCGATTCTGCATCTCGACGTGAAGCCCTCCAACGTCTTGCTGGACGGAAACGGTGGCTATGTGCTGACTGATTTCGGCGTCTCCCATTCTTCGCGCATGTCCCGGGGCCTGCTCAATCAAGGCCAGCTTTCGATCGGCCTCGGAACCCACGGCTATCGCGCCCCCGAACAGGCGACAGCCAAGGTCCAATCCTTCGACCTGCGAACCGATCTCTGGGGCATCGCGGCCACCGCCTGGGCACTCTTTACCGGCATCGACCTCAACCGCCGACAAGACGTCCTACGCACCCGCGAACAGGGCAACACCTTCGGACTCAAGGCCCTCTCGGACATTGCCCTCGACTGCCCCCCTCCCCTCGAAGAGATCGTGATGGGCATGCTCTACATCGATCCCGCAAGGCGTCCGGGCGGAACCGGTGAGGTGCTGGCCCGTATTCGCGCCATCGCCAGCGGATTCGGTCTCGACACCGCGACCATCGCCGCCGCACGCCGGGACCGCGCCAACCCCGACGAGATCAAAGAGATCATCGAAACCCTGGTCGACCCGCTTTGGGCCTCGATCTGTCGCGGCCCCGGATTCGACCGCCACTTCGTTCACTTCGACGACGGCGAGATCATCGCCAGCGTATCGGACACAGCCCAACACACCGTGCTGCTGCTACGCGGAGAGGTGGCCGTCGTGATCGACGATCAAGAAGTCGCCGTCGAATCCCGGGAAGGCACCTTTCTCGGCGCCATCTCCACCCTCACAGGCGCGCGCCGCCACGCCAATCTCCAAGCCAAGGGTTCGACCTGGTGTTGCCTCTTCAATGAAGCCGAGCTCGAACAAATCGTCACCTGCAATCCGGCGATCGCCGTCCGCATGGTTCGCTCCATGGCCGATCGCATCGCGAGTGGGCCACCGCGCCATCGGCCCTGAACAGAGCGCAGATCCGCATAACACACCCCATTTCGTAGGGGTTAGTCCGGAGTCCCGACCTGGGGCTTAGGCATGGTTTGTTGAATAGGCGCCACACGTGCGTCAAGCCGCTCCCAATCGCAACCGATGCGCAGAACGGGAGGGCGTTCCCGACTGTGGGACTACATCCATGTCCGAAGAAAATTTGAGCACCAGCGAAGAAGGGCCGGACGCTTCGAAGCTCGACGCTTCGTTGAAGATCGATTCCGCCTCGCTTTCGAGCGACGAAGCAGATTTCGCTCGCCAAATGGGCTTCGATGGCGACGAGGAAGATGAAGCGCCCCCAAAACCCACACCCGTTGCGGCCGAGGCAGCCCCGGGCCCCGCACCCGTAGTGAACGTCGCCGAAGACGATCCGGCGGCCGCCGACGACCACTCGACTCCGACAACAGAGACCGAACCCGAGGCTCAGTGCGAGGACGTTGAGGATGCCGAAGACGCAGAGGAGGACGCCGAAACGATGGCCGGGGAAGCCAGCCCCGACGCCGAGGAAGTCACCGAGGACATCGCCGACGGCACCGAGGACCAAGCCGAAGCAAAGCCAGAAGCCGAGGCCCTCGAATTCCCCGAACGCCCAGAGCCAGAGGATCCAGACTCCGGAGACCTCGAAGAGATCTTTCCTCGCGCCGCGGCCGACGGAATTCAGTCAACCCTCGAAGCACGCGCCAGTACACTCTTGCAACGCGACGCCAGCCACTCCCTGACCGCCCCCATAAACGCAAGCGTCCCGGCGAGTCCGGGCGGCCCGTCCAGCACCGACAACAGCGCGGCGACCGAAGCCGCCGAGGCAAGCCTCCGTATCCTTCGCGTTGAACTCGAAGAACGCGACACTGAGCTCCAGGTCTTGCGCGCCTCGGCGGGTGGCGAGAACGCGACGACGGTGCGCGTCGAGAAGGAAAACGAAGCGCTTCAAAGCGAACTCGACGCGATCAGCATCGACCGGGATCATCTGATCGACCAACTTGCGGTCACGAGCGGAAAACTCGTTCAATCCACGAGCCATGCCGAGAAGCTCGAAGCCTCGTTGCGTGCTGCCCGAGGCGCCCTCACGCCGCTTCCCGAAGGCGAACGCGCGCTGCGCGCGGAAGTCATCGGATTGCGTGGCCGCATCGAAGAATCACGCGAAGAGTATCAAGCCCTCGTGTCCGAACTGTCGCAGAGTGCGACCGAACTCGCGATCGCGAAGGCGCGCGTCGAAGATCGTCAACACGAAGTGAGCGCCTACATCGAGCGCGCCGAAGCCCTCGACCAGCAAATGGCCGAGAACGACGAGAAGCTCGCAACAACCATTGCGCGCCATCGCGAATTGCTCGCCCTGTCGGCCCGGCTCCAGGCTGACAACAATGAATTACGCAGCGCGCAGGCGGCCCTCGAAGAAACGCTGCAAGCAAGAGATCTCGAAATTCTCGCACGTGAAGAACACCTCACTGTGACCCGTCAAGGCCTGTCCGCGCGCGACGCCCAACTCGTCGACATGAAGCAACGTCTCGAAGAGCAGAAGCAGCGGTGTGAATCGCAGGACGCAGATCTGCAACGAGCTGAGATTGAGCGCAATCAGTTGAGCGAAACGATCGCGCACCGCGAATCACGGATCGCCACACTCACCGAGACCCTTGCGCGAATCGAACAAGCCATGGGCCACCCTCTTCCCCAGCCCGACTCCGCGAGCCGAGAAATGCCGCAAGCCGAGTGGTCGCGACCCGTGCTCGCCCAGGACACGATTCGCACGAAGCCCAGACGCCCCAGGTCCCGCCCGCCCGGCACGCCGCGGGCGACGACACCGGTCATCCAATCGAAGGGTTCGGAAGTCGAGCCCAGCTCGGACGTCACTTCAGAACCGGAGCCCGCCCGGCCGGCCCGTGAAGCCACAGTCGAAGCGGACGCCGAAGTCGAAGCCGGAGTCGAAGCC
>CAZMFM010000117.1:0-10090 GCA_964565565.1 uncultured Spirochaetaceae bacterium | reverse complement strand
GGCCCGTGAAGCCACAGTCGAAGCGGACGCCGAAGTCGAAGCCGGAGTCGAAGCCAGAGTCGAAGCCAGGATCGAAGTCCGAGCCAAAGCCGAGGCCGAAGTCGCCGCCGAGTCCGAACCGGAGATATCAGTCGTCGTCGAATCCGCTCCCGCGCAGCAGATCGATGTCGAGATCCTGGAAGCCATCCCCGACGAGGCGGATGATGCAACCGAGACCTGTACGAGCGAGTCACTCCTGACCTCGCCTAGCCCACTTCCCCCGATCCTTTCCCATTGGCGCGACCGTCGATTCGCCGAAGTAACGGGTGGTGTCGGACCGGGAACCGTTCACGGCTTCCTGGCCGAGCGACTGCAGAGCCACCTGGGCAATCCTGGACCGGAATACGTTTTCCTGAAGAGTCTCGGGGGAAGTCTCCCCGACGCAGAGGTTCATCTGGTTCTCGCCTTGCGCGAACTGGGCGTCGATGGCCTTCGCATGGACGTCCTCGACGTCAATCCGGAACTGGCCGATGCACGTCGCCAGAAGATCGAACTCGCCGGCCTGGGCGAAGTCATCGATGTGAATGTCGGGGATCTCGAGGACTGGGCGACGGACGCTCCCTGCCACGCGATCCTGCTGAGCGATGCCCTCTTCTGTCAGAGCGACGCACAACAATTCTTGAATCACATCCGGCCAAGCCTGACGAACGGCGCGCTGCTCCTCTTCCTCGACCGCATTGCGTCCGGGCCGCTCCAACTCTCGGCTTCCGCGTTGATCCGACTCGAAGAGCTTTGGGACGTCCTTCCCGAATCCCTGGCCAACGCCGAGGGGCTATCGATCGTTCCGCATCGCGGTGACGACGGTGGATTCCCGCAATCCGCAAACGATCCGGCCGGGATGCTTCTGGCCGAACTCGAACCGATTGTACTCGTGGGCTTTGGCCATCTGGCTGACCTTCTGGTCGGGCCTACCCGTGGTCAAGCACTCTCGATCGAGGACGACGAAACCATGCATCTGCTGGACTCGATCATGACGATCGACGAGAGCCGATCACTGACCGAGCACCTCGCGCCGAGACACGGCGTGGCCGTCTTCGCACATAGCAAGAGCGGTGGCAGAACGGAAACGATCGGACAGGATTGGCCCAGCGAGCCCATCTCGAAGAACTAAGCTTAAGACCCTGCTGACGGCGGGCCATGGCAGACGGAAGATGGTCCGGCGTTTCAACCGCTGACGAGTGCGCCCTCGAGCACCAGGGCAACCCGCCCCGCCTGCCCATTTTCGAAATGGGCGCCGATCAACTGGGCCACTTCCTCCATCCCGCTCACGGGACCGAACTCGACGCCATTGGCGCCCAATTCGAATCGCAAGCGGTTGCCCGCGTCCTCCAATACGTCGAGCCTAACCCGATCGCCGGAAGTCGCATCGAGCGCTTCACGCCCCATCGCCACAACCAACCCGCCGAGCCAACCGGGATCCGAGGCGAGCTCTTCTGGCAGCGAGCGGTCGCAGCGCAGATCGAGGGCCAGACCACGGGTCGCCGCATCCCGCTCGAGACAACCACGAATATCCGCGAGCCAGTCGCGCAAAACAAAAGACTCGCGGGCCACCTCGATCTCCCCCGAGCCCGGCGACGAAGCGTCGTTCTCGGCCGCCGGAGAGGCCGCAGCCGGCGCGATGGGGACGGCCGTCGATGCACCACGTAGCAGCGCCCAGAGTGCGAGACCCGAAACCAGCCCGATCAACACCAGGGCGACTGGCCAAGGCGTGTCCAGCCAAGCGGCGAGTCCAACCGGCGGCGCCGCGGTTTCGACGAGAACAAGAAGATTGGCGCGAGTGCCATCCGCATGGGACATCGGAAGCCCGTAGATCAAACGGCCTTTCGCTTCGAAAACTTCCGGCAATTCGGCCGCACCCAATATCCGTGCTGCCAGCGCCGCATTGCGAGCATCGATCTCGCTGACCGCCGACGGGGCGGTCAAGCGTCGACCGTCCGCCATCAACAACGTGATCCGGGCATCCGCCGCAGGAATCGTTTCCAATCGTGCGGCCAGCGCGCCGACATTGATCGAAGCCACGACCGCGCCCTGAACCAATTCCGCTGGGTCGTGAAGGCCGATGGCCACCCGTATAATCGGATGTTCCGCGTCGCCGATGCGTTCAAAAGCAAGATCGCTGCGCTCGACGCGACGCCCCGCCGAAACCACGGAACGTCTGACCTCATCCGCATACCACAAGGCCTTCGCGATACCTTCCCGCGCTGCCGAATCGAGGACCTCTGGCTGCTCACCCGCTGAGCCCCGTTCGAGCCGGAAGGTCGAGAGACCATCATGGCCGGCGACGATCAGTTCCAGCGCGCTGACATCTTCATTGGCCGTGAGGCCTCGACGCAAAACTCCGCGAAGCCGTCGCGCATCGATCTGCGTCCGCTCATCGCCGGGCGTACCGAGGGCGACCACCGTTTCAGAGTCCGACCAGAGTTCTTGGGCTCGAAGTTCCACGCGAAGCCGCTCGACCAGGCCGTCTATCCGCGCCTCGTCGGCGAGGTAAAGCCGGTTGGCCATGCCGCTCAGGTCGCGAATCAATTCACTGCTTTGCACGCGCCTCTGATCGAGCCGAAAGGCAACGTCCCGCGCAGCCCAGGCACAAGCGCCCACGACGACCATTGCGAGAACGCCGAGCGCGATCGCCCGCCTGCGTCTTGGGCTTCCTGAATCGGGCGTGGGCGGCTGTTGTTCCAAAACTCTTCTCCGATTTCGCCCAAACACGCCGGATCACGCGACCCGTCGCCAGCGATTTTCTGTTCGATTCGACCTGCGACATGCCTGCTCCCTCGTTGCATCGGCGTGTACCCGGGCTGCGCTTGAGCGGATCGTCCGATGCCTGGAAAAGAAGCGAAATTGCACGTCGACCTCGACTCCTTGCTCAGCCCAATCCCGTAGCTGGCCTAGTGCAATGACCGGAATCCGGTCCGGACCTTTCCCTCGCATCGGGCAACCGATCGGGATAGCTTCTCCGCAATGGACACCCAGGGAACCCTCGGCATCATCGTCAATCCTCACTCGGGCCGCGACGCGCGCCGCCTCTTCGCCCGCGCGGGCACATCGACCATCGACGACAAACGCAATCAGGTCACGCGCATCGTCGTCGGCGCCGCCGCAGCCGGCGTCAACAAGATCCTGCTTTCCCGGGACGCCTTCCGAATCGCCTCTTCGGCCACCGACGCCCTCGCTCTCGGCGTCGAATGCGAGTTGCTCGATCTCAAAACCACCGGACGTGGCATCGACAGTCAGAACGCCGCCCTGGCGATGCGACAAGCCGGTTGTCGCGCCATCGTCGCCCTCGGTGGCGACGGAACCAGTCGCGCCATCACCCAAGCTTGGCGCGACGTCGCCCTGCTCCCGCTCTCGACTGGCACCAACAATGTCTTTCCCTTCGACGTCGAAGCCACGATCGCGGGCGCGGCAGCGGGACTCGTTGCCTCCGGGCGCCTTCCCCTCGAAGACGCAGCGCGCCGCGCAAAACTCCTCGAAGTGCTATGCGACGATGGACGAGAGAGCATCGCCTTGATCGACGCCGCCCTGCTCGTCAATGACCATCCGGGCAGCCTGCTCCAGGCGGATCCGAAAAGACTCTCACGAATCCTGCTGACACGTGCCGAACCGGCAAGCGTCGGCCTGTCCCCGGTCGGCGGCCTGCTCATGCCCTGCGAAGCCGATGACGAATTCGCAGTCGAAGTGCAGACTCGTCCCGGCGCCCACCCGGAGCGATCCGGAAAGACCGTGCGAGCACCCCTGTCACCCGGACTCTATGAAACCGTGGGCATCGAGGGCGTTGAGCGAATCGAGTTGGAGACGGACGTGCGCTGGTCGGGCCCTGGGCTGATGGCCTTCGACGGCGATCGAGAGATTGTGCTCGCCGCCGATCAAGCCGCAACCCTCCGCGTTGCTCGAAGGGGCCCCTGGGTGATCGAGCCACGCCGGGCCATGCGCGCCGCGGCCTTGCAGGGGCTCTTTCTCGATCTCGGCGAGTGGCGCGACGCACGTGGCCAACCGGGCGGTGCTTGCTGTTAGTTCATTTCGCGATTTCGAGCGCTCGCGCGGCGAAGCCTCGCTGAAGGGAATTCGATGACACCGAGCGACGACTTGGACCAGCAGATCGAGATCGTCCGTCAATGGATCGAACACGCCCAACACATTGCGGTACTCACCGGCGCCGGCATCTCGACCGATTCGGGCATCCCGGACTTTCGTGGTCCCCAGGGCTTGTGGACCAAGAACCCCGAGGCCGAGAAAATGGCCACGCTCCAGGTCTACGTTTCCGATCCCGCCGTACGCAAACGCGCCTGGCAATGGCGGCTCGAAACCCAGGCCGGAGAGCGCTTGCCCAATCTCGGTCACCAGGCCCTCGTTAGGCTCGAGCACTCCGGAAAGCTCCACACCCTCGTCACCCAGAATGTCGACGGACTTCACCAAGCCGCGGGAAGCGACCCGGAACTCGTCGTCGAGATCCACGGCACCCTGCACGAGGTCGAATGCCTCGGCTGTGGAGAACGCGCACCCATGTCCCGAGCCCTCGACCGCGTCGTCGCCGGCGAAGACGATCCGGAGTGTCGAAGCTGTGGCGGAATCCTGAAATCGGCGACGATTTCATTTGGTCAGGGTCTGGTCAGTGAAAATCTCGAGCGTGCAGACATCGCTTCTCGAGAATGCGACTTGATGCTCGCGATCGGGACGACCCTCGCCGTCTATCCGATCGCGGCAATGGTACCGACAGCCAAGGAAGCGGGCGCCCGGATCGTCATCATCAACGGTGAGGCGACCGAGATGGATTCGATTGGCGATGCCGTCCTGAACGGCTCCATCAGCGAAATTCTACCCCGAATCATCTCGGCTGATGAAATCTGAACGGACTGCGCGGTCGAATGAGAAGACGAGACCGAGGAACGCCGCTACGAGGACAAGCCATGGACTGGACTGGACTGGACTGGGCCGGACTGAACTGGGGCGCGCAAGAAAATTCGAGTTGTCCATTTCCGCTCTCCTCCCAACTCAGGATTGCGCATCGCACCATGGCTCAACCCGACCAGCCCAGCGAGTTCGCACGGGCCAGAACGACCTCCGCTGCGCCCTCCAGGCCGAGTGCATCGGTGTTCAACACCATGTGATAGTTCGAAGGATCGTTCCAGTCTCGATCGTAGAGTTCCAGGTGATATCGCCCGCGAAGACCATCGCGATCTCGAATCTCCGTCTGGGCATCTTCCTCAGATAACGTCAGCTCGACCATCGCCACACGAACCCGGGCCGCGATCGGCGCGACCAGGCGGACATGAATCGCATCGCGCTCGCCGGCCAGAATCGCCGCCGCCGCGCGCCCGACGAATACGATTCGGTCGCGCTGGCTCAACTCTTTGATCACCTGTCGAGTGACATGCGCGAGCTCGACGGCGGCCGGTCCCTCGATCGCACTCGGTGTCGCCATTAGGGTTTCTGGCGACGAGAGCGCAGAGGATTGTCCGAATCGCTCCATGAAGGTCGGGACGCGCTCGTCCAGGCTGCGCACATCCTCGGGCGTGAATTCGGATCGCTCGGCCACGGCATCGACGAAGGCATCATCGATCACCGTCCAGCCCAGTGACGAGGCCACGTCGGCCGCGACCCTCGAACCACCGGCCATATATTGACGTGAAATCGTAATCAGCAACTTCTCGCCCTCCCATCCAAGTCCCCGCGGAACGCCCCACGGCCCATTTTCACCTAATCCTGCCTCATCGCATGCGCCACGCGGGAATCGAGTTCTCGCAGGTTCCGACTGGCCAGATAGAAGACGACGGTCGCCACGACCGCCAAGCTAGAAGACAGCCCGACTGCGATAGGCGCCCCTAGTCGATCCGCAACCGCAGTGACCGGCAATGTCCCCAGCAGCGGCAACGAAAAGGACATCATCAAAAAGCTCGAAATTCGTCCGCGCACCGCATCAGGAATGAGCAATTGGATGGCCGTGTTATTCAGCGTTCCAAACATGCTACCGAAAACATTGGCAACGAAAACGAGTACCAGGGCGAGCCAAAACCAAGGACTCACTGCGAAGCCAGCAAGCAATGCACCAAAGATCACAGCACTCCACATCATCAGCCGGAGCCGACCCGCGTTGGCGTTTCGGCCAGCGATGTAGGCAGAACCAGCGACCGCACCGACTCCGGCGGTCGCCGTCAAAACCCCCAGGCCCGAGGCTCCAACCTGCCAGACGTCCTCGGCAAACACGACGAGCAGCGCTTGAAAAGGCATCGCAAGAAAAAGAGGGACAAGCCCGTACGCCAAAAGGATCAGAACCAGTCGATTCGACCAGACATAGCGAAAGCCGTCCGAGAGGTTCTTGGAAACCGAGGACGCCTTCGCATCCGCGGGCGGAGGCACGCGCTGCACCCGGGTCATCACGAGCCAGGCCAACGTGTAGAGACCGAGATTCATCATGTAGACGCCTTCGACCTGGATCACGGGAATCAAGAATCCAGCGATCGCCGGGCCCAGGACGCGAGTCACGTTGACTCCTGACATATTGAGCGCAACCGCGGAACCGAGGCCACGCTTTCCCACGATATTCACGACGATGGCCTGTCGCGCAGGCATGATGAGCGGGAAGGCGCAGCCCATCATTGCCGCGGTCAGAATCAGATGCCAGAACTCCAATCGGCCCATCAAGAGCAGAACGAGCGTCAAGAGTTCACTGGCAATCGCGAGCATTTGCGCCCAGAGAATTAGGCCACGGCGCTCCATGCGATCCGCGAGCACGCCGCCAAACGGGCCAAGAAGGAGCATCGGCGTCGCGACCGCCGCACTCACCATCCCGAGGGCGAGCGGGCTATCGGTCAACTCGAAGGCCAGCCAGGGTCGCACCAGCCCCTGCCCGCTCATCGCCATGAAGAAGAGCACGTTACTCGCAAAGACTCGGCGAAATTCGGGCGCCGCCAGAGGCTTGGTTGCGTACCGCCAACCACCTGTGCGGGCCGGCTCGTGAGCGGGCGTCTTCTCGGCTCCATTCCCCATGCAGGGCATATCCTCGCAGGTCCGCGAGATCCCCGCCTACTCGATTCGTCCAGCCGCCCCTTTCAAGCCTGCTGAACCTCTCGATCGCTCATGCCAATCAGGTAGAGAATTCCGTCGAGTCCGAGGTTCGAGATCACCTGCTCCGCGGAAGCCCGAACCTTGGGTTTCGCGTGGAAGGCGATACCTAGACCGGCCGCGTCCAACATGGGCAGGTCGTTCGCACCGTCGCCAACAGCGATCGTCTGTTCGAGTCGCAGCCCCTCTTGCTCTGCGAGCTGTCGCAGCAGCGCAGCCTTCCGTGCGCCATCCACGATCTCGCCCGAAACCCGCCCCGTCAGCCGGCCATTCACAATTTCGAGTTCATTTGCAAAAACGAAATCAATCCCGAGCCGCTGTTTCAGTGCGGCGCCCGAGAAACTGAAACCACCGGAAAGAATCGCAGTGCGGTAGCCGAGATTGCGCAGCGTCCGAATCAGCCGCTCTGCACCGGCGGTGAGTGGAAGATTTTCGGCGATCTCCTCGAGCACCT
This sequence comes from uncultured Spirochaetaceae bacterium, assembly GCA_964565565.1. Taxonomy (GTDB): domain Bacteria; phylum Myxococcota_A; class UBA9160; order UBA9160; family UBA4427; genus UBA4427. Next base: position 2,535 of record CAZMFM010000117.1, on the reverse strand, counting down.
TTTCCTCGAGCCCCTCGAGCAGCGCGACACGCCGGAGCAGGCTCTCCCTGAAATCCAGCTCGCCATTCATGGCCGCCTCGGTAATCGCCGAGACCTCGTCGCCTACCCCGGCCGCCCGAGCGAGTTCGTCGATCACCTCGGTCTGGATCAGCGTCGAGTCCATGTCGAAGGCCACCAATCGTCGGTTGCGACGATAGACATTGTCGACTTGAAAGGCGATGTCGACCGCGAGCGATTGCGCCAGTTCGAGCAACTCCCCGCGCAATCCCGACGCGTCGTCCGGTGTACCGCGCATGGAGAGCTCGACGCAGGATCGCAGTTGGTCGTTTTCGTCGGTCAGCGACACTCGTCCCGACAGCCGCGTAATGTTGTCGATGTTCAGGCCATGTCGCGTCGCGAGATCACCGACCGCCTCCAAATGCCTGGCCGTCAGGCGCTCGCCGATCAGGGTCATGATATGTCGGGGTTGACCCTGGGCGGCCACCCAGCGCTCGTATTCATCGAGGCCGATGGGTGTAAAGCGCACTTGCAGGCCCCACTCGTGGGCGCGAAAGAGCACATCCTTCAGCACCGGGTGCGACTCCGACTCGGGCGGCAGCTCGACCAGAAGGCCAAGGGTCAAGGTGTCGTGAATGACGGCCTGCCCGATATCGAGTACGCGAAGATCGTGTTCAGCGAGAATTGCGCTGAGGTCACGGGTAATCCCGGGACGATCCTCACCGGTCAGATTGATCAAGATGATTTCGGACAACGCCTGCTCCCTGGAAAGCTCGGTCGGCAAGGATCCGCGAAAGCTGGCGTCGCGCAAGGGGCTGGAGCGAGCGATCGCCACCAGGTTTCTGAAGCGAGGCTCGCCGAACAGCAAGACCATCCGACAAGCGGTCCAAGGATCCAGCGGATGGGGCGAACCCGGCCAGGCTAGTCCACGGCCACGTCGCTTTGCGCGACCATCAGTTCCCGACTGCTGACTGAGCCCGGCGAGCGCAGCGCCTGCGCAAGGTGGCAGTAGAGTTGAGACGGATCTTCGACGGCGTGGTAGTTCCCACCAGTCGCCCCCGCGATCTGCCCCAAGGGTTTCTGTCGCCAGTTGCCGGCATCCTGGGAAAAACCGAACGTGTGAAAGACCACCTTCCGCTTTCGCGCCATGATGGCGGCCGTCTTCATCCGTGGGTCCCGAAAGATCAGCTCCCCACCGGCGTTGATGCCGGTCGGCGGGATCCCTGTTGTACGCGGGCCATCCGCCAGAAATAGGACCACGCGACGACGCCCGCTATTGGGTCGAGCTGTGAGCACATGCGTCCCGCGACGCATCCCAGCGTAGAAAACAGAAGTCCCCTGACTTCCGTGACTCAACATGTCGGACAAGACGCGTTCCAACCGAGGCGTGTTCCTGCTCAGATCAGCGTAGAGCTTCGACTCGGTTCCGGAACCGACCAAGGGCGTTTCCTCCGCTGGTCGATCCGCCGTCGGCCCCGAGAAGGTCATCAGCGAGAAGCGAATATCACGGCCCTCCGCGTTCTGCAGCAGGGCGCGAACGCCCTCGAGCATCGCCGCTAGACGGGAATCTCCGCGGTCGAAGGTCGAATTGCGTTTGAAGTCGTGAACCCGGCCGTCGCCGTCGACGTCCAGCCCGGAAGGGCGCCGCGTGGACAGCGACCTGTCGATCACGATCGCGACATCCAGGCCCGCGAGCCCTTCGAGTCTTTTCGGGGAACAGTCTCGGACATCCGAATCATGAACCACATTCGTCACGACCGGGATGGGCGCCGCGCAGCCTAACGCGACGGTCAAGACGACCGCCATCGCAAGCGCCGTCGCCGTCGCCGTCGTCAAGGAGGCACGCATCGACTGAGTCGTCGACGGCCGCTTGGATCTTGAAAGGCTCAGTGTCGGCATGTCGCCAACAGGAGTGCTGGGATCGAGCGGGATGATGTCGTCCATGTCGCGGCCTCGTTTCGGTTGATTCAATCTCGTCAGCTTTTCGGCTTCTCAACCCGAACGATCGAACTCGGCCGGGCCCCACCCTCTCTGATCCCTCAATCCAATCATCGCTCCGGGCATCGACGCTGACTGCCCATACACAGAATATATAGTATGTGACACCCAACGGAAGATTCCCACACCGAGAACTTCAGGGCCCACACGCAAATGCCCGATCCCAAACCCGCCCAGAGCGCCCACGCACGACCGACGAGCGCGCATCCCCGGATTCCGACCCTCCCTAAACCGCGCTTGGCCACCTATCATCACGATCGAGCGGCCACACAGACCTCAACGGGAGAGAATCGATTGGGCGAAAAATTTCTTCAAATCCAGACAGACGACGGCGTAATGGAAACCTTTGTTGCCTATCCGAAGGAAGGCGGCCCGTCGCCCGTCGTCGTCCTCTATATGGACGCTCCCGGCATTCGCGAAGAGCTCTACGGGTTCGCCCGGCGAATCGCGGCACAAGGCTACTACTGCCTGCTCCCCGACCTCTACTACCGAGCGGGCCGCATTCGCTTTGACCTGTCCACGATGACCGCCGAAGACGGC
>CAZMFM010000116.1:0-15184 GCA_964565565.1 uncultured Spirochaetaceae bacterium | reverse complement strand
TGTGGTGAACCACAGCGAGCTTTCGCAACGAAGAGTGGACGCGAAAGACGCGTGCATCGCGACGGGAGGGGTTCTTCCGCGGCCTGCTAGCGCACGCGGACCGAGTCCAGATAGCGATCGAACCAACGCAGCGCCCTCGCAGCCTCGGCTTGCGAGACCCGACTCCGCGAAGGCTGCCCGTCCGCCCTCAGCTTGCCGAGAAATCGCATTTCCCCCCGTGCTGCGTCGAGCCGAATGGCGTAGCGAAAGTCCCGGGACACCAATGCGATGCGATCGCGGGAGCTGCGACGTGATTTGGCATGTACCAGGGGAACGAACTCCGAAGCACCGCCGCCGAGCAGATCACGCCCGGGGTAGGCGGCGAGTGCCTGGCTTTCGATGCCCAGGCGAGCAAAGAGCGTCGGCAGCAGGTCAGCGTGATCCGTTGGGCCCTTTCGCAGAGTGCGTACGGATACGCCGGGCCCCGACATCGCCAAGGGGACACGTGTCTGGATTTCCGAGAGGAGGCTCGAATGCGCAACCGTACCGTCGTCGAAGAGCGACTCACCATGGTCCCCGGTGACAACCACCAATGTCTGTTCGAGCGCGATGCGCTCAAAAAGCGATCCGATCAATGAATCGACGTAGCGCGCGCTGTTGCGATAGCGATTCATCAATGCGACGCGGTCGCGCGCCGGATCGAGTTCGAAAACGTTAGGCGGCGCCAGGGCGGGCTGGAACGACTCGGTGGTCTCCGGATAGTGATAGCCGAAATGGGTCGACATCAAGAAGGCCAGGACCAGGCGCGGTGCACGTTCCCCAGGCTCGAGCAGGCTCGCCGCACGCGAAACCACTTCGCGATCACAGTCTTCGAGGGATCCGCCCCGCATGGGCTCGACGATGAAATGTGGAGGCCCCATGAACCGGTCCATCTCGCGCCACCGGATATCGGTACAGGTCACGTAATGTGTCGTGTAGCCCCACGCGCGCAGTTGATTCGGCAGCGTCGGCGGCTCGTCGGCGTCGAGAGTCTCGAAATAGAACAGCGGACTTCGGCCGTAGAGAAGCGCGAAGAGCCCGTAGTGAGACGCATTCGAGGTTGCGTAGTGGGTTTCGAGCCGAATACCGCGCTGCACCGTCGACCCGGGCTCGGATCCAGATTCGTGCGCCGCCATCGCCCAGACATTCGGCATCGTCTCGCGATCGAGCACATCGTGCCGAAGGCTCTCGACGACCACGAGAAGGATATCCGGGGTGGTCGTCGGCTCTTGCTCCAACAAGAGCCCCGCGGAACCGGGCTGGCTCGTCAATTCCGGAAGTGCGCGGGTGTAGAGCGCTTGCGCCTTGGATTGGCTGTTTTCGATCGCGTGGTCCATGGGGCCGACGTGGATGGCCCACGACCAGGGCAATCGCTCGCTCAGTTGATAGAGCACCACGGGCGCGTCACCCGCACGCAGCAACAAGGGCTCGGCAATCAAGGGCAACAAGGCGACTCCGATGAGTCCGACGATGGCCGGGCGACCGCGCTGCTTGGGCGCCCCCGCGACCCAACGTTCGGCGATCCAAGCGAGCAGTCCGGCGGGCACGAAGGCGATCGCGAGCTTCGCGACGACGGACTGCAATGCGGGCACGGCATCGAAACCTTCGCCGGCCCAGCGAAAGGTCGCGGGATCAAGGAGAAAGGGCAGGTAGTCGCTGAGGTGGTTTCCGAGCTGCTCCTGCAGGGCCAGGTCCGCGACCAGTCCGCCTAGCACGAAGAGACTCACGAAGAGCGAAAGCAAGCGTAGGGTGCGCGGTTGCAGGGTGCGCGCGCAGAACGCCAGCAATCCGATGCAGACCAGGAGCACGACCAGTGTCTTGGCAAAGATTGCCGACAGTACGCCCAGACGAAGCACCGTCTCGTCCGACCCAAGTTCGAGCCAGCGCCGGTAGTGAGAGAACTCGCCGGGCAGCAGGATCACAGCCGAAGCCAGCGGGAGGACGATTGCGAAGACCAAGGGGGCAAGCCGTCCGGGCGTGCTCGAAGGCGCTCGCTTCATTCAGCAAGCACGACGAGATCGCCACGGAAAGACCGGGCGTTCCGGGCTCGAAGGCCGTAGCCCTCGTAGTAGATTGTCAGTGAAAGATTCTTCGAGTCGCATAGCCGGTTGCGCGGGAGTATACGCGTTGACCGGAAGGCCTCGTGGTGGCTCGGGTGTTGGTCTCGGGCGCTTTCTAGTGAAGCGTCTCGACGGAACCGAAGACGGAGGTCAGCACGTCCTTTACGGACAACTCACCCGCACCGGGCTGGATTTCGAGCATTCGCTGCGCGAACTCCGGCGGATCTGAAGTCGGAAACTCGTCGCAGAACTCTGCGAAGATGCGTACCAGGACTTCGGCGGCGCCCGTGGCGTCGACATCCGAGAGGTAGAGTACGGCGCGCTCACGCGTCATCCGGAAGATCTGGTCCTCGACGCGCAATGCGCTTTCGAGGTAGGCGAGATAATCGGGAAAGAGCAGATCGCCCTCCTCCGCTGCCACGCCCACGACCACGGAGGAGACCGCGTGGGATTCGGCCAGCTCCAGCACTCGCGCGATCATCGCGGAGAGCTTTCGCGGGTCATCGTTTTGTTCTCGAGTCATTTGGGCTTCGACCATAACAATCTCTCTATCGACGGCTTGAACAAACTTCTGAAGACTGGATCCCCCAACCGCTCTCGGAGTTCCAACCCCAGGGGGTAAACGCCCTACACGAACCGGGGCAACGCATGCCGCCTTCCTATAGAGTCGCCGCGCCACGAAAAAAGCCACATCCCACTCAGCCGCAAAACCCATTCCCTCATCCCACGCCGGAGATCCGAATCTTGGCCAGCGCCCGTGTCGCCAGCAAGCCGACCGATCCGATCAAAGACGCTTCGAGCCAGACGATTGCCCGCCGCTTGGGGATTGGATTCCTCGGGCTGGCCGGTGTCACTTATATCCTCGTCGTCCTGGGCGCTCTAGTCCGCGCCAACGGAGCTGGCCTCGCCTGCCCCGACTGGCCCCTCTGCTTCGGCCAGGTCGTTCCTCGCTTCGACGTCAAGATCGCCTTCGAATGGGGACATCGGGCGCTTGCCGGAAGCATTGGGATCGTCTTCGTCGTGCTAAGCGCCCTGACCCTTCGCCCGCCGGCCCTGCGAGCAAGAACGTGGCGCAGCCTCCTGCTCACGGCCGTGCTCCTGGCGACACAGATCATCTTGGGCGGTCTGACCGTCCTCCATTTGCTCGCATCGTGGACCGTGACATCGCATCTCGTCACTGGAAACGCCTTCGCCCTGGCGCTGGTGCTGGTCGGAAGAAGCCTTCGTAGAGCCTCCTCAGACGGCCCTCCCGGCGAGGTGTGCGCTTCCTCGACCGTTCGTGCCGTGACGTCGGTCGCCGGCGCGCTGCTCGCGACACAGATCGTTCTCGGTGGGCTCGTTTCGTCGAATTATGCCGGACTGGTCTGCCCCGACTGGCCAACCTGCATGAACGGCGAGTACTTCCCGACCTGGTCCGGCATCCAGGGGCTTCACGTCTTCCACCGCCTGGTCGGCTACGCCTGTTTCCTGGCCATCGCGAGCGCCGCCGCGATTTCCCGTGGCCATCGCGGCTCCAGAACCTGGCTAGCCATCGCGGCCGTCTTCGCCTCGCTCCAGGTCCTCGTGGGCATCACGAATGTACTGCTCCGCCTTCCCGTCGAGGTGACGGGTCTACATTCCGCACTGGCCGCCGGCCTGATCTGCACCGTCGGCGTCGCGGTCCGCGAGGTCTGGCGGGGCGTCGCGAACGACGAAGGACGCTCTGCGGCCGCGGCCGCGGAATGCTATTGAACTGCCCATGCGACCCCACCAGATCTTCAGTGCGATGACTCAAGACGACGGCGAACGGATCATGAAGCGGATTTCTGTCGAGGCCCCCGAGGTTTTTCGACAGACCGTGGCGACGGCTGCGACAGCCTTGAAATTCCGCCCTCAATACCTGCAGAAGCAGCCGATGGCCAAGCGCATTTCCGCCATTCGACGTTCGATGGCGCGGCCGTCCGCGAGCCCGCTCGCCGAGGAACTCTTCGCGATCTACTTCCTGAAATGCCGCCTCGATCTGTTGACGGGATGGCTCGACCTTCTGGGACTCGAGCACGAAGACGGCATCCTGACCGACGACGAAATCCTCTGTCCGGATGCCGGGGATCTCGAGAAGAAGGTCAGCGAATTCCGCGCCAAAGAGGACGAGGACGGCGAGCTCCTGCTCCAGGTCTTCGCCGGCCAGGCCGCCATCGAATGGCCGGCGCTCGACGCGCTGATCGAGGGCGCTACCGGCTAGGAGCCTGACCCAAGACTCGTCGCGACGCCCGATCGCCGATGCATCACCGCTGGCGGCGTTGCGAAACCTTGCTGTAGCCAGCTACAGCTGCGGCTCCGCGCCTTGCCAACGGCGCGCCTCGACGCTCGGGCTTCCCACGAGAGTCTTGGGTCAGGCTCCTAGTCGAAGTAGCGTACCCGGGTCACTCTGCCTTCGCGGAACTCGACGATGGCCGTGTATTCCCTGCCGCCGCCGGAACCAACGCCAAGGCCGCCGCCCATCCCGCCGCGGCCCCCGAAGCTTCCGCCACCCAGGCCGACTGACACCCGCGGCCTCGATCGCGTGTAGCCCCAGAACAGGGTCTCGCCGTCTTCGGCCAGCTCGGTCGAAGTCTGATCCGGCTCGCCAAGCGCCATATGAACCATCTCTTCGTCGTAGCCGACATCGACCTTACCGACTCTCAGATTCGCTTGGATCTCCGCTGAATAGCCATCGAAGAGTGATTGATTCTCTTCAATTCGCTTCGCAGGCGTCGAGGCACAAGCCAGCGCGGCAACGGCGAGGCTCAAAAGCACGATCACGTTGGTCTTTGGGGTCAGCCTCATCCTTTGGTCTCCTGCAGCTTGAACTCAGCCGCCTTCTTCCGTCGTGGTTGCGGGTTCTTTCGCCCCTGCTCGCCAAAGACGATCATCCGAATCCATACGCCCCTCGCTATCGAGAATCCCGTCGAGAACCAGGTTCGCGATGCTCGGACCTTCGCTTGTCATGGTGATCAAGGTGACGTGATCGAAACTGCCCGGCATTCCGGGAACAATCCAGCTTCCTCCAGTCGTTCCGAGACGAATGTGCAGGTTGCTGCCCATTTCGTAGCGCTCATAGTTATGGACGTGTCCAGCAAAAGCCGTGAACGGGCGATCGCCTAACGCCGCCTCGATCCGATCAAGCTCGCGACTGCCCTCGCCCTGCCAGATCGGCTTGTGCATCAACAAAAAGGTGTGGCGTACATCCGGATTGTCAGCGATCACGCGTTCGAAATAGGCGACCTGGTCCTCGCCGAGGCTGGCCGCCAAGGTCGTGGTGCTGAGCGAATCGCCAATCAAAGCCCTGGCCGCTTCGGGATCGCTCCGTCCGAGGGCGAAAAGCTTGCCCAGCCTTTCCCGCGTCTCGGGTGGCATCGGAATCTGCGTTCGCTCGGTATTGATCGCGAGAAAGAGCACGTCGCCATAGACGAAATGGTAGTAGTCGCGCCCGCGTCGTTCGCGCCAGATCTCGGCCATCACTTCATTCGAGTAGTCGTGATTTCCCGGGACATAGAAGAAGGGGGCCGACAAGGGGCCGAGCATCGAGTCGAAGTCGTCCCATTGCTGGGTGATTTCGTCGCGGTCCTCGGTATAGCCCTCGATGAAATCCCCAACGCTGACGATGAATTCCGGACGCAGGAGTTGAAGTCGATCGACGGCCGCCTCGAAGACACCCTCGCGGTAGCCGCCGGTCAAATCCGAGACGATCGCGAACGTGAAATGGCTCGGGTCGTTCTGGAAATCGAGATGGCTCCAGGGATTCGGCCCATGCAGAATCTCGATCTTCGCCGTCGACGGGGCGGCCTCGGGCGAACGCGACCCGGGCTGACAGCCCGCAAGCAGTAGCGCGGAAAAGAGGCACGCCTGGGCAGCGCGAACGAATTGAGACATCAAATCCTCCAATGGAACGGGTGGCGTATGGCGAGCCAAAATCAGCCTGCGAGAACCAGCAAACGTGTTCAGATCTTTTCGAGCACGAACCCTTCTTCGAGTCCAACGTGCCGGTAGGTTCTTTGATCGTGTGAGACGACGATCGGAACCGTTCCGGTGTCATGAAGATCGCGCAGCGCACGAATCTGGTCGAGGACGGCGGCGCGATCTTCGCCGAGAAAGAAATCGGTGACTAGACGTGGTCGGTATTTCAATTCGGTCACGGCATCGAAATTCCAGACGACATCGCCCACGAAGAGCAGCTCGATTCCACTCGCCAATTCCACGAAGACCATCTGGCTTCCCGGCGTATGCCCGGCTGCCTTCTTGAGCACGACGCCGGGGGCGACCGCCATGACGTCGTCGTAGCGAAGCGTTTCGAGCTTCTCTTGAAAGGCGTCCGGCAAGACCGCAAAAATCTTGCCGCGACTCGACACCTGCTCCTCCGTCAATCGAAGGCTCCCAGCCAATCCTTCGCGGCGCGGATGCATCAAAACGCCGCCGAGATGATCTCCGTGCTCATGAGTGACGACGATCGCGTCGGCGCCCTCCATCGCAATCACCAATTTCTCCCAGGCGGCATCAAAGAAAGGTGAGTCTGCGGCATCGACCTCGTGCATTGCTCGATCGTATGCGGAATCAATCAGCAGATAGCTGCCATCCGGATAGAGAACCTGGAAGACCGGCCGGGGCATCTCGGTCGGAGAGAAATCTTCGCCCGCCATGATGAACCCGCGTGCCAGCTCACCGATCGCAATCACCTCGTAGCGAATTTCGACGGGAAGTTCCGAGCCCGAACTCCTCGCGAGCGAACGAAGCGCTGGGACATCGATCGCGTAGTCGCTCGTCTCGGGTACGGGTTCGCTGCCAAGCAGGTAGAACCCCGCCAGAAGCGATACGGCGGCAACCAGGGCTACGGCGATCAAAATCCATTTGAGCATTTTCATAAGGCGAGTGTAGCCGCACGGTTCAGCAGGGAGAACGAAAAAAGGCTGGCCACCAGCGACGCACATTTAATGTACGTCGCCAGCGGTCAGCCCAATTCGGCTTGCTTTCAGGGCAACGAGACCCCGGAACGATGGTTAGCCCTTGAAGGCGGCCAACAGGGCCTTCATCTCGTCTGCGATCGAATCGGGAATGACGTATCCCGCGTCGGAATGGATGGCGTCCCAATTCGAGGCGATCTCTTCGACCGTCGCCGCTTCGCCGGCACCCTTGAACCAACCCTGGCCCATCCCGATGAAGATGCGCGCATATCGCCCGCCGCCGACCGAGTAGATCGAGTGTGTGACGTCGCAGGCCTCAGAGCTGAGAAAGACCGTCAGTGGTGTCACGCAATCCGGCAGCACTTTTTCGGCCATCGGGCCTAGCAGGTCCTCGGTCATGCGCGTTCGCGCGATCGGCGCGATCACGTTCGAGTGGATGTTGTTCTTGGCACCCTCGACGGCGATCACGTTGGAAAGTCCAACGAGTCCCATCTTGGCGGCACCGTAATTGGTCTGCCCGAAGTTGCCGAAGATGCCGGCCGCCGAAGACGTATGAACGAAGCGACCGTAATTCTTTTCCTTCATCGCTCGAAATGCCGGCTGCGAGACGAAGAAGCCGCCCTTGAGATGGACGTCGAGCACGAGTTCGAGTTCGGCTTGCGAGAGCTTCGCGAAGGATTTATCGCGCAGGATGCCGGCGTTGTTGACGACGATGTCGACCTGCCCGAAATTGTCGAGCGCGGTCTGGATGATCGCTTCGCCGCCTTCTGGGGTCGCTACCGAGTCGTAATTCGAGACTGCGGTGCCTCCAGCTTCTTCGATTTCCTTCACGACCTGGTCGGCCATGCTGGTGCCGGCGCCCGATCCATCAGCCGCACCACCGAGGTCGTTCACGACGACCTTGGCGCCACGCTTTGCAAATTCCAGGGCATAGGTTCGGCCAAGACCGCCCCCGGCACCGGTAATGACTGCTACTCGATCATCGAAGCGAATTTCGCTCATCTTCTAGACTCCTTGAACTTGGTAGGGCCGATTGTCGGTCCGTTGTGAATAGAGCCGGGAATTCACTGCCCGGATTCAGTCGTCGCGAGCGACGGAGTAGTGGCGCTTTGACTCTTCATACGATCCTTCGATCGACTCGGCCGAACCGAAGGACGCCGATTCGAAACGCGACTGCGACTGCAACTGCGAAGAGGAGACTCGAAGAGCCGATCCACGATCGTACGGGTACAGCCAACGTTCGAGAGCAATGGGCTCGAAACGACCGTGCGCCCGCCGCCCAACGTCGATCGGCGCAGACCATAGCAGGACAAGAGGCGGCCATTCCCGGTGCAACGTCGATCACGGAATCGAAACCGGCGCCAACCCCCTCGGGATGCGTAGGCCGCGTTTTCCACGGGGGTGCCTCGATGATCGCCTCGATGATCGCCGTGGCCCTTTGCCTCGCCTTCGCTTGGCCCTCCGCAGCCGGGGACACGGGTGTCCTCGTGATCCCACTCGCCGCGATGGGCGAGGAGGACTGGCAACCGCTGGCTTTTCGAAACATCGAACGCGAAACAACCTACGAGATCGCAAGCGATCCAGACGGGCACCCCGCCTACCGCGCCATCAGTCAGTGCTCGGCCTCTGCCATGCTGCTGCGATTGCCGATGGACTTCGATCTGGCTCGAACGCCGCGACTCGCCTGGCGATGGCGCATCGAGAAGGGGCTCGAGAACCACGACGAACAGAATGAGGAGGGCGACGATTTCGCGGCGCGCGTCTACGTGCTGTTTCGCTTCGATGCCAAGGGCGCAAGCCTGTGGCGCCGACTTCGCAACGAGATGGGGGAGCGCCTCTTCGGGGCCGAAATTCCGGGCAAAGCCCTCAATTTCGTCTGGGGGAGTCGAGTTTCCCGGGGAGAAACCTGGATCAGCCCCGTAGAGCGGGACGTGCGATTGCTGGCGCTCGAATCCGGGTCGAACAATTCGGCGAGCCGCCCATGGCGTGAGGCAGTCGTCGATCTCGCCGCCGACGCCGGCCGCGTCTTCGACCCTGCCCCAAGCTCGCAACCCTACGCCGTCGGGTTGATGACCGACTCCGACGACACCTGCAAGGAGGCGACGGCCTGGTTTTCGAACTTCCGACTCCTGGGCCCCGAACTGGTCGCGCCAACGCGGACGCGAGCGGAGCCAAGCACCTCGACCCGGTAACCCAATGGATTGAGCGCGCGTAGTTGCAGTCCGCGGGAAGGTTCTTGAAGCTTCTCATGCATCGAAATTCTCGAAGAGGTTGAGCCACTCGAATCGGCGCTCACCACGAGCCCCTCAGGCTCAATTCAATTCTGGAGAAAGCACTCGACAATGACCGTATCAACCGCCCCGTCTGCCCTGCCCACCTCCGACTTGCACCCGACAGAACGATCAAACGAGCCACGCCTCGACGCCGAAGACGCCACACGCGAACGCTATAGCGCGGCGGCGCAGGCGCGCGAAGAAGCCCTCTGTTGCCCCGTCGACTACGACCGAACGCTGCTCGAAGCGATTCCCAATGAAGTCATCGAGCGTGACTATGGCTGTGGCGACCCCTCACGTTATGTCCGGCCAGGAGAAACCGTTCTCGATCTGGGCAGCGGCGGCGGAAAGATCTGCTTCATCGCTTCACAGATCGTCGGGGCCGAAGGCCGGGTCATCGGCGTCGACATGAACGACGAAATGCTAGGCCTGGCTCGGGAATCTGCGCCCTCGGTCGCACGCAACATCGGTTACGCCAATGTCGAATTTCGCCGTGGCCGAATCCAGGACCTCGCCTTGAACGTCGATCAGCTCGAAAGCTGGCTGAACGATCATCCCGTGAAAAGCATGCAGGACCTAACGCGGCTCGAAGAGGAAAAGGACCGCCTCTGTCGCGAACAACCCCTGGTCGCGGACAACTCCGTCGATCTCATCGTCTCGAATTGCGTACTCAACCTCGTTCGTGAAGAAGAGAAAGACCAACTGATCGAAGAGATGTACCGCGTCCTCAAACCGGGCGGCCGAATCGCCCATTCCGACATCGTCAGTGATGAAGTCGTCCCGGCACACCTCAAGAACGACCCGGAGCTCTGGAGCGGCTGCGTATCCGGCGCTTTTCAAGAACTGGATTTTCTGAAGCGCCTCGAGGCCGCCGGCTTCTATGGCATCGAGATCGACAAATGGGAGAGCGATCCCTTCGCCGTCGTCGAGGGGATCGAATTTCGATCCGTGACCATCCTCGCCAAGAAGGGCAAGGAAGGACCTTGCATGGAGGCCGGGCACGCCATCGTCTACAAGGGGCCGTGGAAGCAAGTCGTCGACGACGACGGCCATACGCTCGAGCGCGGTGTCCGAACGGCCGTTTGCGCCAAGACCTACCGGATCCTCTCCGGCGAACCCTACGCCGAAGAGACGATCGGAATCGAGCCCGCTGTCGTCATCCTGGATGCAGAGCAAGTCGAGTTTGATTGCGACCGGACCGCGCCGCGCCATCCAAAGGAAACCAAGGGTGCAGACTACAGGCTCAACAAACCAGCCACGGATTCCTGTTGTTAGTCGCTGACCCAAAACCAAGGAAGCACCGCGAGGCCATCCCTGAGATCGATCGCGAAGGATTCGTCAAACGGCTGTCGAACGCGGGAATCAAAGGGTTGCACCGCACGACCGTGACGACGATCCAGGTGAACATCGGGCTGCGCTGCAACCTCGCCTGTCATCATTGCCACGTCGAATCCGGCCCGAAGCGGACGGAGGCCCTCGACCGCCGGGGCTGTAACCGAATTCTCGAACTGCTCGAACGCAACCCTCAGGTCGACACCCTCGATATCACGGGCGGCGCACCCGAGATGCATCCGGACTTCCGGCATCTGGTACAAGGTGCCCGTGCCCTGGGTCGACGCGTGATCGACCGATGCAACCTGACGATCCTCTTCGAGAAGGGCCAGGAAACTACGGCCGCCTTCCTCGCCGATGAGGGTGCCGAGATCGTTGCCTCCCTGCCCTGCTACAGCCTGGAGAAAGTCGAGGCACAGCGCGGCCGCGGCGTCTTCGACGAAAGTATCCGCGCACTCCAGACCTTGAACGAATTGGGTTATGGCCGCCCGAACTCTGGACTGAAGATCGATCTCATCTACAACCCGGTTGGCGCGTTCCTGCCGCCGTCCCAGGAATCCCTCGAAGCCGAGTACCGCGAGGAACTGGGCCGCCAGTTCGGAATCGTCTTCAATCGGCTGCTCACGATCACCAATATGCCGATCAAGCGATTCGCCCATGAGCTCCATCGTGACGGCGAATACGAAAACTATATGCGTCTGCTCGTCGACCATTTCAACGAAGGCAATATCCCGAGCCTCATGTGTCGCAGCATGATCAGCGTCGGTCACGACGGGACGATCTGGGATTGCGACTTCAATCAAGCCCTCGAAATCCTCCCGCCCGGCCCACGCCGAACGATCTTCGAGGTCGACGATCTCGCCGACCTCGCCGGCGATGACATCGCAACCGCCTCGCATTGTTTCGGCTGCACGTCCGGCGCGGGTTCGAGCTGCGGCGGAGCGCTCGGATAGGGCTGGCCAGGCGAGTGGTCCGGAATTGATTGGGGGCGTGGGATCGATCTGGCGCGCGCCTAGCGTCGCCACGAGCGATGCGACCGGACAATCAGGCGAAGATATCGAGCAACGCGCCCTGCATCTCTGCGCCGACTGCGAAGACACGAGCAGAAGCCGTGTAGGCGGTCTTGGCCTGAATCTGTTGGCCGATTTCGCGTTCGAGGCTGACGGGGCTGGGATCGCTCGATTCCCGAACGCGCACCCGTGTGCCTCCCGACGAGACATTGGATTGGTCTGCGCGTTGCGGCCGGAAATTCTGCGTCAGAAGATTGGCCACATTGTGTGCGGAGACAGCGAGCCGTGTCCGCGCGCCCTGCATTCCGGACTGGGCGATTCCCATCGTATCCATGTCAAAGTCCTTCGTCCGCTGGAACCATTTTATTGAAGCCCGAGTGAAGCTCCACGGGCTGGAGCCGCTAGTGTGCACGGGTCCTGCAGACTCACTGCGCACGCTGATCCGACTCATTTCCCATCTTTGATGTCGACGATTAAAGATGCTTCACGTAGCCTGCAGCGCGCGCCCATGCCCACGCCCGCCTAAACCGCTCGCCCAAACCGGAGGTTCCAACGTGCAGGTCTTTTCGACTCGCTCCTTTTCACTCCTCTTGACTGCCGCCGTGGTCGCACTCTCGGGTTCGCTCGCTTGCGCGACCGGGCCCGATCTCGCAACTCGTCTGGCAAGCGGGGATCGCACCGAGGCGGACAAAGCCCGCGACGCGGGACGACATCCTGCGGCCATCATCGAATTCCTGGAGATCGAGCCAGGGATGACCGTGATGGATCTGATCGCGGCAAGCGGCTACTACACGGAAGCCCTGTCCGAAGCGGTCGGCCCGAAGGGTCGGGTCTACGCGCAAAACCCTGAGTTCGTCTTGAAGTTCCGGGACGGTGCGAACGAAAAGGCGATGACTGCGCGACTCGCTGACGGACGTCTGCCTAACGTCAAGCGACTCGATCGCGAGATCGATAACCTGGGACTCGCTCCCAATAGCGTCGACGCAGCGGTTACGGCGCTCAATTTTCATGACGTCTATAACGGAAGCGGACCCGAAGCGGCGAACGCGATGTTGCTCGCTGTGCGAGACGTGCTGCGGCCCGGTGGCGTCCTTGGATTGATCGAGCACGCCGGCAATGTAGACGCCGACAATGACAAGCTCCATCGGCTCGAAGAATCCAAGGCCGTGGAGGCCGCCGAAAAGGCTGGCTTCATCGTCGAGGCAACGAGCGATGTCCTGCGACACCCCGAAGACGACCGAACGAAATTCGTCTTCGCCGAAGGAATGCGCGGCGCAACCGATCGTTTCGTCCTTAAATTGCGCAAGCCCCGCTGAAGTCGGGCCACGCGAATGGCCGTGCGGATCGGAATGGGTCTCGGACGTTTTGCGTTCGAGTCCGCCTCGGATTTCCGAGGTTGGCTCGACCGGTGTGAAGACTCCGCCATCGATTCGATCTGGCAGTCGGATCAGGTCTTGTCTCGGCAATCGGCCCTCGAACCGATGACGCTCTTGTCGATCATCGCCGGTGCGACACGGCGACTCAAATTCGGCACCAACGCGATCGTCCTACCCTTTCGTGACCCGATCACCTTCGCGCGCCAATGTGCCACCCTCGATCACATGAGCGAGGGCCGCTTCTTGCCAACCGTCGCGATCGGGCGAGCCGAAGCCCCGGAATGGGAAGCGACCGGACGAAGTCCGAAGGGGCGCGGCGCCCGTGCGGACGAAGCGCTCGAAGTCATCACGCGGCTATGGAAGTCCGAAGGCGCAAATTTCGACGGCAAGTTCTTCTCCCTGAAGGACGCCACGATCAACCCCCGCCCGCGACAAGACCCATTGCCGCTCTGGCTAGGCGGCGCCTCGAAGGCGGCCGTGCGCCGAACGGCGCGATTCGGCAGCGGTTGGCTGGCACCCCTCCAAACGCCGGAAGAAACGGCTGAAACGGTCCAGGCCATTCGCGAGGAGAGTCGGCGGATCGGCCGACCCATTCCCGACGACCACTATGGCGCGACGATTCTCTATCGCATCGGAAGCCCGGCGGAGGCCAATCGGCTACCGGCGGGCGAACAAGCTAGCCAGCCCCGAGATCGCCGGCTCGAGCGAATTCAGGCGATCGGCGGCGCGGATCGGGTCCTGGACTTGATCCGCGAATTCCGGGCCGCCGGCGTCAGCAAATTCATCGCCATTCCCCTCGTGCGCAATCGCGACGAATTGATGGAACAGACGCGGCTGCTCGACGAAGAAGTCCTGCCTCACGCAAACGACTGATCGAAGGCTTCGCGCCCTGTCCCTCAACCATCCGTAGCGCGTTAGTCGCCCAGGAGTTCCAAGACATCCTCGGGCGGTCGCCCGATCTTCGCACGGTCGCCTCGAATCAGAATCGGCCGTTCCATCAGGATCGGGGACTTTGCCATCGCCCCGAGAATGTCCTCGCCAGGCGATGATGCATCGAGCCCCGCGTCGGCCAGCTCGGCTTGGCCCACGCGCGTAAACTCGACTGGCGTCTTGCCCAGCCGACGGCCGAGGTCGGCGAGTTCTTCCTGCGCAAGCGGATCCTCGAGATAGAGCCTCGTCTCGAACGACACGCCATTTTTCTCGATCAGGGCCAGGGTCGCACGGCTCTTCGAACATTTCGGATTGTGGAGCAATAGGATCTCATCGGGTGAAGTCGGTAGTTTCAATTCTTTTCCTTCAGGAAATTTTCGGCTTGCGGATCATCGCGTACAAGCCTAGAGATTCCGGCCAGCCCATTCGAGGCTTCTGACCGGTACGGTTCAGAATATGGAGGTTTGGAGAATTGTCGCTACTGCGTTTCCTGGGAATCGGAGGAAATACGAACGGTCGGGAGAACGAGCCCGCGAGTCTAGTTGAAATCAGCACTCAACTCGACGCTCTCCCCGCGGAGCAAGCGCGCTTCGTGGCCGCCTTCAGCTATCTGCTTGCGCGGATCGCGGAGGCGGATTTGAAGACGGACGATGCTGAGCGCGCGGCCATGGCTCATCGGCTCGAGACCTTTGCCGAGATCGATGCCGATCAAGCCAAACTACTCGTGACAACCGCAATCCACGCAGCTTCCTCCAACCAGGCAAGCGACGACCACCTCGTCGCGCGCGCGTTTCGGGACATGAGTGACGAGGCTGAACGCATCCGATTGCTTCGCTGTCTCTATGCGGTGGCCGCCGCGGACGAGAACATCTCCGGTGCGGAAGACAACGAGATCTTTGAAGTCGCGAACGCGATTGGCGTCCGACGACTCGATGTCGTGGCGCTCCGTTCCGAGTTCAAAGAATATCTGGGATCGTTGAAGGCACTCCCGAACGAACGTTGATCCGCTACGCTCGCGAAACTTTTTGACGGCTGAAGGCTCTGAACCAGCCGATGGGAGACCTGTAACATGACCGCACGCAAGAAAGCTCGAAAGGCCGCCAAGAAATCCACACGGAAGACGGCGAAGAAGGCTGCTCGAAAGCCAGCGAAGAAGAAGAAGAAGGCGGCGGCGAAGAAGGCCGCCAAAAAGAAGGCGCCCAAAAAGGCAAAGAAGAGCGCAAAGAAGAAGGCCAGCAAGAAGAAGGCGGCGCGAAAGCCCACCAAGAA